>CAYUYV010000086.1:0-19781 GCA_964449455.1 uncultured Alphaproteobacteria bacterium | reverse complement strand
TTGATCATCACCGGATAGCCGATTTCGTTCGCGATACGGACGGCTTCTTCCGTGTCTGAAATAACACCGAGATAGCCCGGCACCGTGCTTACCCCGGCCGCGGCGGCGAGCTTTTTGGACTCGATCTTGTCGCCCATCGCGCCGATGGCGCCCGGATTGGGGCCGATAAAGGTGATACCGGCATCCATCAGCGCTTTGGCGAAATTCGCGTTCTCCGACAGGAAGCCGAAGCCCGGATGAACCGCCTCAGCGCCCGTTTGCCGCACAGCCTCGATCACCTTGTCCATCAGGAGATAGGACTGGGCGGCTGGCGGCGGCCCCAGATAGACGGCCTCGTCCGCCATTTCCACATGCAGGGAATCGTGGTCGGCCTCGGAATAAACGGCGACCGTCTTGATCCCCATGCGTTTGGCGGTGCGAATGACCCGGCAGGCGATCTCGCCCCGATTTGCGATCAGAATCTTTGAAAACATCTTGCGTCCTATCCCAGCCCCTTGACATCCGCCGCTATACCATGGCGCCAGCGCAGGGGGAACGGCGAGCGGACGGGGCTGCCCAAGACGGCCCCTTCCCGTGCCGCCAAGCCAAGCCATGCGCCGCTTACCAGACAGTTGATAGCATTCAGCATAACCGCGCCCTTGACCACCCAGCACGGGATGCGTGTGCACACGCGTGGCAACCGGGCCCTGTCAGGCAGGAGGCGTCCCTGGAACTGGGCGCAAGGATTTCCTAGACTGGATGAAATTCCACATTGCGTTGCGGCAGATGTTCGGCCTCAGCCGGCAGACAAACCCGTTTTGGGCCAGTCCCTCGCACAGACAGGCAGGAGAGCATGGCGGATAGTCATCCCGGGGGCGGCCCCCGCCCCACACAGCAAATGTCGGATAACGGGCCAAAATGGCTGCGGGTCAATGGTCCTGTCTTTTTTACCTCGGCGGGCCTCATTTTCGTTTTCGCGGTCTATGCCGTCTTGTTCTCATCCACCGCCGAAGCCCAGTTCCAGGCGCTGCTTGCAGCCGTGTCGAGCACATTCGGCTGGTTCTATGTCAGCTCTGTCGCCTTTTTCCTCGTTTTTGCCGTGCTGATCGCGCTCTCGCCCTTTGGACACATCAAGCTCGGCCGGGACGATTCCGAGCCCGACTACAGTTACACGTCCTGGTTTGCCATGCTGTTTTCGGCAGGCATGGGCATTGGTTTGCTGTTTTTCGGCGTCGCAGAGCCCATCACCCATTACGCCAATCCGCCCACCGGCGAGGGCGAGACCTACTCCGCCGCGCGCGCGGCAATGGTCACGACCTTCTTCCATTGGGGCATCCATGCCTGGGCGATTTACATTATTGTCGGGATGTCGCTGGCCTATTTCGCTTTCCGCCATGACCTGCCCCTGACCATCCGATCGGCGCTTTACCCACTGCTCGGCGAGCGCATTCACGGCCCCATTGGCCACACGGTGGATATAGTCGCGGTGCTTGGCACGCTGTTCGGGGTCGCCACGAGCCTTGGCCTCGGTGTCGCGCAGGTCAATGCGGGCCTTGGCCATCTGTTCGACCTTCCAGTCAATACCGGCGTTCAGATTGTCCTCATTGCCGCCATTACCACCGCCGCCACCGTGTCCGTTGTGATGGGCCTTGATGGGGGCATCAAGCGGCTGAGCCAGCTCAATCTGCTGCTTGCCGTGCTGCTCCTCGTTTTCGTTCTGGCCGCGGGGCCGACAATCTTTGTCCTCAACACGCTGGCCCAAAATTTTGGAGCCTATTTGTCGAGTGTTGTGAGCCAGACCTTCCGCCTTTATGCCTATGAGCCCAATGACTGGATCGGCGGGTGGACCCTGTTCTATTGGGGCTGGTGGATTTCCTGGTCGCCTTTTGTCGGCATGTTCATTGCCCGGATCTCCCATGGCCGAACCATCCGGGAATTCGTCCTGGGCGTGATGTTCGTGCCGACGGGCTTCACCTTCCTCTGGCTGACGGTTTTCGGCAGCACAGCCCTTTATGCCGAACTCAACGGCCTTGCGGATCTGACCGGCGCCGTGAGCAACAACCTGCCCGTCGCCGTCTTCATCATGCTGGAGACACTACCCCTGGAGGCGATCAGCTCCCTTCTCGCCATCACCCTGGTGGTGACATTCTTCGTGACCTCCTCGGACTCCGGATCTCTGGTCATCGACATGATCACGTCCGGCGGCGACCCGGAACCTCCGGTGTGGCAGCGGGTCTTTTGGGCGGTCACGGAAGGGGTGGTGGCCTCGGTCCTGCTGCTGGCGGGCGGCCTTGTGGCGCTTCAGGCGGCCACCATCACCATGGCCCTGCCCTTTTGTACGGTTCTGCTGATCATCTGCGCCGGGCTCTATAAGGCACTGAGCAATGACGTGGCCGGACGAACGCTGTTCAAGACCCGGCCGGTGCCGCCGCCGATCCAGGGCGCGGTCGTGCCTTGGCAACGACGGCTGTCCACCATCATCCGCCACTATCGGCGCACGGAGGTGGCGAAATTCATGGTTGAAACCGTGGTGCCGACGCTGGAAAAGGTCGCCGAGCAGATCCGATCCTCAGGCCTTGAAGCCTCGGTGACAGACAGTGGAGACATGGCGGAACTCCATGTGCGCCACCAGGAAGAGGCTGACTTCTGTTATTCCGTCCGCATGCGGGGGTTTCGCCCCTTGTCCTTCGCGTTTCCGGAGATGCCGAACGGGCACGACAGGAACAATGGGCGCACGCCGCGGCACTACCGGGCCGAGGTCCACATCAACGGCACCAATATGGACTATGACATCATGGGCTACACTGCCGAACAGGTGATCAGCGATGTTGTGGCCCATTACGATGCCCATCTGCGGGCGCTCCATCTGGAGGCCGCTAGCACAATTACGTCGTGATATGGACATGTCGTAATACTGATCGTGCAGCGGGCCTGTGAGGAGGCAGCCCCGAACGTGATATTGGCAAGCCTCGCCTTAGGGGGTAGGCATCAGGGTTTGTGACCTGACCGTGGGCGCGCTCCGTCCACGGCGAAGTGAGATGCGTTCCGTGACAGACCCCGCAACCCCCGAAACGCCGGGATCCCCCCCCGCTTCGGCCCCGACTGAAACCACCTCCGCACCGCTTGGCCCTCCGGAGACCGCCTCTATTGCGCCCTCTTTAGCCGCATCGGGGACATCACCGGATGTGGATGGCGGCGCCGACCTCCCCCTGGCATCGCTTGAAGCGGCCCGGCGCGCGGTGTTCGATCCGGTCCTTGACCCTGTGCTGCTCTCGGCCGATCTGCGGAACCATGTGCGCGGCCTCGTTCCCCTCGCCGGCCCCTCCCTTGACCGCATTTACACCTCACTCGCCTCTGGAACACCCCAGGCGCTCCATGGCCTCGCGCCCGATGGATCGGATCTCGCCGGAACCGGCACGCCGGACCGCCTGACCGACGCAATCGAGGCCGAACGTCTCTCGGGTGAGGGCTTTCGCGCCGATCTGAGCGCCCTGCCCAGAGCCGTGCTCGATGCGGACGATATGGCTTATCTCACGGCGGAACGGGCCATGGTGGACCGGGTTCAGGACCGTCTCGGCCTGCCCCGCTCTCGCGCGAGCGCTCCGGTAGCGTCCAGGGCAACCCGCGCCCAGGCCCAGGGCCTGCCGGACCGCTTTGCCCTTGCGTCAGGCGTCCATACGGTCACGATCGGCGACCTTCAGACCCTTCTCACACCGGACGAGGGCCGCCGGAAAGTCCTTGAGCTGTGCGCCCTTGGCGAGGAAGGACGGGCCCTCCACGGCGCAAGCCCCTTGCACATCGTCTATGGCATCCTGGAGTGGCGGGACGGGGACGGCCGGGACCGGTTTTCACCCCTCCTGCTCCAACCCGTGGCCGCCCTTGCGCCCGCGCCGCGCCAAGGGGCCAAGGCGGACCGGCCATCAATCCATGGCCGGGTGCGCGCGCCATCGGACCGGCTGCTTGTCAATCCGGCCCTCCTGTCGGCCCTTGAGGGCACCGGTTTCGATCTGCCCGGCCTTGGCCGGCAGGACCAGCCCGAGGGCTATCTCAAGGCCGTCACCCAGGCGCTTGAGACCTTTGCGTTGTGGCGGGTTCATCACTGGCGGGTGCATCCCTATTGCGTGCTCGGTGCCTTCGACTGTGCAGCCCATCGTTTGTGGGCGGATCTTGATCCGGCCACCTGGAGTGATCCGGCCGGCCGCGCCGCGGCCCTTTTCCTCCAGGCCGGCCGGGCCCGCCCCAATCCCTCCTTTGCCGATGCCGCCGATGGCACGATCGTGCTCGCCCCTCCGGGCACGGACAAGGCGGGCTATGTTCGCAATCTGGTCATCGAAACCCTGGGTCGGGGCGAAACGGTTCTGCTGGTCAGCACAAGTGATGGGCCCCTCGACGCCGTGAAGACAGCACTGGCCACCACGACCGCCCCACCAGGCGAACACGCCTCCAAAGCCGGGCCGGACATCAGCCCCTTTGTCTTGGACGGGCGAGCCGCCGACCGGCGCCAGACCGACATCCTTGAAGCCATCCGAAACCGGCACGGCCTCGTTCGAACACCGGCGGAACAGGACCCGGCAGACATTCGCCGCGCCCTGGAGCAGGCATCCCAGGCCCTTGAGGCCCTTGAGACGCCCTTTGGCGCGACGGGAATCACACCAGCCGATATTGTTCGTGCCGAAACGAAGGCGGCCGGGCTGGCACTCAATCCGGCCTTTGACGGCGTGGACCTGGTGCATGCCGATGAACTCGATGCGGAAGGGCGGGAGCGCTGCCGGATTGCTCTTTCCGATCTCGAAAAGGCCTGGGCGGACAGGGCCGGGGCAACACGGGGTGCACCCCCGCCAGGCCTGTCGCCCTGGGCCAATCTGGCGGCCATTCCGGACACGGACCGCCTGAAAGCCATCAAAGCAGGTCTGGCCCAGTGGCTCGATGCCCTGCCCCGCCTGATATCCGCCGCGGCGGGCCTTGCGGAACGCCTGGCCTTGCCTGCGCCGGCCACGACCGATGAAGTCACACGCCTGCTTGGTCTCACCCCCGAACCACGCGTCCTGAAAACCCTCCAGGCCGACCCAAGCCTCATCCCCGTGCTGCCGGTGCTGGCCGATCCGACCACGGAGACTGCCGCACGCCGCCTGAACGGTTTGTGGAAGCAGCTCGACGCCATTGATGCGGATCTGAAAAAGACCTTCGACGCCGTGGAGCCCGTCAGTACCCGGACGGATGATGTGGCCCTGCTGCTTCAGGCCTGGAACCGGTTGCCTGAACCGCCCAACACCCTGCTGGGCATCAAGGGGGATCTCGACAATCTGGAGACAAGGGTCGAGGCCGTGGGCCAGGACCGGACCTTTGTGACCGGCTTTGCAAGCGCCCTTGATTTGCCGGCGCCGGACACGGCGGCCGATTTGCGCCTCCTTCAGGAAGCCGCAACCCTGATCGACCAGACCCCGCGCCCGGCCCTCCAAGCCAATCGCGAGGCCCTGCGCGAGGAGACGGCGCGGGCCAGCGCCGCCCATCTCGTCAATGAAATCCGTACCCTGCGCTCGCGCATGCGCAAGCTGCGCAAATATATGCGAGTGACCCTCGAGATCCCGCCGCGGGTCTTGCTCCGGGCCGCGCATCAACTGGCCACGACGCCGCTCCTCCTGCGCCCCTTTTCGCGCCGCTATGCCAAGGCCCGGCGTCTGCGCGATCGGATTCTGCGCCGCCCCCAACGGGTGGGCACTGCCCCGGCCCTGCTCCGGGCCCTGGGCGATTTCACGAGGATGGTCGACAATTTCGAGGATCGGGAGGAGCCCGTCACCCTGCTCGGCCCCCTGTTCAAGGGCATCGACACCGACACGACGCTTGTTGAGGCCACGGTGGGCTTTGTGGAAAAGGCCGTGAGCTTTGCGGAAGCGGGCAGCTTTGGCGCGGCACTGGGCGAAGCCTTGTGCACCGCGTCCCCGGACTCTCTCATGCGCTTTGCCCATGACATGGGGGGGGAAGACGGCGCACGACTTGATGCGATCCGTAACCGTCTTGAGACAGACGAAGAAGACGGGCTGCAGGCAGCGGATCTCAGGCTCCAGGTTCGTCAGGATGCCTATGACCATATTCTCGCCTTGGGCAATGCCCTTGGCCTTCAGGATACGGTGCATCGCGAACATCTGGACGATGCGGTGGCCCGGTTGCGCCAGCGCTCAACCCTCGTGAATGGCGAATTGCCGAGCCTGGAAACGACAATCAAGGCCCTCGAAGCGGTTGGTTATGACCGTGCCAACAAAGCCCGGCGCGTGGCGGCCCTCGCACTCCTGGAGGCCCTGGCGCCAACCGACGCGGGCGCTGGCCTGGACCCGGCACGGTGGCGCCGGAATATCCTGGCCTCACCGGCCCTGAAGGATGTGCCAGCCCTTGAAACCGCACGGGTCCAGACCGGTGAACTGCTCAAGGACGTCCGTGCGATCGAGGATGGGCTGGGCCGGGACTTGGATCAGCCGCTTGCGGACCTTGCTGGCCGGTCTCTTTCCGGAGGGCTGCCCTTACGCGATGGGATCGCGTGGGCCGCGCGGGCCATGGCCAGTGATCCGATCCGGGATAAGGCGGTCACTGACGCCCGCGCGAATGCTATCGAAGCCGGCCTTGAACCGTTGGTCGCCGCCTGCGAAGCGGCGGATATCCGCGCCGATCTCAGCCCGGTCTTTGACAAGGTCTATTGGGAATCCCTGGGCCGGCGCTTGCGGGAGGCGGCGCGCCCGCCCCTTAATCCGTCTGCGGACCCCGAAGCGCTGCGAACGGAGAAACACGCCCTTGAGGCCACCCTTGCGCAAGCGGAAAGCAATGCCGTCCGCCGCGTCCTGATGAACCGCACCATCCCGCCCGGCGCAGGCGGAACTGCGCCGGACCACGCCCGCGAAGGGGAGCTTCTGCCCCATGTCATTTCAGGCGATGTGCCCGTCGATCGATTGTTCGACCAGGCGCCCCGGACACTCCAGGCCTTGATGCCCTGTTGGCTCGCCGATCCGGCCAGCCTGCCGATCCTTGCGCCGCCGCCGGCTGAACCTTTTGACCTGGTGGTCCTGCTTGAGGCCAACAGCGTTGCGGAGGGTCCCGCCCTCAGCGCCCTGCTGCGTGCCCGGCGCGCCATATTTGTGGGCGATGAGCACCAGATGCCGCCGCCGTCCTTCACCCTTCCGTGGACAGACTGGACAGCAGAGCGCAGCGGAGGCCGCGGCGACACCGATGGCCCGGCCCGCGCCCTGTTCGACCGTGCCCGGACCTGTCTGCCCCCAGGGCCGGACCTCTGGAGCCTGGAGCCGGAGACCAATCCGGACGTGCTTGCCTTCCTCAATGCCCGGTTCTATGGCGGCCGCCTCGTTGCACCCGACACGCCGGCACCGCGTCCCAAATGGTCGGACGGCGCGGCCATCCAGTGCCACCGGGTCGAAGGTCTGGCGTCGGGCGATGTGAATCTCATTGAGGCCCAGGCCATCCTCGACACGGCCCGGGACCACATGGAACGGGAACCGGACACAGCCCTTGGCATCGTGACCACGACATCGCGGCAGGCCGCGTTGATCAAGGTGCTGATGGATCGTCGCCGCAGCACGGACCGGGTCGTGGACGACTATCTCGACCGGTGGGGGGATGCCGCCGAAGGCTTTTATGTCAGGCCCATCGAGGCCACCGCGGGAGAGCGCAGGCCGGTCATCCTCGCCTCCCTGGTCTGGGCGCGGTCAAAACCCAACTGGCCGGTTCCCCAGAGCTTCGGGCGCCTGTCAGGCCTCCACGGAGAGCGGTTTTTGGTGACCCTTCTGAGCCGGGCCCAGCGCCGGATCCATCTCTTCACCAGCCTGTCGGCAGATGACCTGCCTGGGCAAGACGAGACGCCGGCTGGTGTCCGCACATTGAAGGCCCTGCTGACGGCCCTGGAAGACGAAGCCGGTGCGGTTTTCTGATGTGAGGAGGGGAGACAACGAGGAGAGACGACGATGGAGGCCCAAGGCCCCCACCGGTGCGCAACAAGGCTGTCAGGCCTTGGCGAAATAGAGAATGCCCCAGGCCATGATGCCGCTCTCGGCCCCTTCGACCCATTTTTCGAGGCCGCCAATCATCCGGTCCACATAGTCTTTTGAGACGGTCCGAGTGATCTCGATATAGCGTTCCTTCAGCTCCCGGCGGATACGCCCATAATGGACCGCCATTTGGGGCGTCATCAGTTCCACCCGCTTTTCCTCAAGGCCAAGGCGGGTCAGGTGCTCCCGGTAGAAGGCCACTGATGCAAGACTGTCGAGATGGATGCGGTCATAGATCGGCTGCAGCACCGTGGGATCGGGCACATGGTCCGCCTGCATCGGATCCGTGAAGATCATCTGACCCGAGGGGCCGAGGACCCGGACGGCTTCTTCAAGCACCCTGCCCCGGTTGCCGCTGTGCAGGATCGCATCCTGGGACCAGACCACATCAAAGGACCCATCCGGAAACGGAATGGTCTCGAAGGAGCCGTGCACCACAGCCACCTTGTCCGAAAGCCCTTGCTCGGCGCTCATGGCTTCGTTGCGCGCATTCTCGACTTTGGACAGGTTGAGACAGGTCACGTGGCAGCCATGGGTCTTGGCCAGAAACCGCGCCGATCCCCCATAGCCAGCGCCCAGATCAAGAATCCGCGCCTTAGGCCCAAGCCAGGACAGGAAGGACGCCATGCGCTCCACGGTCCGGCGGCTGGCATTGGCAATACTGTCCTGGGGCCCCTCATAGAGACCCACATGGATGTCCTCGCCGCCCCAGACCGTGTGATAGAAGCGGTCGGCATCATCACTGTCGTAATAATCTTCCGTAATGCGCGTGACGTCAGCAGAGCTCATACTCATTCGTCTTCGTCCTCCGCCTCAACATAGTTTTTCTCGGCAACATGGATGAAGAAATCCGGGTCATAATGCTCGTAGGATTCCTGGAAGTCGCCATAGGTGGTCACGGAGGCGAAGCCGACATCGAGCATGAGCTGGCGCGTATAGGCCTTGCGCAAGGGGAACATGTTCAGTCTGTAGACCGACCCATCGGGGAAATCATAGCGGAAGCGGGCGAGGCCTGGATCGATATGATCCGGTTCCGCCGTAACCTGGTCGCCGCAATAGTAAAATTTGTGTTTGCTGTCGAAGCCCAAATCCAGGATCGCGTCATAGTTCCGCTGATCGAGGATAAGAATGCCGTCATGCTTTAGGGCGGCATAGAATTCCGCCAGGGCCCGGCGCCGGTCCCGTTCCTTAAAGAGATGGGTGAAAGAATTGCCAAGGCAGATGATGGCATCGTATTTGCCGTGGATGTCCTTGTTCAGCCAGCGCCAGTCCGCATGGGCGGTATGCAGCACCAGACCGCGCTGACGGGCATTCTCAAACGCCTTGGAGAGCATCTCGGCGCTGCCATCGGCGCTCGTGACCTGGAAGCCCGCCTTTAGAAGCTGGACGGAATGAAATCCAGTCCCGGTGGCGACGTCGAGAACAGTGGACTTTTCCCGGGCCTTCAAAAAGTCGATGAAGAAGCGGCCTTCGCTTTCCGCGCGGGCATCCCAGTCGATCAGCTCGTCCCACTTTTCCACGAAACTTTTGACATATTGTTCTTTGTAATGATCGGTCTCGCGGGTGTCCGTGGCCTTGATCCCTTGGGCGGGCTTCGACTCCGGCGCGACCTGTGAGTTCACAGACATATGGATCTCCTCATGCGGTGCCATGGCCGGGACAGGCCTTGGCATGGGCGCGGCAGCGGCTGCGCATACCGGAAAGGGCACGGCACCACGGCATCAGCACGCGAGATCAGCGGCGGGTCGGCCACCATTCGAGCGGTCTTTGGCCAACCGGGCGTCTTGGGACGACGCCATTCACGTCAGGACATTCAGGCATACCGCGCTGCGGCTTGGCAAAACCAAGCCGGGGTAAAATTAATATACCGCTGACGACAGCACCTTAGGACGTCTCAAAGGATAAAGAAAGCGCCCGTCGAGATTTTTCGAGGAGACATGCACCTGCATGGCAGATTCCGCCTGCGCCGGACAGACCATGCCACTGTCGATTGAACGATCATATCCCATTTCTTGATCTGGCAATATTCAGGCAATACTCAAGGTTTTTTCTCTTATCAGCATGCCAAATCTCAAGACCATAATCGGTTCTTTTTTTGTCTCTCATGGAAAGCCTGCGGAACTCTGTAAGGAAAACCAAAAGAAAAACCCCTCCAGCGAATGTGGAGGGGCTCTGAAAAAGAAGCGTGCCCGGGCCCCGAACGCGCTTCAGACGTGAACAAGCGATCACATGGGTATGTTGTCGTGCTTTTTGGCCGGGTTCTTCACATCCTTGTTGCGCAGCATGCGAAGGGCGCGGGACACCCGACGCCGGGTGGAATGGGGCATGATCACCTCATCAATGAAGCCCCGCTGCGCGGCGATGAAGGGGTTGGCGAAGGCGTCTTCATATTCCTTCGTGCGCCGGGCCATGGCGTCCGGATCGTTCAGCTCGGAGCGGAAGATGATCTCCACCGCGCCTTTGGCACCCATCACGGCAATTTCCGCCGTTGGCCAGGCATAATTCACATCGGCGCGCAGATGCTTGGAGGCCATCACGTCATAGGCGCCACCATAGGCCTTGCGCGTAATCACGGTCACCTTGGGCACCGTGGCTTCCGTATAGGCAAAGAGCAGCTTGGCGCCCTGCTTGATGAGGCCGCCATATTCCTGGGCCGTGCCCGGCAGGAAGCCCGGAACATCGACAAAGGTCACGATGGGAATGTTGAAGCAGTCGCAAAAGCGCACGAAACGCGCTGATTTGCGGCTGGCGGCAATATCAAGACAGCCTGCAAGCACCATGGGCTGGTTGGCGACGACGCCGACGGTCGAGCCTTCGATCCGCGCAAAGCCCGTAACGATGTTCTTGGCGAAATTCTCCTGGATCTCGAAGAAATCGCCCTCGTCCACGACTTTGAGGATCAGCTCCTTCATGTCGTAGGGCTTGTTGGGGTTGCTCGGCACCAGCGTGTCGAGGGACATCTCGATGCGGTCGGGATCGTCGAAACTCTCGCGCTGGGGGGGGCGCTCTTTGTTGCTCAGGGGCAGGAAATCGAACAGGCGGCGCATCTGCTTCAACGTCACCACATCGTTTTCGAACGCCCCGTCAGCCACGGACGACTTGCTCGTATGGGTGATGGCACCGCCCAGTTCCTCCGCCGTCACCTGCTCTTGCGTCACCGTGTTCTCCACATCGTTGCCGGTGACGATCATGTTGGTGGAGTCTTGCACCATGAAGATGAAGTCGGTCATGGCCGGGGAATAGACCGCGCCCCCGGCGCAAGGCCCCATGATGACCGAAATCTGCGGGATCACGCCTGAACCGAGCACATTGCGGACAAAGACCTCGGCATAGCCGGCAAGGCTGTCGACCCCTTCCTGGATCCGCGCACCGCCGGAATCATTGATTCCGATCACCGGCGCTCCGACCTCCATGGCCTTGTCCATGATCTTGGCGATCTTGGCCGCGTGGGTTTCCGAGAGGGAGCCGCCGAAGACCGTGAAGTCCTGGCTGAACACGAACACAATGCGTCCATTGATGGTGCCCCAGCCGGTCACCACCCCGTCGCCAGGGATTTTGGTCTGGTCGATGCCGAACTCCGTCGCGCGGTGCTCGACAAATGTGTCGTATTCCTCAAAGGACCCCTCATCGAGGAGCAGTTCGATGCGCTCCCGAGCGGTCAGCTTGCCCCTGGCATGTTGGGCATCGATGCGGGCCTGACCACCACCCAGGCGGGCCGTGGCCCGCTTGTCTTCAAGTTCGCGCAAAATCTCTTTCATTCCCCAGGTCCTTTTTGCAGAGGGTCCCGTCGCCACGACCCGCCAACACGCCTATGCCGGCCGGTCTGCGCGGGGGCACACCCCAAACCCGCGACCGTGACACGTTTACCAATACATCATGAACGGCGGCGTGCCGGGATCATAGCCGCCCGACCCTTGCCGTCCAATGACCCGCCCCTCATAGACCAGACTCGCCCCCTGAGATGCACCGGCGCGCGCCAATCTGCGCTGGCTCCGCCCGCGCGCCGGGATATAGTTGGGTTGCCCCAGATGGTCCTGCAGAAGCCTGGGGCCCACCAAGACAAGGCTGGCCCTCATCCCATGGACGTCACCCTGCTCATCCTCATTCCGTTTTTCGTGCTCGGCGTTTTCGGGCTTGCCGTCGCCTTCGGATGGCAGCCCCCCCAGCGCCTGCCCGATGACACCCAACTAGCCCAAGTGCTGGCGGATCGGGTGCCGGACTTCCGCCCGGGGACCAGGGCGCTCGACACGCGGCGGCGGGCAGCGCTGATCGCGTCCTCGGACAGCGATGAAACGCTCATCGTGCGGGCCTTTGGTGATGGGGTCACCCTGGTCCGTGCGCTGCCCGGTGGACCAGTGCGTGTGGACTGCCCGAGGGACCGTGAGCTGGTCCTGCATCTTGGCGACCTGACCCAGCCGACCTTGCATGTGGAGCTGGAAACGGCTGAGGCGGCCCGCCTGTTCGCGGCCCGCCTCGCAAAACACAGTGGGAGTCTTGAGCGCAGTCCCGGCAGCGATTAACGGGCGCCGAGCTGAAGGACTTTCTGACGGGCCGCCGAGAGGGCCGGAAAGAAACCACCGACAAAACCGATCACCAGAGCGATCGTCAAACCACTCACGAACAGGGCCGGGCTGACCGCAAAGGCGAAAACGACCTGGGTGAAACTGCTGCCCAGGGTCGAGGCACTGACCCCGTCAAATACGAGATAGGCAGCAAGACAGCCGACCACGCCGCCAGCGGCCGAGAGCAGGAGCGATTCCGCCATCGCCGCGACGAAAGCGGAAAAGCCGCCAAAGCCGATCGCCCGCAAGGTCGCCATTTCCCGCGCCCGTGCCTCAATGGCCGCATACATCGTATTAATGGCGCCCGCGAGGGCCCCAAAGGACAGGGTGATGGCAATGGCCCAGCCAAAGGTTACGAGTGTGGCAAGGCCCGTCGCCTGGCGGGCGTAATAGGCTTTTTCCGTATTGGCCGCGAGTTTAAGCCGGGGATCAGCGTCCAGATAGTCCTGGATGGCCTTCACGCCGGCCACAGGATCCCCGTCAAGACGGACCCGGACGACCTGCACCGAGGAGCCGCGGTTGAACAGGTTTTGCACGACGCCCAAATCCGCCCAAAGCTCACTGTCGAAGACACTGCCGCCCACGGAGAAAACACCCACAATGCGCCATTTCGTGGTCCCGAACTGGACCTCTTGGCCCAGGTCGAAGCCGGAGAATTCCCGCAAGATCCCCTGACCGACAATGAGCTCGTTGGTGCCCGGATCGAACATCCGGCCCTCGACGATCTGGAAATCATCGCGCAGATTTGGGCCTGTTTGGGTCATGCCGCGCAAAGGCAGATTGACCGGCGAATCATTCGCCCGCTTGAAGCCATCCACAATGACATAAAGCTCCGGCGAGACCGCCGGCGCCCCATCGGATCCCAGGGCCACAGCCGGCGCGGCCTCGATCAGACGCTGCTGCTCCCGGCTCACCTGGCTGCTGCCTTCGGAGTCCGTGGCGGACCGGGTGATGAGGGCCACTTGATCCGACCCTGTGCCTTTCTGGACTTCGGAAAACCCATTGGCCACCGCCAAAAAAGCGACGAGCACAAGCACCACAAGAGCCACCGACAGAACGGTCGACAGCGAAGACCAGAACCGTTGTGGAAGCGTCTGGATGGACAGGGCCAGGACCGTTCGGGCCTGTCGAAGCATGCTGAACATGGACCTTACTCCCTTCCCAAAGCGGTGATGATGTTGAGGCGGAATGCCAGGAACACAGGGATGGCCGCCGTGGCAAAGGCAAGCGCCAGGATCAGCGCGCCGCCCGTCGCCAGGATGCCCGGTGTCACCACCAGATTGGAAAAGAAACCTCCGCCTTCGGAGAGAGTCGACGCAGCGCCCACGGCTGCAATCAGGCCAAGCCCGCCGCCGACCAAAGCCAGGATCAAGGTCTCACCAAAGACGATGCGCCCAATCCGGCCACCGGAAAAACCGAGCGTCTTCAAGATGGCAATCTCTCGGGTGCGCTCCCGCACACTGCCCGCCATGGCATTGCCGACAATAAGCAAAATGGTGGCGAAAGCAGCCGCGGTAACGCTGGTGATAATCAACGCCAAGTTGCCAAGCTGGGTGACGAAGGCGGCCTGGAAAGCCGCTTCCGTGGTGGTCCGGGTCTCAAAGCGGGAATTGGCAAAGAGCGTGTCGATGGACTCGATCACACGCTCATTCACGCCCGGCGATGTCGTCCGCACAATGAGATTGCCAATAAAATTCTTCGAGAAGGACCGCCCCTCGTCCAGATATTTGAAGTGAAGGAAGATGGCGTTGGTGCCCGTCTGGGAGTCGGCTCCGTCAAAAATGGCGCGGATCGTGAAGGGCCAGCTCATGGTGCCATCCGTCCGGGTCCAGATATTGGTCATGATGGGAACTTGATCACCCACCGACCAGCCATAGCGCTCCGCAACCTCGCGGCCCACCAGAAGGCTGGATTGATCCTCCAGGAAGGCCTTTTTTTCCTCCGGAGGCAGAATATATTCGTCATAGATTTCCAGATAGGATTCCGGGTCAACGGCAAAGCCGACAATGAAGTTGCGCGGCTCTTGATAATAGGACCCGAACCATTGGGTGTAGCTCACCCGGTCGACACCCGGCAGGGCCTCGACACGGCTCACATAGGCAATGGGCAGTGGCTGGGTGAAATTAATCTTGTTGGTCACCACAAGGCGGTCATCGGCCGCCGCATCCGCGTCCGCATTAATGGCAGCATCGAAACTCGCCAGCACACCGAAAATCAGGAAGGCGACGAAAATCGCCATGATCAGCAGCAGGCTGCGAAAGGTCTTGCGGAAGAGACCATTGAGGATAAGACCAAAATCCTTCATCAGCCGAGCTCCCGTTCCTCAAAATGGCCCTTGTCAAGATGCAAGGTGCGCCGGGCGAAGGTAGCCGCCTCAGGATCGTGGGTGACCATCACAATGGTCTTCCCAAGGTCCCGATTGAGCTGCTGGAGCAATTCCAGAATTTCAACACCGGTGGCGCGGTCCAGGTCCCCGGTCGGTTCGTCGGCGAGGATGAGCTGGGGATCGGCAATCACGGCCCGGGCAATCGCCACCCGCTGCTGCTGGCCGCCCGAAAGCTCACGGGGACGGAAGCGGGCGCGTTCTTTCAGACCCACAAGCTCCAGCGCCGTCTGCACACGGCGTTTGCGCTCGCCGCCGCCGAGGCTTGTCAGAAGAAGGGGTATTTCCACATTCTTCGCCGCGCTCATGGTCGGCATGAGATTGTAGAACTGAAAAATGAAGCCCACATGGGCCGCCCGCCAGGCCGCGAGCTGGCTCTGACCAAGCGTATGGATGGGCGTGTCGTCGAAGGTGATGCTGCCGCTATTGGGCTTATCAAGGCCGCCTAAGAGGTTGAGCAGCGTGGTCTTTCCGGACCCGGACGGCCCCATGATGGCGATGAAATCACCTTTGGGGATGACCATGTTCAGGCTCTCAAAAATGGTCACGGTTTCCTTGCCGCGGGCATACTGCTTTGTGACATCCTCCAGGTGGATGAGGGCTTCTTGATCTGGTGCCATGGGATCGTCTCTCCTGGGTCGGACCATCGGAATTGTGCAACTCGTGTCCCAAGCCGCACGCGCTCACGTCACTCAAGGGCAAAGGTCACTCAAGGGCAAAAGTCACTTTGGCGGCCATTTCCGGCAGAATGCGGGGGTCGAGCTGGTCAAAGCCGACGCGGACCTGAATGGTCGCCCGGTCCCGGTTCGCGGTCGGAATAATGGCAATCACCGTGGCCGGAAAATCCACATCCGGATAAGCGTCGAGCACGGCAGTCGCCGACTGACCGGGAGACACGTTCTGGATCTGGCCTTCATTCACGTCGACTTCGATTTCCAGGGACTCCATATCGACGAGGGTGTAGACCCCGGTCCGGGTGAAGCCGCCGCCGGCCGAGGTTGGCGAAATGATCTCGCCCACCTGCGCGTTTTTGTCGATGATGACGCCCGAAAAGGGGGCCCGGACCAGAAATCGATCCACGAGTTCGGCCTGGCGCTCAGCCGACACATCGGCAACACGGGCCTCGGCCCGCGCCGCTTCAAGGCGGGCGGCAAGGCCATTGGCGCGAGCGCGGGCAACATCCAGATCGGCGCGGGAGGAAAACTGACGTTCAGCCAGGTCCTGGGCCCGGGCAAGGGCAGCGCGGGCTTCCGTCAGATCGGCCTCGATTGCGTCCGCATTGGCCTTTTGGACAACGGCCCGGGCGATCGCGAGCTCCAGATCCAATTCGGCAAGGCGGCTGTCCAGTTTCGCCAGCACCTGCCCGGCTTCGACCCGCGACCCTTCTTCCACATAGACCTCAACGAGCCGGCCAGTCAGTTCTGCCGACACTGTGGCCCGCCGCCGCGCAATGACATAACCCGATGCGATAAGACCGCGCCGCCGGCGCACGGCCGGTTGCGGCAGGCTGGCCGCGCCCGTCGCCGATGGGCCGTTGGGGGCCGGAGAAGCGCCATTTGTGGATGCGACAGGATCCGCCGAAGCGGGCGCAGCCGCAGCCTGCCCTTGTGCAAGGCCCGCCTGGGTAGACTGGTAGTACAGCAGCCCAGCCGCGCCACCAGCGGCGGCCAGAATCACCAACAGGATGATCAGCAGCCAAACAAAAATGCCAGGCCCGCGCCGGGTTTGCGGCCGTGCAGCGTCGTCAATGGAAAGCGATCGCAGCAGGTCAGAGCGGTTCCCCTCGCTCATGTCTGTCCCCTGTTTGTTCTAACCCAATACCACCATGCGCCAAGTGGGTCCGATGGCAAAGCCTACGACACCTCCTTTGTTTTTTTAAAGTATCCTGGCCTGAGAATTTGCTGGGCCATTTTTGCTCCTGAACGCGGCCAGGCCCACGCGGGCCCTCACCCCCAGGAAACAAAAAAGCGGCCGGGACACTCATGCCCCGGCCGCCTGCCGTGGAGGGTTCTCAGTCGGCGGATCAGAAGAAGAATTCGTCCATGGTGTTGATGATATCGGCGGGGACATCGTCGATCCCGATCACCTGGAAGTCGCCGGCCTCCCAGCTTGCACCGCTGCCGTCGGAAAAGGCGGCCTCAAAGCCGAACGTCTCGATGCCGCCCGCTTCCACGGGGCGGGTATAGTCGGCGGGGAAGAAGAGGAGGTCCTCGCCGTCATCAGCATGGTCAGCGCCCCAGACCGTCCCGAGCGCGATGCCGTCCAGATCGCCCGGATCGAGATCGAGGCGCACGATCCACTGGTTCACGTCCGCCGGGCCCGTGTTCTCGATGCTGACCTGCTGGACCGCGCCGAAGCCCCAGTCATTGACAGGCTCCGCCGTCACCGCAAGGCCGCGCGGATCGACATCGTCGGTGATAATGTCCTCGTCCGTGAACAGACAGGTCACGTCCTCCGCATCGAAACCGGCGCCCGAGACCTGGATGCCGATATTGAGCGTGTCACCGGCCCGCAGCTCGGGCTGCCAGCTGCTGCCCACCGTGCTGAAGGTGCCGGTGGCGACATCAAAATCGACCGGGCCGGTGAAGCCGTCGAGCCAGCCATTGACGAAATTGCCCTCGGCCAGATCGAGATCGAGGCTCCATCCCGTGGTCGTGTCGCCCATCAGCAGATCTTCCGTGATGGTCAATTCGAAACGGGCCACATAGCCGCCGCCCCAGGCCGGATTGAACCAGTCATTGACATGCTGGACCACGAGACCGCACGGATCGCCGACCCTGTCACCGGCATGGCCGCCTTCGCCCATGTCGCCGGCATCACCGCCATCGCCGGCATCGCCGGCATCGCCGCCATCGCCGCCATCACTGGGATCACCGGGATCACCGGGATCGCTGCCATTGCCGGGATCGCCGGCACCGTCGTCCGCCATGTCATCATTGCGGATGGTGCCCATGGCGCCGGACAGGGATTCAACCGTCTGCGTCGTTTCGAAGACCGCGCCGTCATCGCCGGTGAAGAAAACCCGGGCCGTGACCATATCGTCCGCATTCACATCAAGACCGGTCAGGGTGGCCTGATAGGTCAGACCGAAGGGCGTGACGGACAAAGCATCCGGGGCCAGCGTGGCGCTGAGCACGCCATTCACGCTCAATTCGAGCCGGTCAATGGCCGCCGGGTCGATATCGGAGCCAACGAGCCCGGCCTCAAGGGACTCAGGGTCAAGAACCGCCGGTTCCACCGAGTCGTTGTCGAGCCCGTCATCGACGAGATCGAGCTGGTCGATGGCGGCACCGGTTCCCACGCCGATGGCTCGGATCGTGGCATCAAGACCGTCGGGATCGGTGAGGATCACGGCCTCATCCGAAAAGGCGCCGCCGGAATTCTGCCGGCCATCACTCAAAAAGAAGACGAAATTCTCCCCATCCGTCTGATCATTGAGGAAATCGATGGCCTCCTGGAGGGGCCGTTCGAAATTCGTGGCGCCTGTGGTCCCGAGCCCTTCGAGGCCGTCGACAATGTCGGGGATACCGTTCCCATCCTCATCCTGACCGATGGTACCCATGAAGGTGGTCGTGGCGCCGGATCCGAAGGGGACAAGGGCCACCGCGGATCCACCGAGGCCCGCATCGATCAGGGACTGTGTCAGGGCCTTGTAGCCGGCAATCTCCGCATCAAGGATCGTGTCGGAACGACCGTCACCGTTCTGATCACCGACCAATGTGGTGCCGACGAACGCGTTGCGGGTGCTCCCCGAGACATCGACGACATAGACGATGTTGAACTGGCTGGCGCCGGCCGTATCGCCGAGGGCGATCGTTCCGGACACGTCCAGGGCCGTCGCATTGGACCGGTCGAGGGTGGTTAAAGACAGGCTCACATCCTGGCCCGTGGCGGGAATCGTTCCGCTCGCCTGGGAAGTCTGCGTGGCCGGATCCGAAAGGACCAGGGTGAAGGTCTCGTCGGATTCAGGATCGAGATCGCCATTCACCTCGACGGTGACGGTGCGCTCGCCGCCGACCCCGTCGGCGAAGGTCACTGCGCCGGACGGAAGGCTTGCGCCCACGAAGTCCATGGCGTCGACGCCATTGCCGGTCACGGCGTAGTCAAGGGTCACCTCGCCGGCCAGGTCCCCTGAACGGGTGATCGTGAAGGTGAAGGCAGTCGGCCCTGCATTCCCTTCGACCTTGTCGGCATCGAGGGCCATGACGGTGAATTCGGGAGCCGCCGAACCGCCGGCAGCATGGGTAGTCCCGTGCTCCGGAAAGCCGGAATTGACAGAAAGCGTCATATGTCAGTCCTCCGATGAAAAGTACGATTTAAGTGCGACATACAGGAGCCCGGTGAATTCGAGCGAGGACCTCGGTCTCGACTCGCCCCCTCCAGGCTGAGGCACGAAGGACCGGCGCGTTCCGGACGATCTTTGAGCGGAAATACGCAACATCATCCGGCAGTGAGGCCCGTTCACCTCAACTCGGACACGTCGGGCTCCCGCGCCGGTCCCTCGCAAAGGCCGGAATGTCCTGTTCTGGGCGTTTTTTTGGGGTCGCGTCCGGGCATGGCGCATGACGCCGACCGGCGGCAGGGGAAAAAGAGCCAGATGGCCTGTAAGCCGGGTTCTGTCCTGACCCTGGGAGGGGTCAGGGATGGCCATTCATCTGGGACGCCCATTGCTGGACGCCTCGCGCGACCGACCCGGGCGGCGATCCGAAAACACGATCTGCATCCGGATGATCACGAGGACCATCCGGCTGCGCGCCGCCCCTATTTGGTCTTGCTCCCGGTGGGGTTTACCGTGCCGGGCCTGTTGCC
>CAYUYV010000085.1:12090-19848 GCA_964449455.1 uncultured Alphaproteobacteria bacterium | reverse complement strand
GATTTCGCGAAGCGGTTGTTCCCGTCAAGCCCCCAGACTTGGTTTTCGCAATTGCAAAAAACGAAGGGGCCTGTGGGCGCCCGCACGGGAAAGGACGCGATCGGGGTTTGAGCCCCCATAGCCCTGGACCTTGACCCTAGCCCCTTGCCCCTTGCCCCTTGCCCCTTGCCCTCGCCCTGGACCTGGGGCCGCCAGGCTTCACTGCGATCAGATCAATCGAGGAGCGCCATGAAATCGCGACCGATCAATGCGCCCGACGGTCCCGTCGCGCAGGGTGGCTATGCCGAGGCCTTCGAGGTCGAGGCGGCTTAAGGGGGAGAGTGATGATCACTTCACAGATTGACGCCATGGGCCCCGGCCGCAATGTGCAGTGCCGTTTTCTGGAGAATGGCGCCCTTTTGTCAGTGGCCCGGGTCATGACGGACTGGCGGGACGGTGGCCCCGTGCTTGATGCTTTTCTCCCGGTGCTTCGGGATGCGCCGGCGCCGGCCTATTTCTGGGAAACCCCGCCTGTCACCTCAGGGACCCTTGAGCAACCTTTCGAGATGGTCCTGATCGAAAGTTCCGCGCTCGCGGGAATTGTGGCCGATCCGTCGGCCTTTGCCGCGCCCTTGGAAGCGGCCCGTATCGCTGGCGGCTCTACGGCGACTTTCGACAATTTGGGCGGCGATGCCCGCCTCGTGGTGCCTGCGCCAGGTGATGCGTCCACGGATTGTGCTCACCTCGCGGCGTTCAGCCGGACGGCCGATCTGGATCTGCAACGGGTCTTTTGGGCTGCGGTGGGCGAGGCGGCTATCGCGCGGGTGAGCGATGTGCCCCTTTGGGTGAGTACCTCAGGCCTTGGGGTGTTCTGGCTCCATGTGCGCCTCGACACCCGGCCCAAATACTACACCCACGCCCCCTACCGCTCCTCGCCCTGACCGTCTGCCGTGCGGGTGAGTGGTGGCGCACGGTCTTGCATCGCTGGTGATGACAGCTTGATCGGTGTGGGCACGCCAACCGGTGTTTGGGTCTGAGCATCGAGGACGGTCATAGCCATTCTCTTCATGGACAGGGTTTGTCTCAGAAACGAAACCGGGCACGGCCCAGAAAGACACGGCCCAGCGGGTCTTCATAGTCGAGCTGAAAGCGGGTCGGTGTCACGCCATTCTCATCGACCACGTTGCGCCGGCTGTTGAAGATGTTCCGAACGGTAAATCCGAGGCTCAATCCGTCTAAGCTGCTGGGGGTCTTGAACAGGCGGCCTTTGCCGAAGCGGTAGCGCAGGTCGACGGTCGCCCGGGTCAGGGAGGGGAAGAAAACATCCACCCCGTCCTCCGAGGCGCTGCGATTGACCTGGTCGGACTGATACTCAACGGCGATCCGGGCATTCAGTCCGCGCACGCCCAATTCAAGATCGGCATTGAAGACATCCCGGATGCCGGTGAGGCCTGTTTCGCCATTCAGCAGGTCCTGGAGCGGCGCCGTCGGACTGACGAGATTGGTGTCCTTCAGTCGGCGTTTATATTGACCTCCCACCCGCCAGGAGAACGCGCCGCGGGGTTTGTCCCTTGCGCGGGGCGGACTGTAGTCGAAACCGACGTTGAGATCTTCGCGCCGTCGTTCAAGGAGATTGACCGGGCGCCGATCGAGCCGGACCAGTTGGCCGGTCTCGTTTCGGACTACCCGATCCGGAAACAGGACTTCCGTATTGGCATCAAAGGGTGGAAGCGGTGCGATATCGTTCTCACCAAGGACGGTCGTATAGAGGACTTGAACCGAAAATCCGTCCAGGAATGAAGGTCTGAAGCGCAGCCTGTATTCAGTGTTCGTCAAGGATGCGGGCTGAAGATCCGGATTGCCCCCATCAATCACTTCGATAAACGCGGTCTCGCCGGTGACAGGATCGAATATGGGCACATTGTCGTTGGTTACGACGGCTTCGAACAGGTCTGACTGGTCGGGCACGCGAACGGACACGCGCCGCCTGATGCTGGCCTCAATGGCTTTCCACGGGGACCAGGTGGCGCCATAGGCGTAGTTGATGTCCGGGCTTGCCCCGGTCTGGGCGAAAGGCGAAATCGACGCAAAGAGCGCCAGTCGGCGCAGGAGCGGCAGGGAAAAATCCTTGCCCAAAAGGGGAACCGAAAGCCCGATGCGCCCTTGATACCGGGTCTGTACCGTGCGGATGTTCGGGGTATCCGCCAGGGGATCGCTCGTCTTGTTCACATTGATGGTTCTGAGAAAGCGGAACTGCGTGGTCTGCCTCACACTGCCGGCGGGCAGTTCAAAAAGCGCTCCGTCCAGAGACATTTCAGTTTCGAAACGGTAGCGGGTCTGGCGAATTTCAACGGGATCGGAGAAAAACCGGTCAAGGTCATCCTGGTCCAGTGTGCCGGTATCGCCGAAGGGCGTGAAGGCGCTCGCCGGGTCCGGATCGGACAGGCTTTCGGTCACGGCCTCCTCGTTGAGGCGGGGCGGCTGCATGCGCTGGTCAAATTCAAATTCGAATTGAGACGAGTTGGTCAGTTCCCAGTTTTCCCAGGTTCGGGCAATGGTTGGATTGACGAAAACGAAGTCTGATCGATCGTCGTTCCTGAGGGGACCCAGCTCCTCGAACAGGAAGGCCACCTCCACATCCGTGTTGAACGGGCTGAAGGGGTTGGTTGCCGGCACCGGGAGATCCCTCTGGAAAAAGCCGTTCTCCCGTTCGATGCGTCTGCGACGCAAGGTGCCGCTGATGCCCAGAAAAGAGTTTGGCTTCGACCGGTCCCGATAGGAGATATAGGAACGGAGGATACGTGTGCGTGGCAAGAGGGTTCGGGCGGTCCGGCTGTCTTGCTGGTTGGGCTGATTGGCGAACGCCACCAGGTCCTCAAGGGTCAGGTCCGTGCCGTCCTGGTCCTCAGGCAAACCGAGAACCGTAACTGGCGCGCCGAAAAGGGCCGACAGGGCCGGGTCGATCTCATCCTCCTGGTCGCCCGATGCCGCCAGGATATTCCCCGGACGGGCGAAGAAGTCACTGTCCTCGACGCTGGGCAGTGCGATGTCCCGGTCCGACTCGAAGAGGGCGGTAAAACGTTCCGCGCGCAGATTGGCGAACAGGCGGCGCTCGCCCCGTGCGCGGAATATCCGTGCCGTATAGGCCTGTTCCCCGCGGCCTCCAAATCCGGATTCCGAGTACCGCGCATCCACCGAGCGGAACAGAAGATTGCGTTCCAGGACAACATTGATCACGCCGCAGGGACTGTCCGTGTCGCCATCATAGGCGGCACTCGCTTCGGGCGGCAGGATTTCAATGCGGACAATGCTTTGCGGGGGATAGTCGCGGATGTCGACGGCTCCTTCGCCCCGCGGTTTGCGGCCATTGATGAGGATGGTGGGCCCGTTCTCGCCGCCACCGCCGGCGGACCGGCACGCCCGGTCGAGGACCTCGCCCACATTCTCCGAACCAAAAGCGTCTATGGTGTCCTTGCCAATGATTTCAGAGGGCAGGAAGGGCGTGCTGCCCTGAAGATCAAAATCACCCACAATGGTGATGATCTCATCGGGCTCCGGGGCGTCGATATCGGTCAGGCCGCCGAAATCGGGGGCGTCGCTTTGCGCGCCGGCGCTTGCCAACGGCAAGAGCGCTAAGGCCAAGAACAGCACAGTGGCCGTCCAATGCTGCCGAACATGTCGACGCATCGCCCCATGGGCGGAGCCCCGCACCATCCCCATCCCCCTGCACCGACATGCCTGATGGCCTGGTCTCAGGCCCGCTCGCCCCTGGGGCCGTTGAGTTGGAGCATGCGAATGTTCAAGAGGCCCGCCGCCGTGACCCAGGCGAGATATGGGAGTTGGAGCAGGGCAGCGGTCAGGCTGTAGGGCAGGAACAGGATGGCCACGACCAGGATGGAGAGCCACAGGGCCGCCACGTCGACAAGGGCGAGATCGAGCCGCCGGAGCCCGAAAAAGAGATAGGACCAGGCGGCATTGACCAGGAGGCTGAGGCCATAAACCAGCAATGGAAGGCTCGCCTCCCAGCCCGCCGCCTGCCAAACGAAATAGCCGGAGGCCACATTCAGGGTGAACAGCACCGTCCAGACGGTCGGAAAGGCCCAGTTCGGCGGCGTCCAAGACGGCTTTGCAAGGCTCTCATACCAGGCGCCGGGCGTGAAAATGCCGCCACTCGATGCGGCGGCAAAATTCGCCGCGATGAAGATCCCCAGGGTGAGCCAATCTGTCTGTCCCATCGGATGTTCCTTTTCATGCTGCCTGATGCGCACAGTCCCCGCCCCATATGGACGCAATCTGGGCGAGTTCCGCAAGGGTCTTCGCCGTCACGCTACAGCCATGGCGGGCAGACCTTTGGGGTAGGCCGAAGGCGTCCTTGAGCGCCGATCCCGCGGGTACGTGCGGCGCGAATCACCGATACTCGGCAAACTTATGGGATCCTCATGCGGGCGCCGCTCGGCAGCCCGGAGCAAAGCTTTGACCATGCGAGAGCAGATGCGGGGGGGCGGGAAGCCGGAGGTCATCGCCGGCCTCGATGTGGGCACAAGCAAGATCGCGTGCGTCATCGCCCGCCTGGAGCCGCCGGCGGATGAATCCGGCCCTGAAATAAAGATACTCGGCATTTGTCAGCATGCCGCTGCTGGCATCCGCAAGGGTGCGGTGGTCGATGTGGTGGCGGCCGAGGAAGCGATCCGCCTTGTGGTGGAAGCGGCCGAACGCATGGCCGATGTCATCGTTCAGCGGGTCTGGGTCAATCTGTCCACGGCAAGTTTGTTCAGTCACCATGCCCATGTGGAAATTCCGCTCAGCGATCAGGAGATCGATGCGGCCAATCTGCGGGATGTGGCAGCCCAGGCGCGGGCGAGTGTCGATCTGACAGACCGTGTGCTGATACATGCCGTGCCATTGGGCTATCAGGTCGATGGCAGTGCGGGAATCCGTGACCCCCGGGGCATGGTGGGCGAGCGGCTGGGCGTGCGCATGCATCTGATCAGCGCGGCCCAGGGGCCCGTGCGCAATCTGATGCTGTGCATCCGGCGCTGTCATCTGGAGGTCGCGGGGCTCGTGGCATCCCCTTACGCCAGTGGTCTTGCCTGTCTTGTACCGGATGAAATGGATCTTGGTGTCACGCTTGTGGAAATGGGCGCGGGCACGACCTCCATTGCCATTTTTTATGACAGCCGGCTGATTTTCACGGATGTGATCGAAGTGGGCGGCCAGCATGTCACCAGCGATATCGCGCGTGGGCTTTCCACCCTGATGACTTCGGCGGAACGCATCAAGACGCTGTACGGCAGTGCGATCCCGACGCCCTCCGACGATCAGGAGACGGTGGACGTGCCCCAGATCGACGGTGATGCCGAAGGAGGCGTTCAGGTCATGCCCCGGTCATTTTTGACGCGGATCATCCAGCCACGGATCGAAGAAACCATCGAGCTGGTGCGCGACCGCATCGCCGAATCGGGTTTTGAAGGCGTTGCCGGGCGGCGGATCGTGCTGACCGGCGGGGCAGCCCAACTCACCGGAGTTCGCGAAACGGCGGCCCGTATGCTGGACAAGCCTGTGAGAATCGGGCGTCCACTAGGGGTGTCGGGATTTCCCGACACGGTTGGCGGCCCCTCTTTCGCGACCTGTTCCGGCCTGCTCGCCTACACGCTCAGAGCGCCTCAAGAAGCGCCGAGTGCAAAGGCAGCGTCTCGCAAAGGCCTTTCGAACCGACATCTTGCCCGATTGAAGAATTGGTTCACGGCGCATTTTTAGAAAGGCTTAACTGAAAAAGGGGTTAACAGGGTTAACGGATCGTCCAACTGCACGGTCATCGCTCCTTTCAGGGACAGGTCCTGTCGCAACGGGACGGATCTTTCCAGATGAGTGGAGCCAGCATAATCGGCCGTCGGGCCCCTCTTCGTTCCGCACAAGGCGCAAAGCGCCGACAGGAGGGCCGGGCACACGCATAGGACAGCTCGAGAGGAAGGCGAGGGGGTCATGGACCAGAAGGTCGCAGAAACGGATGATCGGGGTGATGCGCAAAGGTATCGAGCGGAGGCAGACATGACTGTAAATATTAAAGGCCCCGACATGTCGGAATTGACACCGCGCATCACGGTGTTTGGTGTCGGTGGCGCGGGCGGCAATGCCGTCGGCAACATGATTCGGTGCAATCTGGAGGGGGTCGAGTTCGTCATCGCCAATACCGACTCCCAGGCCATGCAAAGCTCGCAGGTCGACCGCAAGATCCAGATGGGGACATCGATCACGGAAGGTCTTGGAGCCGGCTCGCGCCCGGAAGTGGGCTGTGCGGCGGCTGAAGAGTCCCTGCCGGAAATCATCGAACAATTGTCCGGCTCCCACATGGTGTTCATCACGGCCGGCATGGGCGGTGGCACGGGCACGGGGGCAGCGCCAGTGATCGCTCGGGCTGCGCGGGACCAGGGCATCCTGACCGTCGGCGTGGTGACGAAGCCGTTCCATTTCGAGGGCGCGCGGCGCATGCGCGTGGGCGAAGCCGGCATTCAGGAACTCCAGCGCTATGTGGACACGCTGATCGTCATTCCGAACCAGAATTTGTTCCGCATCGCCAATGAAAAGACGACCTTTGCCGATGCCTTCCGCATGGCGGACGAAGTGCTCCATTCGGGCGTGCGTGGCATCACGGACCTCATGGTCATGCCGGGCCTGATCAATCTCGACTTTGCCGATGTGCGCACGGTGATGAACGAGATGGGCAAGGCGATGATGGGCACGGGCGAGGCCGAAGGGGATGGCCGCGCCATTGAGTCGGCCGAAGCCGCGATCAACAATCCGCTGCTTGACGAAGTGCCGATGAAGGGTGCGCGCGGCGTGCTGATCAACATCACCGGCGGCATGGATATGACCCTGTTTGAGGTCGATGAAGCGGCAAACCGCATCCGCAGCGAAGTCGATCCGGATGCGAATATCATTGTCGGCTCGACCTTCAATGATGGCATGGAAGGCAAGATGCGGGTCTCCATCGTGGCCACGGGCATTGAGGATGCTGACACTGGCCGGGTCGATGCGCCCCATTCGGCCATGCAATCCGCTCCGCGCCGTGCCCCTGACCGGGCCCAGGCCCCGGCCCCTGAGGCCGCCCCGCCGCCGCCGCCAGCGGCTGGCGGGCGTGGTTCGGCTGGCAAGCAAGAGCCGGCTCAGTCGGCCGGCGCAGCCATGGGGGGCTGGAGGCCGAAATCAGCCGTGGTCTCGCCCGATGGCGTGCCGGGCGCAGAACTGGATCGCAAACCCCAGCGGGGTGGCAGCGCGCCGTCCAGACGCGGCGGGTCGAGCTATTCGGTTTTGTCCGCGGCCGTCGATGAAGACGAAGATTTTGACGTGATGCCGGATGACTCCGATGCGGCCCTTGGCGGATACGCCCTTAACGCCCCCGCTGGTCGCAGTGCACCCGAGCCCCGCAAGCCCGTGCGTGAGCCTGAGCCCCTGGCGGCGGATCCGCGTGGCGGCGCCGAGCGCAAGCGAGGTGGTGGCCTCCTCAATCGGGTGACGGGCGTCTCCCTGGGTCGGACCAATGTCGAGCCGCGGCAAAAGCCGGCCGGCCGGGAACTGCCCCGCCAGCAAATGCCAACGCCGCGCCAGGAAAAACCCGCCCGCCCGGCGCCTGCGGATAAAGGCATGGGATCCGACGACAAGGATCAGCTTGAAATTCCGGCCTTCCTGCGTCGTCAGGCCAATTGAGGCTGCGGACCTGCCGGGGTCATTGCCCTGATGAATAGACCGGGGCCCTGAATAGACCGGGGCCCTGAATAGACC
>CAYUYV010000085.1:3821-11990 GCA_964449455.1 uncultured Alphaproteobacteria bacterium | reverse complement strand
TGAATAGACCGGGGCCCTGAATAGACCGGGGCCCTGAATAGACCTGGGGAGCAGCATCCATCCGATCGCTGCTCCCCTTTTGCTTTGTGTGGCCAGAGACGGTTTCAGCGGGCGTTGGCGCCTATCTTGCGCAGCCATGTCCTCGGTTTTGCCCTTAAGATGGCGCCGTGCCATGGTGGACGATCATGGTTTGGCGCCGAAGTGGACCACGGTCGATCACGATCCGGTCTTTTTCCCCTGTCAGGGATCATCACGGCGGGCAGAGACAGCGCGACCAGGACCAGACGAGTTAGAAGCAGGAGGCAGTGTGTCTGCGCAGTTCGGATTGAATACGCCCTTCGAGACCACCCTGAACCACGCCATCACCTGCACCGGCATCGGCTTGCATACGGGCGCGCCGGTCCATCTGCGTCTTGTTCCGTCCGAACCTGGAACGGGCATTGTCTTTTCGCGGACGGATATCCAGGATCGGGACACGCGAGTTCCCGCCACCTATGATCGGGTCACGGAAACCATGCTCGGCACGACGATCGCCAATGGCGAAGGCGTCAGTGTTGCAACGGTTGAGCATCTGATGGCGGCCCTTGCGGGATGCGGCGTCGACAATCTGCTGATCGAGATCGACGGCCCTGAAGTGCCCATCATGGATGGCAGCGCGGCGCCTTTCGTGTTCCTGATTGAATGCGCCGGCATGCGGATCAGCGACCGGCCCCGGCGCTATCTGCGGATTTTGGAGACCGTCCGGATTGAGGACGGGCTGAAACGGGCCGAACTCGCGCCGTGCAGCGGCTTTAGCGCATCCTTTGAGATCAATTTTGACACACCGGCCATCGGGCGCCAGATTTATGGCTTTGATCTCAACAGTGCCAGTTTCAAGACGGAGCTGTGCCGGGCCCGGACATTCGGCTTTCTGAAGGATGTCGACCAGCTTCAGGCCATGGGGCTTGCCCGGGGGGGCTCGCTCGACAATGCGATTGTGATTGATGACGGCCGGGTCTTGAATGAGACGGGCCTGCGCTATGCGGATGAATTTGTCCGGCACAAGCTGCTCGATGGGATCGGCGATTTGTCCCTGTGCGGCGCCCAGATCAAGGGGCGGTTCTCCGCCTGTCGATCTGGCCATGGCCTGAACAATGCGCTGTTGCACGCCGTGTTTGCTAAGCCCTCCGCCTGGCGCTGGGATGACGGCATGAGCGATGACGCTGGGGCACCCGAAGGCGCCCAGAGCGTCCCAGTGGTCGAAACAGCGTGAAGCGAAGCGGCGCGATCGGGGATCGCACCCCTTATTTTCCGTGCCTGAGGGTCTCTGAAGCGGTTTTCAGCCAGTCGCTGATTCGGTCGACCGGCGGTCCGGTGCAGTGAGATCGGGCCGCGGCTCATTTGTCACGGCAGAACCAGTCCGATCCGACAGGCTCTTCACGAGGCTCGACACGGCATTGCGCACGAGCGGATCTTCGATTTCACCAAAATTGCGGACCAGCTCGATCGTCGCGCGGTTGCGACCGCCATGGGGCAGGGGCACCGTCTTCGACGTGGGCTCCAGGCCTTCAAAAAAGAAGCCGATCTCAACATCCAGGTGCTTGGCGATTTCATAGAGCCGGCCGGCGCTGACCCGGTTCGCGCCGGTCTCATATTTCTGAACCTGCTGGTAGGAGATCTCGAGTGCGGACGCGAGTTGCTCCTGGGTCAAGCCAAGGAGGGTTCTGCGCTGGCGGATGCGCTCACCAACATGTTCATCGACCCGCTTCGCAAGCCGGGGCTGTCGCAAATGAGGTCGGTCCACTGGAGCCTCCGCGTTCGTCACGCCATTCCCTGTCCAACCCCACGCCATGTGCGGGCAGGACATGCTCAATGGCACGTCAACTCGAAACCAGGCGACCTGGTTTAGTGCGTTGCCGCCAACCCAGCCCGCCGACATGAACCGGGACCCATCAAAAGCGTGCCATTGGGTTTGCCGGCACGGTCTTCATGAATCATAGCGGGCATGCCTAGACAATAGGTTTAGGCCTTTCCCATCATGAGAACAAGGCTTCAGGGTCGTCTCACGGGGCCCCAATTCACTTTGTTTTTCAAAGTGTGAAGGGCATGAGGGCCTTGTCCCTCTTTGTCGCACCTGGAATGGCTGATCCGATGACAATCATGTGCCGTTGCTCCGTGGGGCGTGGACAGCCTATTGTCCCTGAAGAGAGGGTCGGGGATGCTGGATGCGCGTTGCCCGGGGCTGGGCTGTGGCTGCTTCACAGTCTGGATGGCTTCACCGCGCAGACCGAGGTCCCAGCTTTGCAGGATCGGGCACAGCGGTTGCAGACCGGTGTTGAGAGTGGACAAGGGGATTGGACGTGACAGGACTGACGGGTCTCAAGACGGCCGTGGTAATTGCCCTGATCCTTGGGGTCGCCACCGGATGTGCCGGGCGGAAGAAAGAAGAAATCAAATATGTAGAGACGCCCGTTGAGGATCTCTACAACGCCGCCGTCGATGAGATGAACAAAAAGCGCTACCTCCAGGCGGCTGTCCGCTTTGACGAGGTGGAGCGTCAGCATCCCTATTCCATCTGGGCCCGCCGCGCCATGCTGATGGCGGCCTATTCCTATTACGAGAGCAACCGCTACGACGAGGCGATCCTCGCGGCGAACCGCTTCATCTCCCTTCACCCCGGGAACCGGGACGTGGCCTATGCCTACTACATCATCGCTGTCTCCTATTACGAGCAGATCTCCGATGTGGGCCGGGACCAGAAAATGACCCGCGAGGCCCTCAAGGGCCTTGAAGAAGTGGTGCGCCGCTTCCCCAACAGCGAATATGCACGCGATGCGCGCCTGAAAATCGATCTGACCCAGGATCACCTGGCCGGAAAGGAAATGGATGTTGGGCGCTGGTATCTGCGCCAGGAGCACCACGTGGCGGCGATCAACCGCTTCCGCAAGGTGGTGGCCGATTATCAGACCACCTCCCATGTGCCCGAAGCTCTGCACCGGCTGACGGAAGCCTATCTGGCACTTGGCGTGGTCGATGAAGCCCAGGCCGCCGCCGCGGTGCTCGGCCATAACTTTCCGGGCAGCCGCTGGTACGAAGACAGCTATGAATTGCTCGTGCGCCGGGACCTGAAGCCCCTGGTCAAGAAAAAGAAAGAAAAGAAAACCAAGTGAGACCGGGTCTGGGCGTATCCTCGTGTCGTGGCGGCGTGATTCGCTCCGTCCCGGCTTGGTCTATCCGTGCCCGACCCTGCGGGTTCCCCGTCTTGTCGGGGCCGGGCTGCTAACAGAGCGCTTCCATGCTCACGCTGCTCAGCATTCGTGACATTGTTCTGATTGATTCTGCGGACCTGGCGTTCGAGCCCGGCCTCAATGCCCTGACCGGCGAAACCGGTGCAGGCAAATCCATCCTTCTCGACAGTCTTGGCCTTGCCACCGGCGCCCGCGCCGACCGGCGACTTGTGCGCCACGGCCGGCCCCAGGGCACGGTCACTGCCGTGTTTCGTCCCGAGCGCGGCCATGCGGCCTTGCAGGCGCTCGATGAGGCGGGCCTGCCCCGGGATCAGGATGACCAGATCACCTTGCGCCGCCTGGTCAGTGCCGATGGGCCAAGCCGGGCGTTCATCAATGATCAGCCCGTCAGCATTGCGCTGCTCCAGACCGTCGGCGGTGCGCTTGTGGAGATCCACGGGCAGCATGACGAGCGCGGCCTGCTCAATCCGGCCGGCCACCGCGCCTTGCTCGACGCCTTTGGAGGCTTGTCCGAGGAGGTTGCGGCGGTGACCCAGGCCTATGTGGCCTGGCGCGATGCGAGCCGGACCCGGGACGAGCGCCGGGAGGCCCTGGCCCAGGCCGCACGGGAAGCGGAATACATTGCCCATGTCCTGAAGGAATTGGAGGAGCTTGACCCTCAGGAGGGGGAAGAAGACGCCCTGGCGGACGCCCGCGCCCGCGCCATGGCCGCCGAGAAGATCACGGATGATTTGCGCGATGCGGATAAGGCCCTGGCCGGTGATGCCGGCCTTGAAGGGCGGCTCAATGCCGTTTTGCGCCGGCTTGAAAAGGCCGCTGCCGGCACTGGCGATCTGCTCGATGCTCCCGTGGGCGCCCTTGATCGCGCTTTGACGGAAGTGGGCGAGGCCCGGACTGCCGTTGCCGATGCTTTGAGGGCCGCCGCCTATGATCCGGCCGGCCTGGCGGCAACAGAGGAGCGTCTCTTTGCCTTGCGCGCCATGGCCCGCAAGCATGGCGTGCGGGTCGACAAGCTCCCGGCCCTGATGGCCTCGTTCCGCGACCAGTGGGCGGCGCTCGAGACCGGCGAGGCGGATCTCAAAGCCCTTGATGCGCAGGCCCGGCGGCTTGCCGAAGCCTTTCGGGAGGCCGCAACAGCCCTCAGTGCCCAGCGCAAGGGCGCTGCAATACGTCTAGATGCCGTGGTTGCCGGGGAGCTTGCCCCCCTGAAGCTTGACAAGGCAAAATTCCGCACCGGGATGACCATGCTGTCCCCCGAACAGGCTGGCCCTGAAGGGGTGGACCGTGTTTCCTTCGAGATTGCCACCAATCCGGGGGCACCATTCGGTCCGTTGACGGAGATTGCCTCGGGGGGCGAATTGTCTCGTTTCATCCTGGCCCTGAAGGTGGCCTTGGCTGCCCAGGGACCGGCTCGCACACTGATTTTCGACGAGATCGACCGGGGGGTCGGTGGCGCCGTGGCCGATGCGGTGGGCGAGCGGCTGGCGCGCCTGGCCTCCGGATCGCAGAGCCAAGGAGCCGAAGCGCAGGTCCTTGCGGTCACCCATTCGCCCCAGGTCGCCGCCCGCGCGGATCATCACTGGCATATCGAAAAGGGCCATGACGGCGATCAGATGCTCACCCGTGTCGCCCTGCTCGCGCCGGAAACGCGGCTTGAGGAAATCGCCCGCATGCTCTCCGGCGCGGAAATCACGGCAGAGGCCCGGGCCGCGGCGGCGCGCCTTCTCGCCTTGCCGGACAGTGAAGGGACAAAGCCCGCTCGGCGCAAGACAGGGCGCCGATCATGACAAAAAGACCGGCCAAGCCCGAAACGAAGAAGAAAACCCAATCTGCCGGCGCGCAGGGCTGGACTCCCCATGCGGCGATTGCGGTTGATGATCTTGGTGCCGATCAGGCCGCCGAGGAGCTGGCGGTTATCTCAGACCTTGCGGCCCGCTGGGACGTGGCCTATCACCAAAAGGATGATCCGGACGTTCCTGATGCGGATTATGACGCCGTCACCCGGCGTGGGCGCGACATTGAGGTCCGCTTTCCAGAGCTCATGCGCTCCGACAGCCCGAGCCAGCGGGTGGGGGCGGCGCCTTCGGAGGCTTTCGAGACCGTACGCCATGCGGTGCCCATGCTCTCCCTCGGCAATGCCTTTTGCGACGAGGACGTGGCTGATTTCCGCACCCGCATTGCCCGTTTTCTCAGCCTGGGAGAGGACGAGCGCATTGCCATCGTCGCGGAACCCAAGATCGACGGCCTCGGGGCCACTTTACGCTATGAGAACGGAACATTCGTTCTCGGCGCCACGCGGGGCGACGGCACGCAAGGTGAGGCCATTACCGCTAATCTGCGCACCATCTGCGATATTCCTGAGCGGCTCACCGGCCCTGTGCCGGAGGTTTTCGAAGTGCGCGGCGAGGTCTATATGGCGCATTCGGACTTCCTGGCTCTCAACATGCGTCAGGAGGCGGCCGGCAAATCCGTGTTCAAGAATCCGCGCAATGCCGCGGCCGGCTCCCTGCGCCAGCTCGATTCAAGGATCACGGCCGACCGACCTTTGCGCTTTTTTGCCTATAGCTGGGGTGAGGTGGTCGGCGATCTGCCCGAGACCCACAGCGAGGTGCTGGACCTGTTCCGGCGCTGGAAGTTCCCCGTCAATCCGCTCACGGTGCGTTGTGAGACCCTTGCGGACATGCTGAAGGCTCACGCCCGGATCCTGGCAGAACGTCCGGAGCTGGACTATGACCTTGACGGCGTTGTCTACAAGGTGGACCGGCTCGACTGGCGCCGCAGACTCGGCTTCGTGTCGAAAGCCCCGCGTTGGGCCATCGCCCACAAATTTCCCGCTGAGCAGGCTGAAACGGTGCTGGAGGCCATCGAGATCCAGGTCGGGCGGACCGGCGCGCTTACGCCTGTGGCCAAGCTAAGGCCTGTAACAGTCGGCGGCGTGGTTGTCTCCAACGCCACTCTGCACAATGAAGACGAGATCGCCCGGAAGGATGTGCGCGTCGGTGATACGGTGGTCGTGCAACGGGCCGGAGACGTCATTCCCCAGATTGTCCGTGTGGTGCTTGAGCGCCGGCCTGAGGGTTCTGAGCCCTTTGTCTTCCCGGAGCGGTGCCCGGTGTGCGATAGCCATGCGGTCCGCGATGTGGGGGAGGGGGGACGGGTCGATGTGGTCCGCCGCTGCACCGGTGGTCTCATTTGCGCGGCTCAGACCGTGGAGCGCCTGAAGCATTTTGTCTCCCGCAATGCTTTCGATATCGAGGGGCTCGGCGCCAAACAGATCGAGGCATTCTGGAATGATGGCTGGATCAAACAGCCTGCGGACATTTTCCGCCTGCGGGCCGCAGACGGCGAGGGCCGGCCGAAACTCGAGGCGCGGGAGGGGTGGGGCGCCAAGTCCGCCGAAAACCTGTTCAAGGCCATTGATGATCGCCGGCGGATCGGTCTTGACCGGCTGATCTACGGCCTTGGAATCCGCCATGTGGGCCAGACCAATGCCCGCCTCCTCGCCCGGCGCTATACGACCTTTGCGGAGTTCCAGGACGCCATGGTGCGGTCTGCGGAGGATGACGCCACCCGCGAGGAACTGCTCGCCATAGACGGCATCGGCAAGACATTGGCTGATGCCGTGATCGAATTCTTCCGGGAAGAGCATAACCGGCAGGCCATCGCCGAACTGATGGCTCAGATCGAGGATGAACCCGTCGAAACGGCGCAGGCGGACACGGCCCTCAGCGGCCGGACCATTGTGTTCACGGGCACCCTGGAACGGATGAGCCGCGCCGAGGCCAAGGCGCGGGCCGAGTCCCTTGGCGCCAAAGTGTCTGGCTCAGTGTCGAAAAAGACGGATCTTGTGGTTGCGGGCCCCGGCGCAGGATCCAAACTCAAGACCGCCCAGGACCTCGGCATCAAGACCCTCACCGAGGATGAGTGGATCGACCTTGCCGGCGAGGCATGATGGTGGTTTGGACCGTCTTGTCCCAACTGATCGTCATCGGGAACGCAGCGAAGCAATCTCAAAAGTCAGGGCCTTGATTGCGTGATGCTGGATTGCGGCGCGGCCAGGCTCCGCGCGACCACAAAGTCATTGCCCCCCGATCTCCGTGCCCCCCGATCACCACTACGCTTCTGCGTGGTCCCGGGCGGGCAGGGCTTTGATCACCGCAAGCACCATGTCCATGGCATCTTCTACCGTGCGCTGACGGACGGTTTTGCGCCCCAGATTGCCGTAGCGCCATTCCTTGTGCTGCGCAATATTGCCTGGCCCCTTGACGGCGATATGCACCAGGCCGATGGGTTTGTCCGGGCTGCCGCCTGTCGGGCCTGCAATGCCCGTCACCGCAACGGCAATATCAGCGGCCGACCGGCTGACGGCGCCCGCCGCCATGGCCATGGCCACCTCCCGGCTGACCGCGCCATGTTCTGCGATCAAGCCCGCCGGCACGCCGAGCAGCTCCTGCTTGGCAAGGTTGGAATAAACGATGAACCCCCGTTCCACGGCAATGGACGAGCCGGGCACTTCCGTCAGCAGACCACCGATCAGGCCGCCCGTGCAGGATTCCGCCGTGGCAATCATTAGGCCGCGAATGGCGGCCATCTCGAGCAGATGACTGGCCTGGGCGTAGAGCTCTGGTGAATACATGGACCGTCCACCCCTCGGGGGCCTTCCAACTCCGGGCCTGGCCCAGGGGCCGAGCGCCATTCGCACAGGGATAGCCGCCGATTGCATGGGCGATCGGCAGACCGGCTCCCGCGCAGGGCTCGCCAGATTAGTTGCACCGTGCAGGGACGTCCATAGACTATTGGGAGAGATTTCGCCCCGGCCGATGGCTCCTTTCCCGTTTGGATAAGCAGCCCATTCAGATCGGTGGCCCAGCCGGGTGCGCGGCCATGTGGGTGCCATGGTCTGGCCGTTTCGTCATCCCATTCGCCCCTGGAGAGGATCGGG
>CAYUYV010000085.1:0-3721 GCA_964449455.1 uncultured Alphaproteobacteria bacterium | reverse complement strand
CCATTCGCCCCTGGAGAGGATCGGGAATGGCGCGTCGTGGGCCCCCTATGGCCAAACATTCCGGCATACCGCGGCTGGCGGCCCTCGGCCTTGCTGTGTTGCTGCACGGGGTGGTGCTGCTGGCTGTCATGGTGTGGCCCGAGACCGAGCCGCTCCCGCTCCGCGCGCCGAAGCCTGAGGCCGCGCTGTTCGTGGATCTCGTGCCGCCACCGCCGCCGCCGCCTCCTCAGGAGACTGCCATCCCGGAACCCGATGCCTCACCCTTGGCCGAGCCAGCGCAGGCGCGCCAACCCGCACCGTCGACCAAGTCCAAGGCCGCCGACGCGGTGCCAGAACAGACAGTCGGCGATGCCCACGGGCCCTTTCAGCCTCCGGATGCCGTTGCCGACACCCCGGAAAACCGCACCCGATCTATCCCGGATCTGTCCGTGCTGGCAGGCGAAGAGGGGTTGTGGGCCGTGGTCTGTCAGGGCCTTGATCCATCCTTGTTTGGCCGCGATCTGCGCTGTCCTGACCCGTCCCAGTGGCGCAAGAGGGCGGGTCTTGTCGCGATGACGGGTCCTCCTTCAGACGAGGCCGAGCTGATCAACCCGGAAATGGAGCTGCGCGCCGTGCTCGGATCGGACTATCTCGACATGAGCCTTGAAGACATCAAAGCCGCCCTGGGCAGTGTCCCTGTCTTCGTCGCTCCCGGTCTTGATGCCTTGCCCAGTGCCGCACCGGAGATCGGCCACTTGTCGGCCGCCGATTCCGCCCGCGAGCGCCTGCCCGCATCCACGCCCGACCCCTATCTGGGGAATTGACGCAATAGGTCTGCCGCGCCCAGCGTGGGGACGGATGCTTCGCCGTCGCCTGCGGGGACCCATGGATGGCCAAGGCGTGGGACGCGAACGGCGCAATCTCCCGGGGAGGTGGTTTTGACGGATGTCTTCATTTCTTATGCGCGGGCTGATCGCGCCCTTGTCGCCGAACTGGCCGCCGCCCTTGAAGCGCGCGGCTATTCCGTCTGGTGGGACTGGAACCTCATTGCCGGTCAGGACTATCGCGAGGCGATCGAAGAACAGCTTGAGGCGGCGCGCCGGGTGATCGCTGTGTGGACGCCCACATCGGTCAAATCGAAATTCGTCAATGACGAGGCAGGCCATGCGGCGGAGCTTGGCAAACTGGTGCCCGTGGCCCTGCAAGGAACCTTGCCGCCCCTCGGCTTCCGCAGTTTTCACACCATCGCCCTGACCAATGTGCCCAAAACCATCGACGAGATCGTCGCGGCGTTGGAGGCCCGGCCGCCGGCGCCGCGGGATGGCAAGACCCGGAAGCGGGCGGGTCCATGGCGCGGTCTGTTTCTGGCCCTGCTGCTTGTCATCGCCGTCGCAGCCGGCGTTTTCCTCATCACGCGCGCCGCCGAGGAGCCCACTCCCGCGACCGGCGATGGCGGGACGGGGCTTATGCAGGAGGTGACCCTCTTCCGGGATGGCGACTCTCTTTATTATTTGATCTCAGAGGGTCCCAAACGGAGCCTTTATTATTTCCGTCCGGATCGGCGGGCCCGGCTCGCGGGTGCCCGGCGCGGCGCACTCTTTTTCGAGGGCCGGTTCCGGACCAATCCCAATCGGTATGAGGGCGCAGTGCTCTCCCGGCGGAAGGATTGTCCGCCTGTTCGTTTTTCTGTGTCCGGACCGGTGTTCGAGGGCTTCCTTAAGATTGGTCTTGAAGGGCGCGAACCGGAACGGGACAGGGCCTGTGCCGTCACCGGCGACAAGATTTTCAGTCGGGTGCTGACCTTTGACGGCAAACGGGATATCCGGATCGGCCGCTAGTGTGGCGGTCCAGACGGATGATTCGGTCGCAGGTCGGCATCCGTTTGGAAAAATCGGTGCACAAACAAACAACGATCTAGTGCACCGCCTCCGACAAAAGGTGCGCCTTTTGTCGGAAGCGGTGCACGAGGATTTCAAAGGGGACAAACGGTGTGATGGGTGTGTTTCAGGCGACGAGATGGTTGGGGCTGGTGGGCGCTTTGGGTGTTTTGGCGGCGGGCTGCGGTGAGCCGGCCGCACCGTCCGAGCCTGTCGTGTCCTTGACCCGGGAGGCTTGGGGCGCGTCGCCGGCCAACGGGGCCTTGATGTCGCGCCAGCGCCCCGTGGCGGTGACGATCCACCATACCGCTGTTGCTCAGAACCCAGAGCGGCCGCTCACTGAAAAAATGCTCCGCTTACAAAGCTTTTCCCAGCGCCCGTCTGCCCTGGCCGGTGGCGGGGAGAAGCCGGCCTGGGGAGATGTGCCCTATCACTATGTGATTGGGGTCCATGGCGGCGTCGCCGAGGGGCGCGCCGTCGTCTTTGCTGGGGATTCAAATACGGACTATGACCTCAAAGGTCATATCCAGATCGCCGTTGAGGGCCGGTTTGACACCGAACGGCCGACAGCGGCCCAACTCTGGGCGTTGGAGCGGCTCGTAGACGAGTTGCGCGTCTACTGGTCGATCCCGGCGAGCCAGGTGGATGGCCACCGGGCCCGTGGCCCGGCCACCCTTTGCCCGGGCCACAATCTGGAACTCTGGATCGAGCGCTACCGGGCCCGCAAAGGCGCGCCGCTCGAGTGATGACGGCGCGCGGGGCGGGGGCCATGCTTATGCTGTCGGCCTCAATCCATGAGGTTGTAAGTGACCGAGATCGATATGGAGAGTTCGGATTCGCCAGCGGAAACGGGGACATCCCCGGAGACACGCTCAAGGGCGACAGCCCTGGGCCTCACCCGTCCGCCGGATTGTTCGCTCACCGTCTGGATCGGACCCAGCGTGATGCCGAGGGCCTCGGCATAGAGGTTGGCTTTGCGCTGAACATCTTCCGCTGCGGCGCGGCGGGCATTGTCGAGCAAAGGCTCCGGATCGCTGAACCCGAAGGTCAGCCCCTGGAACTCATTGGCCCCGTCGGACACGAGCGCGTCGATGAGCGTGCCGAGATTGTCGAGATCGCGCACGGCGACTGTCACCTGGTTGCGCACCGTATAGCCGATGATTTCCGGCGCCACAGGTCCGGTAGAGGATGACCCGCGCGGCTGGCGCTTGAACACGGGCTGGACCCGGAAGCCGCTGGTCTGGACGTCGCGGCCGGGAACCTTGTTGGTCTCCAGCACACGGAACACTTTGGTCATGGCAGCAGTGTTGCGATCCAGGGCCACCTTGGCCGTGTCGCCATTGGTGACGACGCCCAGACTGATCGAAGCCATATCAGGTCGTGCGGAGACCGTGCCTTCGCCCCGGAGCACGAGGGTGCGGGGCCGATCATTGGCCTGGGCCGGCTGGTGCAAAAGTGGCAGGGTGAAAAGGGTCAGAGCCAGAAGGGCAGGCGCGCCGAACCGGGGGCGGATCGCGGTGCGGTGTGTTGGGGACAAGGCCATGGCAGTTTCCAAATCTTGTGTGATGGATGTTTGGCAAGGTTTGACAAAGGCACAAACCATGGCGCGGTGGCGCCATTGAGGCAATTGGCCTGATGGTCGACAGGGCGCCGGCGACATTTGCTTTGCGCCAGTCTATCGTCCTGGTATCAAAGGACCTCACGGTTGCGGCCCTGCCCGCATCTGCCTTTCCCGTTTCGGGCCTGTAGCTCAATTGGTTAGAGCCGACCGCTCATAACGGTCTGGTTGGGGGTTCGAGTCCCTCCGGGCCCACCATTTTTTCGCTCACGGCAAATTCGCTTCGCTCATTGCCTCCGCGGGGGCG
>CAYUYV010000084.1:15823-19863 GCA_964449455.1 uncultured Alphaproteobacteria bacterium | reverse complement strand
TGACCCAAGAGCCACACGAGCACTATGGTGTTTCTCGTGTCGTTTTCGGATCAGACGTCCGCATGAGACGTCCCGGCACGTCCGTCTGCGGACTTCTGATCCACGACACGAGGTCACGCTCTTTTCTCTGCATCCAGGGTGAGTTTCGGGGAGTGCGCCGCGCCCGTAAAGCCATAGGGAGACGCGGAGCCAGTTTTGTCATCCGGCCTTGGGCGCTGCCATGGTTTCAGCCGTCGGCCGAAACCGGACCCAGTCATTCTGGCCCACATGCATGGGCCAGGGCAGAGTGAATTCGTCCCGGAACTTTCGCGTGGTGCCAAAGGAAAACCAGGCGTCGTGGATCAGAATGTCCCGGCGCACGAGGGGCCAAATCTCGTCCCGCAGGAAGCGCTGATCAGACACACGATCATTCAGGCGCGTGGCTGCACCTTTCACAAAGGCCAGGATGCGTTTGCCCATGGGCTCCAGATTGCCCCGCTGGGCGCCCCACATGCCTGCAAGCAGCAGCTCACTGTGGCTTGGGTAATCCCGCATGGCGTGGTAGGGCGCGCCCGACGCCAGCCAGTCTTCGACGGCCGCCCGCTCCCGGATATTCATCACCGAATCCGCATCCCGAACAATATAATAGTCCACCTCCGGATCATCCTCCACAAGGAAGCGCCAGAAAAGACCATAAGTGTGGGCCGGCAGTTTGGGCGCTTTGCGGATCTGTGCACCCTCGCGGATCAGGGCCTCGCACACGGCCATGGGCACGCTGTCATCCACGTAAAAGCGCGGCGTCCAGCCCGGATAGAGGTAGCGCGCGACGACCGTATTATGCTGGGCACCGCGGATATAGCGCGGATCTTCTCCGTAGAGGGAGAAAGAGATGACATTGCGGGCGGGCTTTGTTGGATCGAAGGGGCGGGTGACGGGTTGAGGCCGCTCAAGGGGTGCCGTGAGCGCATCTTTAAGTTCGAGCGCCTTGGTGCCTGCAGCGACCCCCGCCTCAATCTTCCCCTGGCGGACGAAAATACTGCACAGCCGATCTGCGCGCTCAATGGGATCAAAGACATCCCCCTGGGCTTCGGCAAAGGCAATGGCCTCGTCAAGATTGCCGGCCCGCTCCAAGGCGCTGAGCAGATTGCGCGCCGTTTCCGCATTCGGGTCCTGATCAAAGACCACCCGGGTGTGGTCCGCCGCCTTGGTATAGGCACCGGTCTTGAAGTAGTGCATGCCCAGCATTTTGCGCGCGATCAGCGCATGGGCGCTTTCCGCTTCAAGCGCATCGACCTCCTCCGGGCTCAAGGTCACTGTGCGGGTTTCCACCATGCGCCGCCAAAGGGCGTCCGACCGGGGCGTCTTGGACTGGGAGGCCGTCATCAGGGGATCCTTCCGGGCGAAAGCGTCGCAGGCAGGGTCTCCATCAAGGCCCAAAGCCGGGCCCGGGCCGAAGGGGACGCCCGTTTCGAGGCATACGCTTAGCGCGTTTTGATACTCCGGACCAAGTGGTTGCCTTAGTGGTAGTCTTCCTGCGCCACCTATGGTGTGATGCGGGTTGGCAGATATCCAATCAGGTGGGGATCAGGGCTGTGACCGGAGCATCGTCCTTTCTGCAGGGTCTCAACGAGGCCTTTACGCCTTCAAGACGGGCCTGGAATGGGGCCATACGGGCGATCTGGCTGGTGGTGGCGGTTCTGCTCATCGCTCTTTTTGTGGGCATGGTCCTTCTCAATCCATCCCTCGGCTCTTTTCTCTCCTTTGGCGCATTGCTCGGCCTCATTCTGATCGTTGGCCTTGGTGGTGTTCTCTTCCATGGCGTGCTGGCGCCCCTGCCATGGCGTTATGTCTTAGCTCTGACTGTCGGCTTGCTGACGGCTTTTCTCCTTTTCAGTGGCCCCTGGTCCGACTCCGGTGCCCTTGCCACCAGTCTCGGGCTCATTCTGGGTGTCAGCCTGGTGGCTGGCGCCATTGCCGCGTTGACTGGCGGCGGATACACGCTCTCCCGGGTGGCGGTGAGTGTTTTGACGCTGCTCCTTGGCGCCGGCCTTTTGGGCCTTCTTGGCTATATCGTGATGCGGGAGGGAGAGCCGATCAATGAGGCGCTTCAGTCCTTTGTGTTTGAGGATCGCACCCTGGATTTGGCCAATCCGGGCGCGCCGGGTGGCTTTACGGTCGCCACATTCAGCTACGGCTCCGGAAAGGACCTGCACCGGGACGAATTCGCCGAGGATGCGAGCTGGACCAGCACATCCGTGGACGGTTCAAAACTGGTGAGCAATTGGGATGGGCCCTCTGGCTGGGCCCGAACCCGCTATTGGGGCTTCGATAAAACGGCGCTGCCGGTGCAGGGCCGGGTCTGGGCCCCCGGTTGGGCATCGCCCGGTGCGGTTGAAAATGGTGCAGAGGGTGGTCCCGGTACAGAACAATCAGAGACGGGCCCTTATCCCCTGGTTCTGATCGTCCATGGCAACCATTCCATGCAGGACTATTCCGATCCGGGCTACGCCTATCTTGGCGAGCATTTTGCCAGCCGCGGGTTCATTACAGTCTCCGTTGACGAGAACTTCATCAATGGCAGCGTCAGCGATCTGCTGGATCTTGTGGATCCGGACGGGCCGACCCCCGATGGGGGGCTCGATGAGGAGAACGACGCGAGGGGGTGGCTGCTGCTTGAACATCTGGCCCAGTGGCGCCAGTGGAATGCCGATCCGGCCCATCCCTTTTATGGCAAGGTGGATCTGGATCGGGTGGCCTTGATCGGCCATTCCCGGGGTGGTGAGGCCGTGGCGGTGGCAGCCCATTTCAACCGCTTGTCCCGCTATCCCGGCGATGGGGCATTGGCCTTTGACTATGATTTCGGGATCAAAGGCGTCATCGCCATTGCGCCCGTGGACGGACAGTACAAGCCCCGTGGCCGCGGCACGCCGATTTCCGGAACCAACTATTTCACCATCCATGGCAGCATGGACGCCGATGTCCAGTCCTTCATGGGCCAGACCCAGTATTCCCGGGTTGATGTGACGGGCTCAGAGGACCTCTTCAAGGCTTCCCTCTATGTGAAGGATGCCAATCACGGCCAATTCAACACCATATGGGGGCGGACCGATTTCGGCTGGCCGTCAGCAGCGCTTCTCAATCTCACACCGATCATGGACCCGGAGGGCCAGCGTCAGATTGCGCTTGTGACCTTTTCCGCCTTTCTGGAGAGCGTGCTGAACGACCGGCGAGCCTATCTGCCCATCCTGGCGGATATTCGCACCGCCAAGGCCTGGCTCCCGGATGTCTATATGGTCTCGAATTTCGAATCCGGCCGCACACGGATCTTGGCGGATTTCGAAGAGGATGGGGACCTTTCGACCGGGCGCTATGGGGTTGAGATCTCGGCCACCCATGTTACGCGGTGGACGGAAAAATGGCTCCGCCTGAAATGGCGGTCCCTTGAAGACCATGGCGTGGTTCTGGCCTGGGACGACCGGGTCCATGAGGATCGTGCCCAATATCTGCTGCGCTGGGCGGGCGGGCCAGCCGCTGGAGATGACGCGCCTGAGGATCTGGTGCTGCGCTTTGGGGCTGCAAGGTCCAGCGCGTCAAGCCTTCCCGATGGGTGGGACAAGGACAAAAACGCGGAAAAGACTGCCCCCGATGGCGATGACACTGCCAAGACAGATAATGCTGAGGCGGAAAAAGATAAGAAAGAAGAACCGTTGGATTGGACAGTCATCCTCCACGACGCGCAAGGGCGCGAAGCAGCGCTGCCCCTCTCCACTGACCAAGTCCTCTATCCCGCTGTTGAGGGCCATACGCGCCGTGCGCAGCACTTTTCCGAAACTGCCACATCCGAGGTCGTCATGCGCCGCTTCACCATTCCGGTCTCGGCCTTCCAGGGCGTCAATCCGGAACTCGATCCGGCACAAATCAGCGGTGTGACCTTCCGTTTCGACAAGAGCCCCAGAGGCGCCATCATTCTGGATGATATCGGGTTCGCGCAGGGCTTTTGAGGACATCACAGGGCCTGGACCGGGCCGCACAATGGACGGTGATGGATTTGGGGCCGGTGA
>CAYUYV010000084.1:4113-15723 GCA_964449455.1 uncultured Alphaproteobacteria bacterium | reverse complement strand
GATTTGGGGCCGGTGAAGGATTTGGCATGACAAAACACACAATCGGTCGGCGGATGAAGTTGAACAGGATGACTGGCGGTTTTGGGACCGCGATCTTCACCTTCGTCTTTGTGCTGTGCGTGCTCGTGGCCCAACCTGCCATGAACCGCGGCGCCCTGGCTCAAGCTGTCGTGGACACGCCGGCTGCCGGGCCCGCCGCCGGCCCGGCCCTGTGGAAGATGGCCGATAGCGACACCACGATCTATCTCTTCGGCACGGTCCATATTCTCCAGAAATCAATTGCCTGGCGCACAGACACATTTGATGCCGCCTGGAACGCTTCGTCTACGGTCTATCTTGAGGCTGACACCCAGGCCGCCAACGGCCCCGAGATCCAGACCCTTGTGCGAGATCTCGGCGTCAATCCTCCGGGCACGATGTTAAGCAGCTATCTAAGCCCGGAAAGCCGGATCCTCTTTGCAGAGATCGCTGGCACGATTGGGCTGTCGCCGGTGGCCCTGGAGCCCTTTCGTCCTTGGCTTGCCAGCGTGGTGTTCGGGGTTCAGTGGCTTGTGGCGCAAGGGGGCGATCCGTCCGCGGGCGTCGATACCATTTTGGACATGGACGCGCGCAAATCCGGCAAGAGCTTGCGCTTTCTGGAAACGCCGGAACAGCAACTGCGCATCCTCGCCGACATTCCCGATGCGGTGAGCGCCAAATCCTTCGAGGCCGGCCTGCGGGATGTGCGGGACAATCCCACGCTTTTTAAGGATGTCGTTTCGCGTTGGTTGGCGGGCGATATCAAAGGCCAGGAGGCTTTGCTCGAAATCGGCAATGACGAACCGAGGGAAATCTTCGAAGCCGTATTTGCCCGGCGCAATGAAGCCTGGGTCAAAGAATTAACCCGTGTACTGACCGAAGACCAGGGCACTTTCTTTGTCGCCGTTGGCATGGGTCACCTGATCGGTGATCGCTCCGTCAATGATCTGTTGGCAGATGAAGGTATGACCCTCGAACGGGTTCAGTGAAACGCCATACCGCTGGCGACTCATTAGACAAAACCCGTGAAAGGCCCCAAGCGGCCTTACATGCGCACGCCGTGGCGATCGCACCATTGGACCAGCACATAAAGCGCCCAGACTCGGGTCCAATACTGGCCCTTGGCGCCGTCGCGGAAGCCGCGCCAATAGGTGGCCACGGTCTCAGGGTCAAGGCCGGCGGGGCGGACGAGGTCCGGATCCGTCAAAACACGGTCGATCTGGTCACCAAGGGTGCTGCGCATCCAGCGGTCATAGGGCAGGACAAAACCGCTTTTCGGCCGCTCGAAAATGGCGGGATCGATGCCCTTAAGGCCGATCCGGCGCAGCATGTCCTTCCGGCGCACCGGTTCATAACGCGCATCCGTCCGCAGGCGCATGACTGCGGCGAGGAGACCCTGGTCGACCAGCGGCAAGCGGATCTCAATCGAGGCCGACATACTGGTCGCGTCCGTGTCGCGCAGCAGTCGCTCACCAAGGAACAAGCGCTGTTCAAGCACACTGACGGTCTCAAGTGACCCGCGGCCTTCAATCTCCCGGGCCAGCCGGGCCCGCATCGCCGGCGGCAAGCCATCTTTGAGTATCGGCACCCGGTCATCGCCGCGCAGACGCTCCTGATAGCCCGGCAGGAAGAGGGCATAAGCAAGCTGGTAGAGCGAGATCAGATCGTCGCCCTGGGCCACCATGTCAGAGAGCTTTGCCCAGCGTGTCTGGGGCGGCACCGCGCCGCGCGCCGGCTGCAGCATGCCCGCCACGAGCTGTGCGCCTGCTTGCTTTGCGGCGCTTGGCACCATCCGTGTGCGGCGCGCCCAGGCCGCCATGGCCGGCAGATCACGGAACGAGGTATAGCCGCCGAACAGCTCATCACCGCCGGTGCCCACGAGGGCGACCTTGAACCCGGCGTTCCGCACGGCATGGGACATGTAATACGTGTTGGTGCCGTCAAAGCTCGGCTGGTCGAGGCAGTTGAGCGCGCCATCGAGACCGGAGACGAACGCGTCCTCGCTCAAGAGCACTTTGCGATGGTCCGTGCCCACCGCATCCGCTACGGCGTCGGCATAGGTGCTTTCGTCATATTCGGCTTCGCTGAAGGCAAGGGTGAAGGTCTGGATCCGCTCCTTCCGGCGTTGCTGGGCCAGATTGGTGATGGCGGACGAATCGACACCGCCGGAGAGGAACAGGCCCAGCGTCGCATCGGACGCAAGATGCGTCTCAACGCTACGGCCCAGCTCCTCCTCCAGTTCCTCCTCGGTGATACCGGCCACATCATCCGCCGCCGGCATTATCCAATGGGAGCCACGGACACGCTCCGCACCGGAACGGTCGAAGGTGACATGCTCGCCCGGCCACAGGGTTTCAATGCCTTCAACGGCGGTGTTCGGTGCAGTGACGAAACCGTTCCACACCACGCTGGCCACCGCTGTCGGGTCCAGGCGGGGCGTGCCCAGAAGGGTTGAAGCGAGAAGGGAGCGGACCTCGGATGAGAAGATCACGGACCAGTCACCGTCCGGGTCTGGATTACGGGCGATGTAAAGCGGCTTGATGCCAAGCGCATCACGGCCAAGGGTCACGGTCTCGTCAGCCCGGGCCCAATGGGCAAAGGCGAACATGCCGCGCAAGCGCGCAATGCCGGCCCGGCCCTGGAGCGCGAGGGTGCGCAGCATGACGGCCGTATCACCAGTCGAAGCCAGCTTGTGGCCCTGCTCAGCCAGCTCCCGGCGCAGGTCCTGGAAGTTATAGATTTCGCCATTGTAGCTGAGCACATCGCCAGTGGCCTCGTCGACCATGGGCTGGGCGCCGGCGGACGACAGATCGAGAATCGAGAGGCGGCGGTGGGCGAGGAGAACGCCGTGCCCCCGGTCATCTGCCGGCGACTCCCAGGTGCCCTCACCATCCGGGCCCCGATGTTCAATGGCCGCGCTCATGCGTGCCAGTGCCGCCCGATTGGCCTCATTGGTCCGGCCGATAATGCCCGCAATGCCGCACATGGCCTGCCCCCCTTCTCGCCGCGTCGCCTCGCCGCCCTTACTGTTGGGCTGCGGATGGTCTGACTTCAGATGAATTCAAGGCGCGGCCCCGCTCAACCGCGCGATCCACGGCCTGTTTCTTGCCGAAGCGCATCGCCTCCCAGTGATAGCGGCGCACGAACCGGCGGAAGCTCAGATCGTTGTCACTGAAGCGCGGCTTACCCTGGAGTTTTGCCCGCACCCAGCCCCAGAGCACGGCCGCGCTGCCAACAATGTAAGGCCGCTGATTGACGCGCGTGAGCGCACTGGCGGTCAGATAGAACAGGCTGGTGCCCATATAATACTGGGCGTAGCCGTAGCGGATCTTGCCGGTGATGATGCCCTTTTGGCTCGATCCCATGGGGCGCAGATGCACGAAGCGCAGCTCCGGTTCGTCCCAACTGCAGGCCAGCCAGCCATGCATGCGGCATTGGTGACAATCGATGCCGTCCCAATTCACTTCACGGACAAAGCCGCCAATCGCCTTGAGCCGGTCGGTGCGGTAGAATTTGGTCATACCGAGCGAGGTGTCGTCGCCGTGGCGTTCGGGAAATTGCTGGCCGTTTTCCTCGATATAGGCTTTGCCGCTGCATGTTGCGATCGCGGGATCTGCCTCCATGCGATCCATGAGGATTTCGAAATAGCGGGGCGGCAGGCGCAGATCGAGATCCAGCTTGCAGACATAGTCGAAGGCATCTGAGTCGATCGCGTCCCAACCCGTATAGAAGGCTTCCATGACGCCGGGCCCAACCGCACGGCGGCCACGGTCTGCGCGCGTGACAATATGAATGAAGGGGTGTTGCGCAGCGTATTCGGCAAGAATGGCTGGCGTCTCGTCCGTAGACCCGTCATCGACAATCACCCACAGGGCCGGCAATTCACTTTGCGCGACCACCGTGTCGAGGGTCTGGCGCATATATTGCGCCTCATTGCGGCAGGGGGAGATCAGGACATAGCGACGGGTCGCGGGCGTGTCGGTCATGGCACGTTCCTGACGGACTTGTCATGGGGCTTGCCCCTATTGACAGCAATTCCCGCCCCCTGTCCAGAGTGGCCGGCACGCCAAAAGATTGACGGGCCGGCCGATAACACGCCTTGGCTGCAATTCGGCGATATCACCCGCCAAACCGGGCCCGCAGATTGACGCCGATAAAGCGGTCGGCCTCCCGCGGGATCTGTGTACGAGTCGTGCCGGCCGGGCCGCCGCCCACATTGATGGTCTCGAACTGGGTGTCGGTGATGTTCTTCACAATGAAGGTCAGACGGTACTGATCATCCTTGTCGGCAATGCCGATGCTGGCATTCCACAGACCATAAGGATCGATGTCGAGTTCGTCCTCCGGACCGATGGAGGAGCGCTGGCCACTGCGCCAGGAGACATCCGAGTTCAGATAGACATCAAGCTCGGCGAAGGGCAGGGGCACCACATATTCCGTGGCCGCCGACAGGGCATATTCCGGCGCGAAGGCAAGCCGCGCGCCTTCCGCGAAGGATCCCATGCCAGCGATCGGCGGCGCGTTCGACTCGTCCACCTTGGCATCCGTATAGGCAAAGCCACCGCTCACGGACCATTGGTCCGTGATTGATCCAAACACGTCGATTTCCACCCCGCGAGTCGAGACATCACCGGCATTGGTCAGATTGGTCGTAACCTGCTCATTGATGATCACGAAGTTGTTGGCCTGGAAATTATTATAGGCCGCATAGAAACCGGTGATGCTGGCTGCAAGGCTCCCGCCCAGGAGGCTTGCCTTCAGGCCGCCCTCAAAGGAGTTGGAGGTCTCCTCCTCAATCGGCAGCGTGTCTTCCTCGATCATGTTGAAGAAGGTGTTGAAGGCCGGTCCCTTGTAGCCGCGGGCATAGCTGACATAGGCGGTCAAGTCCGACGTCAGATCATATTGTACGGCCGCCTGGCCCGTGACGGCGCTCGCATCGGTGTCGCCCTCGGCCTCGAAATTCTCCGCCCGCACGCCGGGCAGAGGAATGCCCGTGGGGTTTACCCGCCGATGCTCGAATGAGACTTCGTCATAGTTGAAGCGGATGCCCCCCGTCAGGCGCAGGTCATCAAGAATGTCGTAGGTCGCCTGGGCGAAGAGACCGAAATTGTTGAACTCGGTCGAGAAGTCCGCGGTGGCCGAGGCGCCGAGAAAGCCAGGATCGCTTTCGTCACAGGGCAGCAAGGCGAAGCCGCCGGCCTCGGCAATGGGTGCACTGTTCGATTGCGTACAGACCTCCGTGAAGCGCGTGAACTGACGGTCCGACTCAACGTTGAAGTAGAAGAGGCCAGCCTGCCACTCAAACCGTCCGCCCAAGGATGAGGTGAACCGGATTTCCTGTGAGAACTGCCGGAACTCCTGGGGTCCGTCATCGTGGAGCTGGATCGTGGCCGGGCTCTGCACGCCCGTCGCGGTATCAAGCAGGGTGGATGGGCCCACCGACAGAAAATCCCCTTCCCGGATCTCCCGGTTGTCCCAGCTTCGCCAGGCCGTGATTGAGGTGATGGACAGGGTGGGCAGGATGTCCCAGTCGGCCTGGAGCGAGAGGCCTGCATTCTGGGAAATTGTTTCGGTGACGAGGTCATGGTCGACCACGCGGGTATCAAGGCCCGTGGGCAGGGCGCCGCGATCGCTCAAAAGGTCGGTCAGGACCAGGCCCAGGGGGCTGCCATCGGGCGGTGTGGTCAGAACATCAGCGCAGCAATCATCTTCCTCTTCGCTGTAATCGCCGATCAGGGTGAACAGCACGCCCGGAGCGGCATCCCATTCGACCATGCCGCGGAACCCGATATGATCATAGCCATTGATCCGGTCCTCGTCATTGCGCGGCTCGCTCAGCGGTGCCTGATTGGTGATATTGCCGTCAAAACTGCCGTAAAACACGGAGAAGCGGGAGCGGATATCATCTGTAATGGGAACATCAACGCTACCATTGACCCGATATTCGCCTTCCTCGAAGCCACTCACGGAGACCTCGCCGCCAAGCACATCACCCGGCCGCTTGGTGATGATGTTCAACACACCGGCAGACGCATTCTTGCCGAACAGCGTGCCCTGGGGGCCGCGCAGGATCTCGATGCGCTCGATATCGTAAAGGTCGCTGAAGGCCATGCCGGAACGGGCCAACACCACGCCATCGACCACGGTGGATACACTGGGTTCCGCCGCCGTGGAGAAGGAGATCGTGCCGATGCCGCGCAGGAACAGAGCCGAGTTTCGAGTGGTGTTGCCCTTACGGAAATTCAGGGTCGGGACCGCATTGGCCAGGCTCTCAATATTGCGACTGTAGCTCGCCTCGATCAGCGCCGAATCGAGCAAGGTGATCGAGACAGGCACATCAAGCAGGCTTTCCTCCCGCTTCTGAGCTGTGATGATCATGCGCTCGTCCATGGTGCTGGTTTCGACCTCGGGCAGGTCGTCGGCATCCTCCTGGGCCCGGGCATCGCCAGTTGGGGCCATGGTCATGGCCGCCCCGGCCATGGCCGCAAGCCCGAGCCACAGCCCTGGCCGTTTTCGCACTTTAATGAGATCGGTCATGGGTCTACCCCTTTTTCCTTGGTCTGAGCCCTCAAGCGCGGCCAAAACGCCAAACCTTAAGGATCAGCGACTTGCCTTCACATTTACCGTAATGTAGCGACCGAGCGGGGACAGGGAACCCCAGAATTCGCGTCAGCCGTTTGAACTTTGGCTGTAAATACACGCAAGAGCTGCAGGCCCTGGTCGAAAGATCAGGCTCCCCAAGACCATCGAGACCCAAGGGAAAGACTGCGGACAACGCGCAGAAGAGAGGCACAATGGGACGCGGCGCGTATCTCCTGGCCATCGATCAAGGCACCACCAGCACGCGATCCATCCTGTTTGCCGCGGATGGCAGCCCGGTGGCGTCCGCTGCACGGGAATTGCCCCAGATTTACCCGCGCGACGGCTGGGTGGAACACGATCCAGAACGCATTTTCGAGGATACGGTTGCAACGCTGCACGATGTGCTCGGCCAGGGCGGGATCAGCGCGGATCAGCTTGCCGGCATTGGCATCACCAACCAGCGCGAGACCGTCGTGGTCTGGGACAAGGAAACCGGGCGTGCGGTTCACAATGCCATAGTCTGGCAGGACCGGCGCACAGCCGCCCGCTGCCGCGATTTGGAACAGGCGGGCCACGGACCATTGGTGCAGGAACGGACCGGGCTGCTGCTCGATCCTTATTTCAGCGCCACGAAGCTGTCCTGGCTGCTCGAAGAAGTGCCAGGTCTTCGGGCGCAAGCCGAGGCCGGGCGGCTGGCCTTTGGCACGATCGACAGTTGGCTGCTGTTCCGCCTTTCGGGCGGCGCGGTCCACGCGACGGACGTCACCAATGCGGCACGGACCATGCTGTTCGACATTGGCGCCGTTGCCTGGGACAAGGACTTGCTGTCGCTGTTCGGTGTCCCGGAGGCCATGCTGCCCCAGGTGCAGGACTGCGATGCGGAGTTCGGCGCGCTCGACCCGGCCATTCTGGGCAGCCCCGTTCCCTTGCGCGGTGTGGCCGGCGACCAGCAGGCGGCCACGATCGGCCAGGCCTGCTTCGAACCCGGCCTTTTGAAATCCACCTATGGCACCGGCTGTTTTGCGCTTGTGAACACAGGGGCCACAAAGGTCCTGTCTCGCCACCGCCTGTTGACGACTCTCGCTTACCGGATCGGCGGCGAAACCGCCTATGCCCTTGAGGGCAGTATCTTTATCGCCGGCGCCGCTGTGCAATGGCTGCGCGACCAGCTTGGGGCTATTCCTTCAGCGGCTGCGTCCGCCGCTATGGCCGAAAATGCCCGCGATGACGATGATGTCTATCTCGTGCCGGCCTTTGTCGGGCTCGGGGCGCCCTATTGGGATCCCGATGCCCGGGGTGCGATTTTGGGACTGAACCGGGATACCGGGGCCGCCGAAATCGTCCGCGCTGGCCTTGATGCCGTGGCGTTCCAGACTCGTGACCTCATGCTGGCCATGGATGCGGACATGCCCGGAGAGGCCGGGCCCGGTGCCATCCGGGTCGATGGCGGGATGGCTGCCAATGACTGGTTTGTGCAACGCCTTAGCGATCTCACCCAAAGACGGGTTGAGCGCCCGGCGGTGATTGAGACGACGGCCCTGGGCGCGGCCTATCTTGCCGGTTTGCGTGCGGGTATGTTCGATGGACCAAAAGATCTGAGCGCCAAATGGCGCCTTGATCGGGTCTTCGAGCCGGCCATCGCCCGCGACGAGGCAGACCGCCGCTATGCCGGATGGCAGAGCGCGGTCGCGCGCGTCCTGACCCGCTAGGCGCCGGTCCCTGAAATACGGTTCCTGAAATACGGGGCCTGAAATACGGGGCCTGACCATTGGTTCTCCGCCGAAAAACAGAAAGGCCACCATGATCTCCAGCGCGGAGCCTGATCACCCCCCATTTCCGCCCGGCACGCCTCTGGGTGCCGCCATGCGGGCCTTCCATGTCCTGGGTGCCTTCAATGCCGTGATGTGTATGGCGGGCCGCTGGCTGGCGGCGATCCTGCTGATGTTCATGGTGGGGATCGTCCTGGTGCAGATCCTCTTTCGCTATGGTCTTAATGACAGCCTGACCTGGACCGAACAGGTCGCCAAAACCATGATGGTCTGGCTTACCTTGCTTGTCGCGCCCTGGGCTTGGCGGGCCGGGGCCCAGATCCGGGTCACGCTGTTCCACGAAGCCCTGCCGCCCCGGTCGCGGGCCTTGCTTGATCTTGTGCTTACTCTGCTGGCTTTGTGGCTCATCTCCATCCTGTTTCTGGAGGGCTGGGACCTGATTGGCCGCAGCTTTGATACGCGGGCCGCCGCTGTGCCCGTACCGACAGCCGTGTTCTATGTCATTCTGCCGCCTGCTTTTCTGGCGCTCTTTCTTGTCGGCGCCGAGCAGCTTTTGGGCTCCGCCATTGAGCTCGTAACGGGACGCGCGCCGTTGCCCGCGGGCGCTCCGGCTGAGTCACCAGCCAAGCCCCCGGCGGAGGATCCACCATGTCCTTGAGTTTTTTCTGGATCTTCTTGTTCCTGCTCTTTGCCGGCATGCCCATGTTTTTCGCGCTGCTGGTAGGGCCGGCGCTCAGCCTGCTGATGGATGGGGAGGGGCGCTTCTTCACCGCCATCCTTTCGCGCTTTTACAACGGCATCGATTCCTTTCCCCTGATGGCCGTGCCCTTTTTCATCCTGGCAGGCGAGGTCATGAATGCGGCCGGGATCACGCGCAAGCTGGTGGAATTCGCCCAGGCGATGATTGGCCATTTACGCGGCGGACTTGCCCAGATGAATATTCTGTCCTCGCTGTTGTTTGCCGGCATTTCCGGATCGGCCGTGGCGGACACCTCGGCGCTGGGTAAGGTCTTTGTCCCGGCCATGGCGCAGGGCGGTTACACTCAGCGCTTTGCTGCAGCCGTCACGGCCGCGTCCTCGGTCATCGGGCCGATCATCCCGCCATCGGGCATTATGATCCTTTATGCCTTCGTGATGAATGTATCCGTTGGCGGACTGTTTGCGGCCGGGCTGGTGCCTGGCGTTCTGGTGACGGCCGGTCTGTTCGCTGTGACCTCGATCCTGTCGAAGCTGCGCGGCTATCCCAAGGCCCAGCACCGGGCGAGCTGGGGCGAACGGATTGCAGCGGCCCGGCGTACGGCGCTCGCCCTTTTTACCCCTGTCATCCTGTTGGGGGGGATCCTTGCCGGCATTTTCACACCGACAGAAAGCGCTGCCGTTGCCGCTGGTTACGCCCTCTTTATCGGGCTCTTTGTCCACCGCACGCTGAAATTCTCCGACCTGCCGGCCATTTTCAAATCGGCGGCCGTCCAATCCGGTGTGGTGTTGATGCTGGTCGGCGCCGCCGTGACCTTTTCCTGGATCGTGACCGTTTCCGGACTTGCCGCGACCCTGACAACGATCCTGAGCAGCATCTCGAATGATGTGTTCCTGATGCTCCTGATGCTCAACATCTTCCTGCTTGTGATTGGCATGGTGCTCGACGCGGGACCGGCCATTCTCATTCTGGGTCCGCTGCTTGCTCCCATCTTCATCAAGCTTGGGGTGGAGCCGCTGCATTTTGCCATTGTCATGTGCGTGAATGTGACGGTCGGGCTTGCGACACCGCCCATGGGGCTTGTCCTGTTTGTGGCTTCCACGGTCTCGGAGGAGCGAGTCGAGGTGATTGCCAAGGAAATGCTGCCCTTCCTTGCCGTGGAAATCGCCGTGATCTTTCTGGTCACTTATTTCCCGGTGCTGACCATGACCCTGCCGCGCCTGCTCGGCTTTGCGTGAGAGTGTCCCCATGCGCAAGAACACGGTTCTGACGATCCTGTTTGTCCTGATCGGACTCATCTGTGCCGTTGGTGCCAGCTGGACTGCACCGGCCAAGAGTGAAACGACAATCCGCATCGGCCTGCTCGGTTCCCCCGATGACGAGGATTATGACGGCTCTCTCGTGTTCAAGGATTATGTGGAAAGCCGGACCAATGGTCGGGTGAAGGTGGAAATCTTCCCGTCCGGACAGTTTTGCGGCAATGAACGCGAATGCATTGAAGGCCTCAAAAGCGGCATTCTTGATGTCCATATGACCGTGATCGGAGGACTTGGGAACATATTCGGCCCCGCCCAAGTGCTTGATCTGCCATACGCCTTGCGTGACGATCTGGTGGCCGAGTGTCTGTTTGACGGCCCCCTTGTGGATTTGTTGCGGGAAGAGGTGCTGTCAAACGGCCTGAACATGCGCCTGATGACGATTTCCAATACGGGCGGTTGGCGCAATTTCGCGACCGTGGGCCGGCCCATCACCAAGCCCGAGGATCTCAAGGGTCTCAAGATCCGCACGACCCCGGCGCCGCTCCAACAGGAACTGGTGCGCATGTTGGGTGCCAATGCCACGCCCATTGCCTGGTCGGAGCTTTATACAGCGCTGGCAACCGGGGTGGTCGAAGGCACCAAAAACGGCGTCCAGGACATCGTGAACATGCATTTCCACGATCACATCCGCTATATGATCCTGGACGGACATTCCTATATGGGGGCGTTGTGGTGGTTTTCGGAGAAGTCCTGGGCCACCCTGCCGGCGGATGTGCGTCGGATCGTCTATGATGGCTTTCAACATCTGAAGACAGTGACGCGGGCGCTGCCCATGCGCCGCCAGATCGCGGCCTATGAGGCTTTCAAGGCCGGTGGTGGCCAGATTTATGCCCCCACGCCGGAAGAAAAGGCCGCCTTCCGCGAGGCGACAGCCGGTATGCGGGACTGGTTCGTGCGCACCTATGGCCGCGAATGGCTCGACATTATGGATCGGGAAGTCGCTGCCTGCGAAGGGGTCGTTGACGATGCCTTCGCCGGGGCGGACGGCTGATCCATCCGCATCTTGGACCTGGACAATGACCGGATATCGTCATTGTAAGGTGCAAAGCAAGGAGGCAATCCAGAGCGGAGATTTCGGCGCTGGTGACTCTGGATTGCTTCGCGGCGCAGCCGAGAACGGGTTGGGTTGCGCTATCGTCCCATGGACACGGCTCTCACTGGAATGCGCCAGTCTCGAGACTGGCGCACCGGGTTTGGGGCGCACCGGGTTTGGGGCGCACCGGGT
>CAYUYV010000084.1:0-4013 GCA_964449455.1 uncultured Alphaproteobacteria bacterium | reverse complement strand
GGCGCACCGGGTTTGGGGCGCACCGGGTTTGGGGCGCACCGGGTCAGGCGCTTTCCTGGGCCGGTTTGCCCGGGGCCCCTTGGGCCGCCTGAACGGCCCGGGTCGCAAGCCAGATGATCACGAGTCCGGCGGCCAGCATCGGGACAGACAGGACCATGCCCTTGGTGATGGGCAGGGGCGGTGCCACGAGCCGGTAGTCGACGATCTTGAACAGCTCACAGAAGATCCGAAACACGCCATAGCCGATGAGGAAGGCACCCGCCGTGAGCCCCGGCCGCATAAGCGCGCCGCGGGCATGGGTCAGATAGCGCAGGACTAAAAACAGGGCCACACCTTCGAGGGCTGCCTCATAAAGCATGGCCGGGTGACGCGGTTCAGAGCCCCAATCGGGAAAGATGATGCCCCAGGGCATGGTGGTCGGTGAGCCGACAATCTCCCCATTGATGAAATTGGCGATCCGGCCGAAGAAAATGCCGAATGGCACTGCAGCGGCCACCAGGTCGCCGACGCTGAACAAGGTGAGGCCATGGCGCCGGGCGAAAAGCATCATGGCAAGAGCGGTGCCGAGCAGGCCGCCATGGAAGGACATGCCGCCGTTCCAGACCTGCAGGATCTCCAGCGGATTGGAGAAGTAGTGGCCGGCATTGTAGAAGAGCACATGGCCGAGCCGCCCGCCCAGGATAACGCCCAGGGTCACCCAGACCAGAAGATCATCGACCTGCTCCGGCGCCATCGGCGCCTTGCCGCCGGCCCAAAGGCGCGGTGTGGCCAGCAGATGCCGGATGTAGAACCAGCCCAGCATCAGCCCCGCAATATAGGCGAGGCTGTACCAGCGCAGGCTGAACCATCCGATGGAAAAGACGACGGGGTCGAAGTCGGGAAACATCATGGCACAACATCTTTCGGCTGCTGGGTGCGCTGCGGCTTACAGGGTGCCGCGGATGACATAGGACAAAATACGGACGACCTGACCCGGTGTGCTGGCCACGGCCATGGCCGCCGCATCCACTTCCTTCAGGGCATGGGTCAGGGTTTCATCATGGAGGACAATGAGCGGTGTCTGCATGGCCGCGGCATAGCCCGCATCGAAGGCCGCGTTCCACTGGCGGTATTTGTCGCCGAAGCGCACCACGACGATATCGGCCCAATCGATCAGGGTCCGTGTGCGGATGGCGTTGAGGCCGGCGCCCTTGTGGTCGCCCCAAAAGGCGTTCTGCTCTTGCCCCAGGATCTCGGTGCCGCAGGCATCGCTGGCGGCGTGGTCGGTCACCGGGCTTGAGAACTCAACGGGCAGGCCAAGGCTTTCAGCCTCCGCGGCGATCTGATTGCGCCAGTCGGTGTGGATCTCACCGGACAGATAAATGTTCCAGACGCCGTCCTTTGGTGTCAGAGTCATGGCATTCCTCATGCGCGAGGCCGGTCCCGGCTGCGGGGACTATCCCGTGTAGCCTTGACCAGGCCACAATCCCCTTTCATATGGACTGGTACTATAAGGAGTGAAAGGGCACGATCCAATCAGGTCCCTGTGGGGACTGACCGGCGGCGTTCCGGGATCCGGTGCCGCCTATGAAGGAGAATCGTGATGAGCTTCCTGTGGTCTGCGCTCATAAATCTTGCCGCTGTGGCGACTCTCGCCGGCGTTGCATTTCTGTATCGCGAGGGCGCTCTGGCCCCCGATAACGCCCTGTTCGGCGCAATTTCCGTGCTGTGCCTGTTCACGGGCTTCCAGCTTCTCGCGCGCAACGGCATGCCGATGGGTGAAGCGTTGCGCTCCATGGCGTTCGAGCCGGGATCCTATCCGTCTCACATACTGGGCTATGTGTCTTATATCGTGAGTGCCGCTCTTGGCCTCGGCATTGTCGCTTTGAGCGCAACGGGCCTGTGATTGCGACACCTTTTACGCGCTGATGAGGCGCTGAGACGTGTACGCGCTGAGACGTGACTTGCAGCCCGCTCCAGCCTCGCTGGCGCGGGCTTTTTCGTGCCTGAAACCGATGGCCCGGTCAGTGGCGGCCTGTTGTGGCCGGGGACCGCAGATGGAACTCCGACACCCTTAAGCCTTCCCGCCGCATGAACGCGGCCAGGATGATGGTCGGCGTGAAGTCGGCGGCGTGGATGATCGCGAAACGCAGCGAGCGCAGCCAAAAGGCGTGACCGGCCACAAGATCCGCAAAGACCAGTTCCTCGATTTCCCGATTGGCCTGCGACATCATCGACAGGTCCAGGATGCATAGGCGTGGATGGTGTTCCCGGACGTGGAACAGGACCTCGTCCAACATCGCCATCCGGTCATGAATTGAAACCAGCCCGTGAAGGTCGACCAGAAGCAGCCTCTCCCGGTCGATCAATTCAACCTGATATCCCATAATCTTCAGTGTCTCAACAAAAGGATGAAGAAGAACACGCCATTACTATACTCGAGTTCCTGACTCATAGTCAGCTCATATCCCCGGCGCATCAAAAAAACGATCCGGGATCGCCATTCGGATCCACTAATTGGTCATGTGAGGCATCCGTGCAACGTGCCGATTCCTCAGTACACAAATAAAAAATATCATGTATTTTGGTTGCATTGCAGCCTAACCCTTTGAGCGATCGTGGCAAACGGCAGTGGCTTGCTGCATGCACAACGCACGATCTGCATGCCCAACGACGTCCGTGCACGCGGAAACCGCGCCCCATACGCTCCGCAGCCGGAGCGAGCGCGAAACCCGGTGGTCAGTGCAACCTGGCAAGTGTTGCGTGTCAGCACCGTGCCCATCGCTTGCCGTATCGGTGCACCCCCATCATGGGGCGATAAATGGGTGGTGGGCTGGGCTATGGCTTAAGTCCGCAGTGTCGAGATGGTCTCTCGACTGGCCAAGCCATCGGCGCAAATGCCTGCAATTCGACGCCATGCTCATTGATCCTCATCAAAGATCGCGTCGCCCGTCATCACAATTCTGTGCGCATGCCCTTTTATCAAAAGGGACTGGTGATCCACCGAATGGCCAGGGGTGGGCAAGATTGTCACAATTGTCGCGCGGACGACCGCGGCGAGCGGGCAGAAGCGCAATGGATCGGCTGCCTGGTTGTCCGAGACGCTCGAATCGAAGGTCTGCAAGTGGTGGCGGGTCAGGGTGTCCGGGCTCACCGGATCGTCCCCATGGGAGAGCTGTCCCGGTCTTCCATTTAATCCAAATACAGATGGAGCGTGTTCAGGCAGCGCGGGTCTGCCGGGGACAGGCCAAGGTCTGCCATGGGCGCTAATCCTCCGTGGCAGGATCGGTATAGCGCCGATGGCGGGACCGGTCTTGCATCCGATCTTGCCCTTGCTCGGCGCGACATAGATCCCGTGATAGACACAAAGGGCTTGTTTTGTTGATCACCGAGCGCACGGGATGGGCTCACCGCACGGAGACAAACTATGGTGGATGGACAGGAACGCACCAAGGTGGGGGCATCCTGGTTCCGCTGGATCGGGCGGGCCATCCTATGGGGGCTGGCGCTCTTTTATGCCTATGGCGCGCTTGTGCACATTCTGAACATGGCGGGGCTCACAGGCTTCGACTGGTCCAAAGCGCCGCTCAAATGGCAGAGTCTGGATGTTGCCTATCTGATCCTTGATGTCCTCGTGGTCGTGACGCTGGTGACGGGCCGTGTTGTGGGCGGCGTTCTGTTGGCCATGGCCGCCTTGAGCCAGATTGTGCTCTACACCGTTTTGCGGGACTGGATCATCGACGTGCCGGATGCATTCCGTCCTGACTCGGATCAACTGGCCTATCTCGACCTGCTGGTGGCCTTCCACATGGCGTCCCTTGTGGCGCTGATCCTGGCCTGGTGGCTTGGCGGCTTTCGGCCCAGAGGATGACCCCTCTGGATTGTCTGAGAGGGGGCTGCGGGGTGTGGGTACCCGGATCCTGGTGCAGCCGCCCAGACGGATGAGACAGGCGCAAGTTGGCATCCGTCTGGATACGTCGCTGCACAAACAAAGATGTGCTAGTGTCGTGGATCAGAAGTCCGCATGAGACGTC
>CAYUYV010000083.1:0-19893 GCA_964449455.1 uncultured Alphaproteobacteria bacterium | reverse complement strand
ATTCGCTACGGAGCCCGCCGATCATGCGGGCGAATTCCTGACCCGCCACACTAGCCGTCCTGGGGGCCACTCTTCCGGCAGGCCGCTCTCCCGCTCCCCCAATGAGATCACAAAATCCGGGCCCGCAAACGACAAACGCGCCGCTCATCGAGAACGGCGCGTCAAACCTCAATCCCTGGTGGGGGGGGAGCCTGTCCACAAAAGCGCTCGCCCTGGATCAGTTCAGGCGGGAGGGCAGCTCCTTGATCGCCGTGTTGATCAATTGGGCGTCCGTGCGCTCATCCAAGCTGTCGACGAGTACGCGTTGGGCGGCTGCGACCGCGACGTCCGCAGCGGCGGCCCGGACTTCTGCAATGGCTGCCTGTTCCGCCCGCGCGATGCGCTTTTCGGCAAGCTCGGCACGGCGGGCCATCTGCGCCTGAATGGCGAGCCGCGTTTCCTCGGCGTAGCGTCCCGCTTCTTTCTGGGCGGTCTCGATAATGGTCTTCGCTTCGTCCTCGGCTAGTTTCTGCTTGCGCCGATAGTCGGACAGCATGGCCTGGGCATCTTCACGAAGCTGCCGCGCGTCTTCGATTTCCTTACGGATTTGTTCCGTGCGGGCGTCGAGGGCGTCCGTCACCACTTTCGGGACACCGAGATAAATCAGCAGGCCCAGGAACAGGAGCAGGGAGACGGCAACCCAAAAGGTCGGATCGGAAAACACTGGTCAACTCCGCTAGTGAAGGCGCCGGGCTCGAACCGTGGCGAAAGGCGCGGTGAGGCGAGATACGCAATGGCCGCCTCGAACCCAAGCCTCAGTTCAGGTTCCGCGCGCTCAGCTCCGTATCAATCGCCTGCGCGATCATGTTGTCATTCGGCGCACCGTCATGGTGCACCTTGTCCAGAATGCTCCGGGTCAGATCGGCAGCCACGTCGCGAATGTTCAAAAGCGCGCGCTCCTTGGCCGAGTCGATCCGCGTTTCCGCAGTCCGCAGTTTCTCGTCGAGTTCCTGCTCCGTGCTGGTGCGGATGTCTTCCATCTCGGCTTTCACCCGCCGGCGCGTTTCTTCGATCGTTTTCTGGGCCCGGGCCTTGGCTTCCTTCAGGGCGGTCTCATAGGCCTCAATGGCCTCGTCCGTTTCACGCTTGAAGGCGCCGGCCTTGTCAATGTCGAGGGCGATCTTGTCCCGCCGCTCCTCGATCACGGTCGAGATGCGTGGCAGGGCGAACCGGGCCATGACGATGTAGAGGAAGCCGAATGTGATCGCGAGCCAAACAAGTTGGCTGACGAAGAGGCTGTTTTCGGGCTGAAGCTGGGGCAAGCCCTTGGCTTCGCTGTCGCCGTGCGCGCCGGTGGACTCGATCAGGTCATCACCGTGGGCATTGGGGCCATGACTGTCTGCACCAGTCTTGGTCGCGGCGGATTGAGACGGTTCGGGCGCTGCCATGGTCTGACGTCCTGATCGCGGATAAATCGATGTCATATAGAGACGGACACTGACCTTTATGGCCGATGATCCGCATTTGGGCTCCGGTCGATCAGCCTCTTCAGGGGCGGTGTGTTCCGCCGTGTCCTCAAGGCATCAACCAAGTCCCTGGGGCTCTCACGTCTCAGAGTGTCTTAAATCCGTGAGGTCCATAGGATGCAGCCGCGGGTGGACCGAAGCGCCACCCGCCAAGCTGCGAAAGGCGATCAGCTCGAAATCAGAACGAAAGCCATCACGAGGCCGAACAGGCCCGTTGCTTCCGCCAGGGCGAAGCCGATGTAAACCATGGTGCGTTCCTGCGGAGCAGCGGACGGGTTGCGCATCGCGCCCTGCAGATAGTTTGCGAAGATGTTGCCAATGGCGAGCGCGGCACCCATCAGGGCGAAAGCGTAAAGGCCGGCGGCGAGCAGCTTGGCGGCATCAGCGTCCATGGGAAGAACTCCTCTCAAGGTCTGTTGGTCATTCGTTAACGCGGCCACGCCGGGATCCAGTCGGACCGGCGCCCGGTAACATGGCGATCAGTGGCTCGGGTGAAGCGCATCATTGAGGTAGATGCTGGTCAACATCGCGAAGATGAAGGCCTGGAGGAAAGCCACCAAAAACTCAAGGCCCGTGATCGCCACGGCGGCGAACAAGGGCACAACGGCCGACAGGGCGCCCAAACCTTCAATCGAGAGCAGTCCAACGACGAAGCCTGCGAAAACCTTCAGCATGGTGTGGCCGGCCAGCATGTTCGCAAACAAGCGAACGGCAAGGCTGACAGGTCGGGTCAGGAAGGAGATCACTTCGATCGGGATGATCAGGATCAGGAGGAAGGGGGGGACGCCCGATGGGGCGAACAGTTTCAAAAAGCCAAGGCCATTGCGCGCAAAGCCGATCACGAGCACGGCCAAGATGGCGACCAAGGCAAGGCCAAACGTCACGATGATGTGGGACGTGACCGTGAAAGAATAGGGCATCATGCCAAGGAGGTTACAGAACAGCACATACATGAACAGCGAGAACACGAGCGGGAAATATTTCATTCCCTCCGTGCCCGAGGTCGATCGAACAATATCCGCGACAAACTCGTAACTCATCTCGGCAAGGTTCTGCCAGCGCCCCGGCACCATGGCCCGCCCTGACATACTCAGGGTCAGGAAGGCCGTAATGCCCGCTGTTGCAAAGATCATGAACAGGCTGGAATTGGTCAGCGACACATCATATTGGCCGACTTGGATCTCCAGGATCGGCTTGATCAGAAACTGTTCGAGCGGGCTGTGTTCACCACCTTCGGCCACGATTGCGTCCTTCCAGTCGCTCCATCCGGGCCCCCAAGGCCATCGGACGGATCATTCCCATTTCACGGTGGCGCCGCGCTGCCCTTGCGGAGCGCTGGACCGCCATTACTCAGTGCCCGCCCCACCGTGTCCGGATGATCCCGGCGGCGGCGCGGATCCGACCCCCAATTTGTTGGCGGTGCGGACCATGTTGAGAAACCCTGCTGCCACCCCGAACAGGAAGAAGATCAGGAACATGATCGGCCAGGTGCCCAATCCCTGATCCAGGAACCATCCGAGGCCGGCGCCAACGACGACCGCAGCGACGAAGTCCGTTCCCATACGAAGAGCCGCGTTCAACCCTTTGCCGGTATCACTGGACGGTCCGTGGGACGGGGTTCCGTCCGGGTCATCCTGTGACAAACGGTCCTGGGCGATCCGCAAGCGCTCCGCGACGTCTTGGAGAGACGGGGAGGGTGCGTGTTTATCGGGTCGGATGCCCGTTTCCGGACGGGAAGGACCGGTTTGGCGGTCTTCCGATCGGCGGTCATCGTCTTGAGTGCCCGAAATCGCCCATCCCCTGTCAAAAAATAAGCGTCTTTCGTCTTGAGATCGCGCGCAACCTAACGAGCGCGCTATCCTTAGTCAAGCACCCGGGTTAATCGCTTAATATATTGTTTTCGCAGGATTATTTTGCTGCGGCCCCGTCGTCAGCCCATGGCAACGACCTGTTCGGCCTCCTGGAGGTTCACGCTGACGAGCTGGCTCACGCCCCGCTCGGCCATCGTCACCCCATAAAGCCGGTTCATCCGCGACATGGTCAACGCATGGTGGGTGATGACCAGGAAGCGCGTCTCGGTGCGGCCGGACATTTCGTCCACCAGATTGCAGAACCGCTCCACATTGGCGTCATCAAGGGGGGCGTCCACCTCATCAAGGACGCAGATCGGCGCCGGATTGGCTATGAACACGGCGAAAATCAGCGACAATGCCGTCAGGGCCTGCTCACCACCCGACAAAAGCGACAGATTGCTCAGCTTCTTGCCCGGCGGGCGGGCGAAAATCTCCAGACCCGCATTGAGCGGATCATCCGACTCCACAAGCTCCAGATGGGCCGTGCCGCCGCCAAACAGGCTGGTGAACAATTCCGTGAAATGGCCATTGACCACGTCGAAGGCGGCCAAAAGGCGCTCGCGACCCTCCTTGTTCAGGCTGGCAATACCCTGGCGCAGCTTGCCAATGGCCTGGAGCAGGTCCTCGCGCTCCGTATTCATGGTCTCAAGGCGCTCTAGATACTCCTTGGCCTCTTCTTCGGCGCGCAGATTGACCGCGCCCATATTCTCGCGCTCGCGTTTCAGGCGCTCCAGCTTGCGATCGACCTCATCAAGGGGCGGCAGCTCTTCGCCCGCTTCCACGCCGCCGGTTTCCAGAACCGCTTCAGGGGCGCAGTCCATGGCCTCGCGGATACGAGCTTCGGCGTCTTCAATGCGGGCTTTCTGGGCCTGAAGGGTGGCTTCCTGGCGGGCGCGGGCTTCCCGCGCCTCCGAAAGGGCGGCCTGGAGGGTTTTGGCGGCGGTATCGATCTCCCGCTGGCGGTTCTCAGCCTCCTGAAGCTGGTTGGCAGTCACCCGGCGCCGGCTTTCAGCCGCCTCAAGGGCCTCCAGAAGGCCCGTGCGCTTCTCATGAATCTCGGCCGGCAGCGCTTCGACCGTTTTCAACTCCTCGCGCGCCTCATCACGCCGGGCGGCGAGGCTTTGGAGCTGATCCGCGGCGCGGGCCTTGCGCCCTTCCCAGCCGCTGCGGGTTTTCTCGATCGCCTCAAGCCGCGTTTGCCGGGCCGTTTCTTCGCGTTCCAGATCATCGCAAGCCCGGGCCGCCTCGGAGACCGCCAGCCGCAGCGCCGCGACAGTCTCTTTGTGCTCGCCTAGGGCGATGGCCGGATCGGGCTTTGCTTCTACGTCGTCAAGAGCTGCGGCGGCTTCGGCGAGATCCATGTCGAGATCGCCGGCCTCGCGGGCCAAGCGGCGCGCGGCTTCCGTCAGGCCTGCAAGGCGCTCCTGGTGGCGGGATGCTTTCTTTTCAAGCTCCGAAAGCCGGTTCCGGGCCGCACTCAGGACTTGCTGCGCGCTTCGAACCGCGTTGCGAACGTCTTTTTCCCGCGTTGTGGCGGCTTCGACCCTCTCACGGGCCTTTGCGCCCGCCTCACGGGCCATTTGGGCCTGGGATTCGGCGGTCTGAAGCTCCTGCTCCACCTCTTTGAGGCGGTTTCGATGCTTGAGGCGCACCGCGGCCGGGGTTGGCGCATCGGCGGCGACGGTCATGCCGTCCCAGCGCCAAAGGTCGCCATCCCGTGTGACAAGGCGCTGGCCCGGCGCGAGTCTTTCCTGAAGGGCCTTTCCATCCCGATCATCGACGACGCCCACCTGGGACAAGCGGCGGGCCAGGGCATCCGGGGCCTGGACCAGCTCGCTCAGCGGCCGGGCTTCCGCAGGCAGGGCCGGTGCCGGCTCATAAGGCGGCAGGGAGGCCCAATGCATGGGCGCATCCGTCTCGGCCGAAACCTCCAGATCATCGCCCAGGGCCGCCCCAAGAGCCGCTTCATAGCCCGGCGTGACGGTAATGGCGTCCAGAACCGGCGGCCAGACATCGCCATCCGCACTTTCGCAGAGCTGGGCCAGGGTCTTCGCTTCGGCCTTAAGGGCGCTCAAGGCCCGGTCCGCCTCCTGGATCGGTTCGCGGGCCGCCGTTTCGGCCGCCTGAGCCTCAATACGGGCGGTCTCAGCTGCTGAAGCGGCTTGATCGGCATCAGTCTGGGCCCGTTCCGCAGCCTCAAGTTCGGATTTGGCGGCGTCGAGATCGGCCGAACCAGCCTCGGCTTCCAAGGACTGGTGGTCAGCGGCGACCTTCTCCATGTCCCGGGTGAGACGCTCACGCCGGGCGGTCAGATCCTGCTGCCGCCGCCGCGCTGCGGACCGGCGCGCTTCATGGTCGGCACTGTCCCGCGTCGCGGCTTCGAGCTTTTCTTCTGCTTCGCCAAGGGCAGTCTTTTGGGAGTTGTGGGTGGCGCGGGCGCTGGACAGGCGGTCCCCATGGCCCTCGCCGGCGCGCAGCAGCCCCTGGGCTTCTTCGACAAGGTCGGCCAGCTCCTGTTCGCCATCGCAGAGGCCAGCCTGTTCGCGCTGGATGTCCGCTTCAATCTGTTCAAGTTGGGCCAGAAGGCGCTTGGCCTGATCCCGTGCCCGCGCCTCGTCCTGGTCGAGGGACTCCCGCTCGACGGTCAATCGGTGCAGGGCTGCCGCTGCGCCCGCTTCGGCTTCTCTTAAGGGTGGCAGCGCATCCGCGGTCTCCGTTTGCAGCCGCGCCGCAGTGGCGTTCTCGGCCGCGAGCCGGGCCACGTCCTGCTCCTGGTCGCGAAACAGGGTCTCGCTCGCCAGCACCGCTTCGGTCGCCTCGCGCCAGCGCAGGAAAAGCGAGATGGCTTCTGCCTTGCGGATTTTGTCGGAAAGGCCCCGATAGCGTTCCGCCTGCTTGGCTTGTTTTTTCAAGGCGCCGAGTTGGGTGTCGAGCTCGCCGAGCACGTCTTCAAGACGCGTGAGATTGGTTTCCGCTGCCTTGAGCCGAAGTTCTGCCTCATGGCGTCGGCTGTGAAGGCCGGAAATGCCGGCGGCCTCTTCCAAAATCATGCGCCGGTTCTGGGGCTTTGCGGCGATGAGCTGGCCGATCTGGCCCTGGCGGACAAGGGCCGGCGAATGGGCGCCGGAGGAAAGGTCCGCGAAGAGGAGCTGCACGTCCCGGGCCCGCATGTCCCGGCCATTGATCCGATAAGCGGACCCTGACTCCCGCTCAATACGGCGGGTGATTTCAAGCTGGTCCTCGCTATTGACCGCAGGCGGCGCGCGGCGCTCCTCATTGTCGATATGGAGCGCAACCTCCGCCATATTGCGTGCCGGACGGCCGGAGGTTCCGGCGAAAATCACGTCATCCATCCCGGCGCCGCGCAGGCTTTTCGCCGACGTCTCCCCCATGACCCAGCGCAAGGCTTCCACCAGATTCGACTTGCCACAGCCATTGGGCCCCACGATGCCCGTTAGCCCGGGCTCGATTTCGAGCACGGTCGGGTCCACGAAGGACTTGAATCCCTGGAGGCGCAGCCGGGTGAATTTCACGGGGTGCCCTTTGTCATGGCCCCGTCGGGTCCGGCACCGGGCCCGACGACAGCCTTTGCGGTAAAGGGGGAGGGGGCAAAAAACAGGGCGCCCTGATAATCCGGACGCCCCATGCCACAAAACCCATTGAAGGGTTGGGCGATTCGCCGCCCCGAAACAAGACCGCGTCGAGGGACGGGTTAGTCCGTCTCCTCCGCCTTCAAGGCAGCCTTCGCGGCCTCGACCTGCTCACGGGCGTCTTCGGGCACATATTTGTCGAGGGCGGTGGAGAGCTGCTCGAAGCTCTGGAAGCCCTGCACAAGTTCGCCATTGATGATGAGGCTCGGGGTGGCGCGCACGCCGAACACATCCGTACCCTGGGTCTGAACGGCGCGGATGCGCTGATATTCGGCATCGTCGGAGAGGCAGGCCTCGAATTGGGTTTCACTGACGCCGGCCTGGCGCGCGATGGCCTTCAGCTTGTCGCGACCCTCCTCGGCGCTGCGCACATAGGCCCAGGTCCGCTGGGTCTTAAAGAGGACATCGATCAGCCCGTAATAGCGGCTCTCATCCACACAGCGGGCCAGCATGAAGGCGGAGGCGGACAGCACCACGGGGGCGGTCGGGAATTCCCGCAGGGTGTATTTGACGACGCCTGTGTCGATGTAAGCGGATTTAAACTGGGGAAAGGTGCGGGTCTTGAAGGCCGCGCAATGCCCGCAGGTCGTTGAGGCATACTCGATCACCTCAATGGGGGCGTCCGCTTCCCCCAGAACGACGTCGCCGGGCCGGCCGAATTCCGCGTTTTTCAGGACGTCTTCCTTCGTGACCTTCGGCGCTTCATCTTCCGCATCGGCGCGCGGTGCGACCAGCGAGACGGTAAGCCCGATGGCCCCGGCTAAGGCCAGTGTGCCGAATGCGAAAAGACCTGTTCTGAGACCCATCTTGGCCATTTATGCTTCTCCCGTGGATGTGACCTGTGACGTCGATAACGGCGAACAATGCCGTCCATTCGATGAAATTGCGGTCGGATCATGACTGATGCTGAAGGAGAGCACGAGCCCCTCAGGACAACCCGTAAGGCCCAATCGCGGTTTCGCACCGCCACAGGATTTCCCCGGTGTCTTGGCAAGCCTAAGCTGTGCTTTGCTCCCCGTTTGATTCCGGTACAGGCGATTCCGAGACAGGTGACGGCCATGGTCCGACGGTGCCGCGCGATTTTCGCAGCCCTCTTCGCAGTGAGTTTTGTCGTGGGTCTTGGCCCCCTGGGGGCGCTGCGCGCGCAGGGTCCAGAGCGGCTCATCCTGCCCGGCGAGGCAACGCTGAGTTATTTACGCGGCTTGCGCCTCAGCGCGCGCGCCGCGCCCGCGCCGCCTCCTGCACAACCGGTTCAGGCTGTCGTCCAACCGGACCCGGTCCGGACGCCGCCGCCGGGCCAGCCCGACCCCACGCCTGCTCCATCGGTGCCTGAAAAGCCCCTGTTCATCGTCATGAGCCTGGGGCAATCCCTGTCCGTTGGTATCACGCGAAAGACGGATGTCCGCGTTCTGACGGAAGAGCCTGTCGATCCGGCAAAGGCTTTCGGGCTTGATTTCGGAGACGACCGGTTGATGGGGCTCGGCTTTGAGAGCACTGCCCTCGAACCGGAACTTTTCCGGGGGTTCCAGGCGCTCCATGAGGCGGTGCGGGAAACCCATGGTTCTTCCATGGTCGCCCATCTGCTTGCCAAGCATCGCCAGGCGGGCCTCGATCCACCGGCCATCCTGCATTTTCACGCAGGCCATGGCGGGCGGTCCATCCTGGAGCTGATGACCCGGCCCCAGGACATTTTCCCAGACGAGGCCGCCGGCCTTCAGGCGACCCCCGCAGGCGGACATTTTGCCGTGGCCATGAGTGACGAGCGTCACGCCCATTATGTCAATGATGGCGGCCGGGCCGTGCAGTTGAGAGAGACCAGCAGTCCGCTCGTCTTTTTCGATAATATGGTCCGCCAGCTGACCATGGCCGTTGCCCATGCCCGGGCCCAGGGGTTCACTGTTCAAAACCGGGTCGGCTTCATCTGGATCCAGGGGCAGGGCGATGACGGGCGCGGTCCCCTGATGAAGGCGCCCTTTGTCTATAAGGATGCCTTGCGCCTCCTGCTCGATCGGGTGCGCGGTGCCGCGCGGGACGCGCTTGGACCGGGCGCCCAGGTGACCGCTGTGATCTCGCAGATCCAGGGCTATTTCCGCCGCATCGTGCCCGCCCATGTTCTTGAGGTCGTGCGCGAGGATCCCGATGCCCATTTCGGGGCCGCCGAATTCGTCTATCAGGCCCGCTATCCGGCCGAGCCCGACGGAGACCACACCCATCTGTCGCCGGAAGGCTATTACATGATGGGGCAGCATCTGGGGGCCCGTCTCTTCTCGGCCCTGCAGGGGCGCCCTGATGCGCCAATTACGATCCGCTCGGTCACCCAGCGGTCCTTGAGCGTTTTGCGCGTCTCCTTTGATGGGGTGAGTACGGAACTTGTGGAGGATCCAGGCCTTTATCCTCCGGCCAATGGCATTCGGCCGCCGTCCAATCTGGGATTCACTTTGTACAATGAGAAGGGGCGGGCCGGTCGCGGTGTGCCGAAGATCATTGCCGCACGGATTGTTGGGCCTGCGGAAGTCGACCTGACTTTCGATTCGCCGGTGAACGGGCGCTATCTGCTCTATTTGGGGCGTACGGAGGAAAGCCTTGCGGCGCCGTCCCTTGCTGGCGTGCGCTCCGTGCGACAGTTCGGGGGCACGACCTTGCGCGATGGCCTGGCTGAACCGGTCCTGCCTCCCCAAGGGGGCGTCCGGCTGGCCCATCCTTACATCTATGATGTGGCGCCCGTGCAGATCGCGCCGGTCGAGACGGCGGTTGCCGGCTCTGCACCTGCGCGATAAGGGATGGCGCGTTGTGTGCGGATGATGGACGGCGCCCGGCGCCTCACGCGTCCGGTGTGCGCGCGAAAATGCCTTTGCCGAGGGTTTCCAACGCGTTTCGCAGCCGGTCATCCGTCACGGCTTTGGTGTGATCGGTGATGGTGCTCTGATCGGCCGGGCTGATGGCCTTTTGCCGGCTTGGGGTCAAGGGCCGGGTGGCTTCCGGCAGGGGGCCTTGAATGATCTTGATACGGTCGATGGCCCGATAGCCGAAATGGGCATTGACCCGATCGATGATCTGCGGCTGCAGGTGCTGAATATCAAGGCCAAATGCGCCGGCGACCCGGATGGTGAGGACGCCGTTATTGGCCGCGCCCTTGCCCGGTTGGTAATGGTCCGGACGGGTCATATGGGCGAGTGTTTCGCCCACGATTTGCGCCCAGGCCGCGCCGAGATCATGACCCGGCCGGCTGTGGCTGCGATAGGCTGGGCCCGCCACCTTTTGAACAGCGCCGGCGATGCGGCGCGCCGAGCGAATGGGTCCCCTCGTCTTAGGCGCGCGGGTGTGGGTGCTGTTGAGCGCGCGGCGCATGACGGTCGTGTCGAGAAGGCGGGCGCGCTTAAGCGATGAAATGCCTGATAATGCGCCTGCGTCCTGGTTGTCAGGCAGCGTGTCTTGCGGCCGGTTCATCCGCTCGCCCGTCGCCGCTGACGGAAAATCGTCAAGGGCACTTTGCCTCTCGTCGTCTGAATCACTCATGATTCTACCAATCGCGCTGGACGGTGGGCGCCCATAGGTGCCCTCATCGAAGGCCCATGGCAAGACATCTTGCCCGCCAAACCCACATTTCTGCCCTGCAATCGCCGTGGACCGCCCATGACCGCCCCTGCAACACAGCTTCTGCGATGGTACGACGCCCATGCCCGCGACCTGCCGTGGCGTGTGCCGCCCCATTCCGCTCCCGGGACCGCGCCGCAAAAGGCCGATCCCTACCGGGTTTGGCTGTCCGAGATCATGCTGCAGCAGACCACCGTGGCCGCTGTCATTCCCTATTTCGAAGCGTTCACCGCGCGCTGGCCCACGGTGGACGCCTTGGCGCGTGCGCCGCGCGAGGAGGTCCTCAGCGCCTGGGCGGGGCTTGGCTATTATGCCCGGGCGCGCAATCTGCATGCCTGCGCCCAGCGGGTGGCATTTGATCTTGGAGGTGAATTTCCCGATACGGAAGAGGGGTTACGGGATTTGCCCGGGATCGGCGCCTATACGGGAGCGGCCATTGCCGCCATTGCTTTCGGTCGGCGGGCCGTCGTCGTGGACGGCAATGTGGAACGGGTCATGGCCCGCTACCACGCCGTGGAATCGCCTCTCCCCGATGCCAAGCCCGAATTGCGGGCACTTGCTGAGACCATGACGCCCTTCAAACGGCCCGGTGATTATGCCCAGGCGGTGATGGATCTTGGGGCAACCATCTGTACGCCCCGCAGTCCGGACTGCACGGCCTGCCCTCTTGCGGGCGCCTGCCAGGCGCGGGCGGCTGGCAGCACGGGGCGCCTGCCCGCCAAACGGCCCAAGGCGGAAAAGCCGGTTCGTCAGGGGGCGGCCTTCTGGTTGAGCCGTCCCGATGGTGCGGTGCTGGTGTGCGAGCGTGCGGGCAAGGGCCTGCTTGCCGGCATGACCGTCTTCCCGGCATCCGGGTTCTGGACCGCCCGTGATCCGGCGCCTGATCCGCACCGGGACGGGCCTGCGCCAGCCACCTGGGAGGCAGTGCCGGGCCTGGTGCGCCACACCTTCACCCATTTCCATCTGGAGCTGACGGTCTGGACCGGGCGGGTGGGCGCAGGCGAGGCGCGCCGCCTTGAGGGCCGGTGGATCGCACCCGCCGATCTTGCCGGGGCCGGCCTGCCGACCGTGATGCGCAAGGTGGCGAGCCATGTTTTGGAGGGTGAGGGGCCCTTGTTTTCAGCGCAGGGGCGGCAGGCCTCCGGCCTCACCAAATGATCTGGTCCCTCAGGCCTGCGCGGCAAGTAGCAGAATTTGCGATTTAGAGCTTGCTTTGCAGGCGGTGAAGTGGGAATGTCGTTGCGGGGCACGGATAGCCGTTCGGGTCCCAGGTCCGGTGCCGGCACCGCGGTTCTTCCACCCGCCCGCCATCTACCGCGGGGCCGGACCCGGCCACCCTTGCCCCATTGCAGACGGGGCGGGCGGTCACTTCTTGAGGGAATGCAGAGCGATGCGATTGCCTTCGCTGTCTTCGATCTCGGCGACATAGCCTGCGTCCCCGATATCTTTCTTTGCATACAGAATTTTTGCCCCTGCGGCCTCGGCCTGCTGGAGCACGTCGTCAATATCGGCCACATCGAAATAGAGAATGGCCCCGTTGTGGGACGGCCGGTAGACATCCCCTTTGGCAAGGGCGCCACTGGCGCCGGCCATGCCGTCCGCACGGGGAAAAAGGGCCATGTCATAGCCATCAATGCGTTGGCGCCGGAAGGCGAAACCGAACACGGTTTCATAAAACCGAATGGCGCGATCCATATCGGTCACGGGGATTTCAAAATAATGGACCGGGTTTACCGCCAACGGCATGTCCCTTTCCTGTCCTGCGATGTGGGGACGCTGCGCCATCTCGCCAGAGCAGGCCGCGCCGGTGCAGAGGACGAGAGCACATGTGGCAATTGGGCGGATAACACGAAGCATGGTTCCCTCCCCCCGAGACATCACTGCCCGAGACATCACTGTAAGCAATCTCATGCTGACAGCAGACTCGTATCACCCGCACGCTGAATGACGGGGCAAAAAGGGCCCCGGCGAGCTGCGCCCCTGCGTCCAAGGGGGCGAGATGGGGGCTGAGGCCTGCCCCCTTGTGCTCGTCTTACGATGCCGTGGGATAGAGACTGGCGCGCAACTGCTTGCGCAGCAAATCGATGGGCACGAGACTGTCTTTGCGGGGCAGGTGCCAATAGGTCCAGCCATTGCAGGCCTCAAGACCCTGGACATGGGCCGCAATCTTGTGGATCGAGCCCGTTGCATCACCGCAAACAAGGGAGCCATCCGCTCGCACCCGGGCCGCATGGCGCCGTGCCGGGTCGACCACCTTGGCGCCGGGGCGGATGAGACCGTGCTCGACGACTAGGCCGAAGGGAATGCGCGGTTCCTGGCGCTTGCCTTTGGTGATTTCCATCGCGTCATCGCTCAGCTTACGGATTTTTGCGATGCGGGCCTTCGCCGCGTCGATATAGTCCCGCTCCCGCTCAATGCCGATGAAATGGCGGCCCAGCCTTTTTGCCACGGCCCCGGTCGTGCCGGTTCCGAAAAAGGGATCGAGCACAGTGTCACCCTTGGCCGTCGAGGCGAGCAGGATCCGGTGGAGCAGCGCTTCAGGCTTCTGGGTGGGATGGATTTTCGACCCCGTCTCGTCCTTCAGGCGTTCTTCCCCGGTGCACAGCGGAAAGACCCAGTCGGAGCGCATTTGCAGGTCATCATTGGCCACCTTCAACGCATCATAATTGAAAGTGTAGCGCGAGGCGCCTGGATCCCGCGCCGCCCAGATGAGGGTCTCATGGGCATTTGTAAAGCGCCGACCCCGGAAATTCGGCATGGGATTGGTCTTGCGCCAGATGATATCATTCAGAATCCAGAACTGGAGATCCTGAAGGGCGGCGCCGACGCGGAAGATATTGTGGTAACTGCCGATGACCCAGAGCGTGCCCGTTGGTTTGAGGGCCCGCCGCGCCGCCGCAAGCCAGGCCCGGGTGAAGGCGTCATAGTCGGCAAAGCTTGAAAACTGGTCCCAGGCTTCGGCAACGCCGTCGACGCGGGAATTGTTCGGCCGATGCAGGTCGCCCTCAAGCTGGAGATTGTAGGGCGGATCGGCGAAGACCACATCGACGCTTTCGGCCGGCAGGCTCTCCATCACGCTGATGCAGTCCCCTTCGATGATCCGGTCGCGCAGATCTGCCGTGGATTTCGCCGACGAAGTTTTCGTCCGTGTCGCCATTGTCCGAGCCCCACTCTTCACAGCGCTGTCGTCCAAGCCATCCTCCGAATTCTGGTTCCGGCGGCACGCCTTGACGCTGCGCGAATCATCCGGAGTGAGACTGTGGTTGGCGGCTGATGAACGGTCAATGAAGAATGACGGGCGGCTCTTGAGTCTTCCGGCCTACCCCGGGAGAGTGGGGCCCGCCACCTGTCCCGGAGCGGAACGCGCTTCGATGACCCGGGCGACGGGCTTGAAGCTGCGCCGGTGTTGAGCCGTGGGGCCGAGCGCCTCAAGGGCAGTCGCATGGGCTTTCGTGCCATAGCCCTTGTTCCGGTCCCAGCCATAGCCAGGATGGGCCTTGTCCAGCTCCGCCATGATCCGGTCGCGGGTGACCTTGGCGATGATGGATGCGGCGGCGATGGCCGGCGAGCGGGCATCACCCTTGACGAGGCAACGGGTGGCGCAAGGCAGGGCAGGGGCCCGGTTGCCATCCACGAGGGCAAGGCGCGGCATGGTCTCCAACGCGGCAATGGCGGTCTGCATGGCCTGAAAGGTCGCCGCCAGAATATTCATGGCGTCGATGGCGGTCACATCGGTGACGCCCACTCCCACTTGCGCCGAGGCGGTGATGGCCGCGAAAAGCCGTTCGCGCTCCCGCTCGCTGAGCACTTTTGAATCGTCAAGGCCCTCCGGGATGGCGCCCGGGTTCAAAATGACGGCGGCCGCCACGACCGGACCGGCCCAGGGCCCGCGCCCCGCCTCGTCGATACCGGCCACGGGGCCGATCTGGCTCCCACGGCTTCGGCACGGCAAAGCCATTGTCAGTTTGTGCCAGTCCGGATCCGTCCGATCGAACAACATGACACGCTGCCAGGATCCATCCATAGCGCTTTCTCCCCAGTCCGCTCGTGGAGCGGCTCGAACGGTCGAGACTCCGTGTGCGGCGTGCTCCCAACTCACACGTTCGAGCCAATCGTTCCACGCGAAACAATGGCTTGCTCGTGGCTCTTATGACCGAACCATTTGCTTTCGGACGCGCCGCTCCCGGAGTGCAAATGTTTCGGCCGAACCACAAGAGCGCGATCCGTCCCCACGGTGTCGGCCCCTCTCAAAGTGTCGGCCCCTCTCAAAGAGTGCCGTCGTCCCTATCGTCCCGACGATGGGCCAGTGGGCTATTGGACATCATACGGCTTGAAAACACGGTTAATGGCTGTTTGACCGTTCTATAACAACTGTAGCTGGTCCCCCGGCGCTGGGGGCACGGCAAACCGGGTCGTGTCGAGCGGGCTTCCATGCCCTCCAAGGCCGAGCCGCGCACGGGCCTTGGTAAAACGAGTCTTGATAAGAGCCGCAAGGGGCCCTTCGCCTGTCATGCGCTTGTGCCATTCCGGGTCATAATCTTTTCCTCCCCGCATCTGTTGCAGCAGGCTGATGACTCGAGCGGCGCGCCCAGGGACGGCGCCCTCCAGCCACTCCCGGAACAGATCCTTGATCTCATGGGGCATGCGTAAAAGCACATAGGTGGCGGCGATGGCGCCGGCCTCGCAAGCGGCTTCGAGAATGGCTTCAATTTCATGGTCGTTGAGGCCCGGAATAATCGGTCCCATGCTGACGGCTGTGGGAATGCCCGCGGCCGCAAGATCGGAAATGGCTTTCAGACGAAGGGGTGGGCTCGAGGCCCGCGGCTCCATGGCCCGGGCCAGTCGATTGTTCAGGGTCGTGACGGAAATGGAGGCCTTGGCCAAGCCATGCGCCGCCATCGGGCCCAGAATGTCGCGGTCCCGCGTGACGAGGGCACCCTTGGTGGTGATCATGACCGGATGCTGGAAGGCCGCCAGCACCTCAAGGATCGACCGGGTGATGCGCAGATCCTTTTCAACGGGCTGATAGGGATCGGTATTGCTGCCAAGGGCAAGTGGTTGGGGCCGATAGCCGGGCTTGCGCAAGGTCTTGTCGAGCAGGGCTGACGCATTGGGTTTGGTGTAAAGGTGTGTCTCGAAATCAAGGCCTGGCGAGTGCCCGAGAAAGGCGTGGCTCGGCCTTGCATAACAATAGCTACAGCCATGTTCGCAGCCCCGGTAGGGATTGATCGAGCGGTCAAAGGGAATGTCCGGAGACTGATTGCGCGCAATGATGGACCGTGTTGAATCCGGGATGAGAAGGGTCTCAACCCGCTCCGGCGGCAGCTCCGCCTCTTCGCCGATCTCAAAGCCGTCCTCGCCAGCGCTTTTGTAGGAAAGGACCTCAAAGCGCCCGCTTTCATTGCTGGCGCTGCCCCGGCCCCTCGGCCCTGGCATTCGGGCTACCCCACCACTCGGTGCTGCCGGATCGCAGGAGCCAGGCCCGGTGCCGCCCACATCTGAGTTCAAGCGGACAGCAACCCGGTCGGACCGTGCGGCGGATTGCCTCTTCTGTCTCACATCCATTGCCAAACTGTCACTCTTGGGCTCCAGCCAGCCGACGGAAAGGCCCGTTGTCTGAAAGCAACAATCGCCCCGTTTCTGAGAGCCAATTGTTGTGTTCGTATTTTGTTCTAGACCTCGAAGGAAGACCCGAAATAGGTAGCATAAGGTTATCTTATAAGGAACATAATGCGAACAAAAGGGGGCTAAAGACGGTTAATTTGAAGGGGGGCAGGACGTTGAGATTGTCCCGTATGGCCCGTAAGGCTAGGCGGAGCAGTTTCGGATCGGTGATGCGCGCAGTGTCCCAATTTGCGCTAGATCAACTCCCTAAACATATTGTGGTCTTAATCTCAGCACGGAATGGGTGCGAGCCCGGGGAAATGAAGGTCAGATACTCGTTTTGCGGGTTTTACTGCCGCCTGCACGAAACATGCCCAGTATCTTCTACCCTGTACCCCAGTATCTTCTACCTTGCACGGATGCCTTTAATCACATTGATGGGTCAAGGTAGGCTTTATTGAAGGGTGGATCTGACGCCAAAGGCGCGGATTTGCGCGTGGGTCTGGTTACAGGTGACACACGGTAAAGGGTTGGGAGGGGCCAGGGTTTTGAATTGGGTCCCTGGTTTGGACGTGTCACCTTTGAAATCTGTTTCATGAACCATGGGACTCGCGTTTGGCGAATGAGATGATTTGTCTTGTCAGACAATCGGGTCTGGCAATCGGGCCTGGCGCGTGGTGGCTTCGTGGGTTGGGCAGGGCGCTCGATGGCTGCGGCAGATGTTTAGTTTCGGCGATGTGAAGGGCGCGTAGCCATGTCGATCCGCGTGAGTGGAATCCCCTTGATGGGGCAGGGCTGGGGGCAGGCCTTTCGCGCTCTCCCCGATGTCTATCCAAGAAGACTGGGCGTCCTGCTGGTCGCAGCTTTGATGCTCAAGCTCACCGTGACCTTCTGGAACGCGTTCACCTACGATATCGAGTCCCAATATGACACGCCGCGCCATGCTTTGCGGACCGGCACCTGCGGCATGTATACGGACGTTCTCTATTACAATCCGCCCCTTTATTACATGGCCGGCTGCCCTGCGATGGTCATCGGAATCCTGACGCGTGTCGATGTCCAGGCCCAGATCATTGATCCCTTGTGGGAAGGCAAATCGCTCAGTGAGATCAAAGACGACCTGAAGACTTCGACAGACTATCTGTCGATCGTCGATTCATCGGGCGGACAATTTCTCCGTCTTATGAACTGGGCCATGCTTGCCGGATTTTACGGGATCTGGATGTTCATTCTGTTTCCGCGCGTCCTGGGGCCTGGATTCCTTGCCTTTGGCGCGTCTTTGTTTTTGTTGGCTCTGCCTGGATATCAAAAGATCGGTGCTATGGTGAATTCGGACAATCTGTTCGTTTTCCTCACCACCCTCTCTTTTCTTCTTTATGTGGGCCTGCTTGATAAGGCACGGATAACCGTGCGGGACATGGTGATTATGGGGCTTGCTATCGGGGCTCTTGGGCTCACCAGGCCCTTTGCCATCGTGCCCATGGCCTTGATCGGCGGTGGCATGGCGTGGCGGATGTGGCGCAGCACGGCGTTTTCGTTCCTGCCCAGCCGGCTTTTCCCAGTGCTGAGCCGCTATGCGGTGTTCGCGCTCCTGGTTGTGGCGATCTCGTCAAGCTGGTGGATCTACCGCCAAGCCATTACCGGAGATGCCTTTAAGCGTTACCCGGACGATTATAAAGAAGTGATCGCCCCCCATGTGAAAGCGCCCTATGTGGATCGCTTTGATCATTGGCGCTTTTACACCACATTCCATATCCGCGAGCTTCTTCAGGTGCCCAATCGGCGGATCGATGAGGCGCGGACGGACACGCCAGATCCCAGCGTTGAACCCTGGCAGCAGACCTTGAACCACAGCTTTGCGACGCTCTTTTTCTCGGATTTCTGGGCCGACCACTGGCTCTACTTCTCAGGGCCCGAAAAGCATGGGGAGGACCGCAACGTCTTCTTCAAACGGGCTCTTCTCTCCTATGCCCTCTTGATCACGCCGATCATGCTGGTGATGGGGGCCGCCGGGCTCTGGCAAATTGGCGCGTCGGCCGTCCGGTCAGGCGATCTTGAGGAAAAGGGCGTTTTCGTTCTCATGTCAGTGCTCAGCATCATCCTCTATGTCTATTGGCAGGCGACGGAGGGCATGGAGCCGGGCAAGAACACATCCGTGAAATTTATCTATGTGGCTTATTTCATGCCCTTCTTCGCGGCGGCCATGTTTGCAAGCCCGATCAGGCGCTTTGTGCCCGACCGGGTGACCACCGCGGCCCTTTTGACATTGCTGGCCCTCGCCATTCCCGTCTCGCTCTGGCGCTGGTGATGGACCTTGCCTCGCGTGCCAGGCTGGGACACTAAGGGGGCATGAACGCACCCCTGTCGATCGTCATTCCGACTTTGAATGCCGCTGGCACCTTGCCCCATACCCTGGAGGCGCTGGTGCCCGCTGTCGTGGCCGGACTCGTCCGGGACGTTGTCGTGGTCGACGGCGGGTCTGAGGATGACACTGTGGCCATTGCGGATCATATGGGTGCCCAAGTGATCCGCACCGAGCGCGGGCGCGGGCGCCAGCTCCGTCACGGCGCCGCGGCGGCTCTGGGCGAGTGGATGCTTTTTCTCCATGCGGACACGGTGCTTGAGGCGGGCTGGGCCCGCACCACCCGGGACTTCATGGACCGGGCCGCCCGGACGGGGTCGGACCAGGCGGCGGCCTTCACCTTCGCGCTTGATGATTTTTCGCCATCGGCCCGGCGACTTGAGCGCATGGTGGCTTTGCGCTGCCGGCTTCTGGCGCTGCCCTATGGCGACCAGGGGCTGCTTATCTCCCGCCCCTTTTATGAGGGGCTCGGCGGCTTCCAGGACATGCCGTTGATGGAAGATGTGGATCTGGTGCGCCGGATCGGCAGGCGCCGGCTCTCAATGCTGCCCGTGCGCGCGGTGACGAGCGCTGACCGGTTCCGCAGCGATGGCTATCTCATGCGTTCGGCGCGCAATCTGTCCATTCTCGGCCTTTATTTCCTGAAGGTCCCGCCGCGCTTCCTGGTGCGCCTTTACGGATGACGCGTTGGCCAATGGACCGCCGTCTGATCATTTTTGCCAAAGCACCCCGGCTGGGGCGAGCCAAGACGAGGCTGGCCCGGGATATCGGTGCCGTTGAGGCCACCCGCTTCTATCGGACCCAAACCGCGCGCCTGCTGCGCCGGCTTGGGCCGGACCCGCGCTGGCGGACCCATGTGGCCATCACCCCTGATACGGATCGCGAGCGCGTCGGCCGTGGTCTTGATCCGTGGCCCAATGATCTGATCCGGATGCCCCAGGGCCGCGGGGGGCTCGGGCAGCGCATGGAGCGGGCCTTGGGCGCCGGCGGGCCGGGGCAGGTGGTGCTGATCGGCAGTGACATTCCGGAGATCACGGCGGCTCATGTGGCCCGGGCGTTCCATGCGCTTGGGGGAGCGCAGGCCGTGTTCGGCCCGGCCGAGGATGGCGGGTTCTGGCTTGTTGGCCTGCGCGGGCGCGCGCTTGCCCGGGGATTGTTTCGGAATGTGCGCCTGTCCACGCCGCATGCCCTGGAAGACACGCTGGCAAAGCTTATCAACCGGGTTCCCGTACGCCTTGTCGACCGGCTTGCGGATATCGATAGCGGTGCCGATCTTGCCCGCTGGCGCGCCCGCTCATCAGCTCTCTGATGTCCGCTCCCGGATG
>CAYUYV010000082.1:12659-19955 GCA_964449455.1 uncultured Alphaproteobacteria bacterium | reverse complement strand
TCCCAGCGTTTGACCAACTGCCCCGTGCCATTGTCCCGCACGATGCGGGTCCCATAAATATGGTCCGGACCCGGCTCCGGGAAGCTGATATCGATCCATTGGCGCCCAAGGGGCAGGACACCGAGAAAGGCCATGGAGACGCGATAGCGGCCTGGCGCCCATTGCTCCGGCAGCCGGACGGGATCGACAGGTTTGAAGACCAGCACCGGCTTTGAGATCCAGATCAGCGTCTGCGATCGCTGAACCAATTCCCATACACGCGTTACCGGCAACTCGAGCCGGCACCGGATTTCCACTGTCCAAGCCATCCGCCCAGGTCCTTTCCGCCCCGTTTCAAAAACACCTGCGTCATCTTACACCCCGGGTCGGTTTCCGGGCCCGCGCTTCGCAGGGTTAAGGAAATCCTATGGCCGAGTTTGGAAAAATCCTTGGGCACATTTAACGGGCTGTCGCTGTCCTCGCGCTATTCGCTGCCTGCCAGCAAGATGAACATCGCGACGGTCCGCAGCTTTTTGGGCATGACTTGGACATCTCAGATCGCGGAGCCGCGCCATGGGCCGGGTCAGGGGCCAGGTCAGGGCCCACGCATCGTGGTCGACGCGGCCCATGGCCATTGGCACAGGATTGATTTTCGCGTCCGCAGTGTGGGGGACCCTTCTTATGATTGCGGATTACGTGCCTTTTCCTGGTTCGGTCAATGCCCTTGCAGGTGCGTTCGGGACCGGGCTTTTGCACCAGCAACGCCAAGCCCACCCTGCCCATCTCCCATTTCGATCGCGTTGATAATCTTTCTACAGATTGCATCGGTGTTTGAGATTTGTGGTGTTGAGCCCGAGGTGTTTCGGCCATGGCGAGATGGATCGGCAAGAGTGTCCCGTCGCGATTTCGTCGGCGCGCGCGCCTGACTTCCGCTTAACCTTCCTTTTAAGGATAATATACTATCCGCATGGGGGACGTGTTTGAGAAACACGATTTAACGGCGCATCCGCTGTATGGCGACAAGGACGAGCACACAATGCCATTCTGGGCCAGAAGGCGTCCGCCTGGACGCTCCACCAATCCATCGCAAGCGATATTCGCCCTGAACCAAAGCGGCACAGCCTTCCTGTTCGCGGATCTAAACTTCAAGGTCACGTTCACGAACAAAGCAATGACTGATCTGCTGACCAGGCATGAGGCCCAGCTTCAATCCATCTGGGCTGACTTTCGGGTGGCGGATCTTGGTCAGATCGACATCAGGCAGTTCTTTGATGAAATGGGGCACCAATGGCCGGAGACGCTTGCGCCGTCCCCCCTCCCCTTCCAAATCGATCTCGACACCCCAAACCTGATCATTGAAGTCATGATCTCGACACAGACCGATCGCAGCGGCAGATCTCTGGGCTATGTGCTCGAATGGCGGGACGTGACCCAAACACGCTCCGAGAGCGGTACGGATCGTGATTACCGAAACCAGATGAAGGCGATCCTGTCATCACAATCCCAAGCCGTGATCCGCTTCGATCCCCAGGGCAATATTCTGGGGGCGAATGAGATCTTCCTCAATGCGATGGGCTATGAGGCACAGGAGATTGTCGGCCAACACCATCGAATCTTCATGGATCCGGACGAGGCAAAATCAGAGACTTACGAGGCCTTTTGGAACCGTCTTGCGAGCGGTGAGTATCACAAGGGTGAGTACCGCCGTTTTGACAAGCAGGGCCAGGAGATCTGGATTCAGGCGACCTATAACCCCATCACCGATGAGGACGGGAAGGTCTATCAGGTCGTCAAATTCGCGGTGGACATCACGGCCGATGTGAAAGTCCGACGGGAGGCGACCCGCGTTGGCAAGCTCGTGGACGACAAACTTGAACGGATCGTCACACGCGTCGCGCAGTGCGAAGACGAGACAACATCGGCCACAACGGCCTCCAGCGAAACGCTTCAGGCCATGCAAGCGCTCGCTGCCGCAGCGAACCAATTTCAGTCCTCCGCCAATGAGATCGCAGGCAGCATGCGCCTGTCGAATACGGAAGTTGAGCGGGCGATGGCCGAAGTGAAGCAAGCGGATCAATCGACGCAAAAGCTGGCGCACGCCGCGGAGTCGATGAATGGGATCGTCGAGGCGATCCAGACCATTGCTGAACAGATCAATCTTCTGTCCTTGAATGCCACGATCGAGTCCGCCCGGGCTGGAGAGGCTGGACGGGGCTTTGCCGTGGTCGCGGCGGAAGTCAAATCCCTGGCCACTCAAGTGGGTCGGGCAACGGAAGAAATCTCCTCCGAAATCGGAAATATGCAGTCCGTTGCGAATGACGTCGTTCATCGGCTCGGCGGCATCCGGCAAGCGATCGACTCGGTCACATCCAGTGTGACGACCGTGGCTGGGGCCGTGGAGGAACAGACGGCCTCGATCAGCGAACTCACATCCGGGTCCCAAGCCGCCGCCTCGGCCGCGTCAGGCATTTCCGGCAGCCTGGAGGCCATATCGAGCGCCGTTGCCGAAACAAGCACCTATGCCCAGGAAGGCATCGAACTCTATCGCAGCCTAAAATCCGCAAGCTGATCGCACAGCCAATTACCGCCGACACAAATGACCATGCGACGCGACGGTCATCACGCATTGACCCCTGTTTTCACCGTGATCCAGCGACGGAAATGACGAGGCAAATCGTGTCCCAGAAAGCAGGATCCTGCAGACACGGAACGGTCTTGCGGGTCGAAGCCAACACTAGGTCAGGCCCAGACGGGGAGCAACCGCTTGAAATAGCTACCCAAATCCTGACTGAACCGGGGGTCGTCTGCAAGCCGGGCCAGATGTTCGCCAAGGCGGGGAAATTGGCCAAGCCGCAAGGAGACCGGTTGCAGCCCACCTGCGGCGAGCGCCTCCGTGTGGCGCGTATCATTGGTCAGCAGACAAAGCTCGCAAGCCACCGCGATGTCCGCAAGGGTCAGCGAATCCCCCGCGACATATGCTGATGATTGCAGGGCCATGTCGACACCGCCGGCATAGGTCTCAAGGGCCGTGACCATTTCGGCATGGATGGCCTCGCTCATCTGCGCGCCCGCCAGAAGATAGCGCTGGGAGTCCCGTGCAAAGACAAGGGAACGGTCCAGGAAGGCATCGACACGGCATTGTTCCATCACACCGCTCCCCAGGAGCGCCGGTGCATGCGGCCCGCATCGGGCAGCCGCCCGCATGATCGCATTGGACTCAAAGATACCCACCGTTCCGTCCCCGGAAAACCCGGCTGGCACACTGCCGAAGGGGTGCGCCTTGAGGAAGGCATCGGTCTTGTAGAGGACGCCGGAAAATCCGACTTCGGCCTTTCGTGCGAAGGCTGAAAGCCCTTCTTTTTCTTCCTCGGACAGCTTGCGCGGCTCGAAATCCCACAGCCAGTCCACCAGATCAAATGGTTTCGCGCCCATGATTTCAATCTCTGCGCCAGAGAACCGCGCCGCGATCGTAGCTTTGTAGAGCCGCGGATTGGGAAGATAGGAGAATATTCTCAAATCGGGCATGGGACACATCCTTGCCGGGGGGCCTTTTTACCTATCGCGATCACGGGACCGAAACCGCCGCGCCATCAAATGCGTTTGGCGCCCTCTTCCCGGACCGCGGCGATGCTCGGATAGCCATTGACGGCCATCATGAGATCGGCCTCTGCAAGGATGCATTTGAGCACATGTGCGGCCCCGGTGGCACCCTCCAGGGCCAGACCGTAGAAGAACGGACGGCCAACACCGACAGCGGTCGCCCCGAGCGCGATGGCTTTGATAACATCCGTACCCGACCGAATGCCGCTATCGAACAGCACGGGGCAGTCGCCAGCGCCTTCGACAACATCAGGGAGCATATCAATGGCCGCGATGCCGCCATTGGCCTGACGCCCGCCATGGTTCGAGCAATAGATGGCATCGGCCCCGCTATCAACGGCACGTTTGGCATCGTCCTTGTGGCAGATCCCTTTCAGGACGATTGGCATCGTGGTCATGGAGCGCAGCCACGGCATGTCATCCCAGGTCAACACCCGGCCGAAGGTCGAGGAAAAGGTCGCGATGGCGCCCATGGGGTCATCCTCGACCGGCTTGGCCAACATCTTCTGGAAGCGCGGGTCCGAGAAGTAATTTTGAAGTACATGGCCGCGCAGTTGCGGGAAATTCGAGGCATTGAGATCCCGGGGACGCCAGCCCGTCACCCAGGTGTCGAGCGTGACCACAAGGGCTTTGCAGCCGGCTTGTTCCGCACGATGAACAAGGCTCTCGGCGAGTTCATTGTCCTTAGGCGTATAAAGCTGGAAGAAAGCCGGCGTGTCGCCACAATGGGGGAAAACCTCTTCCATCGGATTGTTCATCAAGGTCGTGCCGCAATAGGGCACATTGGTCATTGCAGACGCCTGGGCGGCAGCGATGTCGCCCTGTCGGTCCGGGGTCGCAAGACCTGTCACGCCGACCGGAGCCATGAACAGGGGATGGGGCAGGCGCATGCCGAACAGGTCAATGGAGAGGTCGCGCTTGCTTGTATCGACCATCATGCGTGGCACCATGCCCCAATGGCCAAAGGCCTCCGCATTGCGGTCCTGGGTCAGCTCATCGCCGCAACCGCCCTGCACATAGTTGAGCACATGGTCCGGCAAGGCCGCCGCGGCGCGCTTGACCAAAGTGGCAAAATCCGTCGGCACGGTCGGAATAACCCCGGACAGGCCGCGGAAATAGATTTCAAGCTGAAAGTCGCCATAGCCAGCCATGGTGGTCTTGCCTCCCGATCCCATTATCGCGTTAGGGGCTGCGCCTGAGAGCCCATCCAGACGCAACCGGCGTACCGCATTTTACTTGCACGAGGACAAACTTGCGCCAAATCGCATTCCCCAGACACGGTGTCCCTTTGACCGTCCCATCTTGATCCCTTTGGCCGGGGCGCCGCAACAGCCGGTCCGCCGCAACAGCGAGACCCCCATGGAGCGCCGGAATTGTCTGCATTGCGGTGCATGGGATCACGGGGCAGGCTAACGGGGCAGGGGGCAAGTCTAGAAGACGGCGGATCTGGTCGGCGCGTCGCCCCCTTGCGGCTTACCCTGTCTGTAAAGTTAAGAAGCAAATAAAACCATGGGGAGGACCACAGCAATGGTCAGGCTCACTGATTTATCAGACTACGAACGGGAGCACCTTCTGGTCAAGCAACTCCCGCCGCTGGGCGACCCGGTCTGGGTGGCGCCGAGCAAGCCTTTGAGTGAGATGCGCTTTGCCCTGATCACTACGGCGGGCCTTCATTTTCGCAATGAGAAGGCCTTCGAGTTCGTCGATGCCAGCTATCGCGCGATCCCGGCATCCGAAGACAGCCACACCTTGGTCATGTCCCACAGTTCGGTGAATTTCGACCGCGGCGGCTTCCAGGAAGATATCAATGTGGTCTTCCCGATCGACCGGTTTAAGGACCTGGAGCGGGCCGGCACAATCGGGCCGCTTGCCTCCGTGCACTATAGTTTCATGGGCGCCGGACTTATGCCTGAGGTCTACGAGAAGACGGTGCGGCCGCTTGCCCGTATTCTGAAGGCGGATGGTGTCGATGCCGTCTTTATCACACCGGTCTGCCCCAATTGCACACGGGCCACTTGCGCCATTGCCTATTATCTTGAGGCGGAAGGTATCATGACCACGGGTATTGCCCTGGTGCGGGAAAATGCCGAGGCCCTTCGTCCGCCGCGCCTCCTGTGGGTGTCTTTCCCCATCGGCCTGCCCCTGGGCAAGCCCGCCGACCCGGCCTTTCAGCACCGGGTGATCGGCCATGCCCTTGACCTGTTGCACCGCCCCGCGGGACCGGTCCTGGAAGACTATCCGGAGGATTTGCCGGAGATGCCGGCGGACCAGGCACCCGCCTGCCCGGTGAATTTCACTCGTCCTGAGGCGGATGAAAGCACGTGGCGGGCCCGGCTCGCCAACGAACTGTTGATGCTCAAACCGTGGTATGAGATGAGCCGACGGCGCCGGGGCCGTACCACCGTCGGTCTGTCAGATACGGATATTGATGAGATCCTGGAACGGATCGCCGTCTGGGTGGACGACCGCACAAACCCTCTTCCAGATGCAAAATGGTTTAAATTCGCCATGGAAGACGCCAAGGCCTATTACGGGGAGGCCCTAAGCGCCCAACCTGGGGACTATCCCCCCGGCCATATCCAGCGCATCTTCTGGGAAGAGACGATTCTGGGGGCAGCTCTTATTCAGTATTATGATTATTTCATGTCCGAGCCCAACCTGGTGACCTTGGCGCGCATTGTTGCGCCCCGATACGCGATCGGCGCCTCCACGGGCAACTACGCCATCGGACACAACAACGAAATAATCGAACAGCCTGCAGCCAAAGCGCTGCGGGAACAAAAAGAGCGTGACGCACAACAGGGGAGCAACGCCATGCAAATCCAACCTATCCTGGGCCGCTTCGGTGCCGATATATCCGGTGTCGACCTTGCCACGATCTCGGACGCAGATTTTGAGACCATCTATCAGGCTTGGCTTGATTATGGCGTGCTGCGTTTCCACGGCCAGATGCTCGACGCGGCCAGCCTGGAAAGCTTCAGCAAGCGCTTTGGGCCGCTGGAGGAAGTGCCAGCCCCGGAGGAGGTCAAGAAGAGGCTGCCAAGCCGCTATGTCACCGCCATTTCCAATATCCTCGTAGACGGACGGCCCATTGGCGGGCTTGGCAATGCGGAAGCCAATTGGCATGCGGACATGACCTATGTGGAGACACCGCCACCGGCTTCCGTCCTTCTGGGTGTCAAGATTCCGCCTGAAGGGGGAGACACCTTCTTTGCCGATCAATATGCCGCCTATGACGCTCTGCCTGCTGATTTACGCGCGAAAGTGGAGAACCTCAGCATCAAGCACGACGCGGCCCATTCCAGTATCGGACAGCTCCGTCAGGGGTTTGACCCGGTCAAGGACCCCCGGGAAGCGCCAGGGGCCGTTCACCCGATTATCAATCCGCACCCGGAGACCGGCCGGAAGGCCCTTTATCTCGGACGGCGAGAATGGGCCTATATTCCGGGACTGGAGCTTGCCGACAGCGAGGCTCTGCTTGATGAGCTTTGGCACTATGCGGTCTTTGACGGCAATGTCATCAAGCAGGTCTGGACTCCGGGCGACGTGGTGATTTGGGACAATCGCTGTACCCTTCACCGGCGCTCCAGCTTCGACAACAGCCACGACCGTCTCATGATGCGCTGTCAGGTTCTCCACCGCGAACACCGGTGAGAGAAGAGGAAAGACCGACCTGAGCGGCCTGTCGGATGAAACCGTTAAGCCCTTGATCGGGCG
>CAYUYV010000082.1:3129-12559 GCA_964449455.1 uncultured Alphaproteobacteria bacterium | reverse complement strand
GAGGGACACGACCATTGGGGGCTGGCAAAAGAGGTCAGCGCATTTCTGTTGAGGAGAGATCTCATGAGCCAGGACCATATTCTCTACACGGTTGAAGACGGCGTTGCGACGATCACCTTCAACCGTCCCGAAAAGCTGAATGCCATGACGCCGCACATGCTGGGGGATGTGTTCCGCCGCGTGCGGGACGCGGCCGCGGATGACGCCGTGAGGGTTATTGTGCTGACGGGCGCGGGCCGGGCTTTCTGCGCCGGTCTTGATCTTCAGGTCATCGGCACCGGAAGCAGTGACGAGGGTCTGCCGGGGCCCGATCAAGGCCCGGCGCCACAATGGGGCGACGAAATCGGGCCAGCCCTCCACCGCTTCTATTCCCATGGCTGGCAGGACTTCATCCTGTCACGCAAACCGGTCATCGCCGCCATCAATGGGCCGGTTTTCGGATGGGGATTCGTTTTGTCCCTGCACTGTGATATCCGCTTCGCCGCCGCATCGGCCCTGTTCAATGCGACCTTCGCCCGCCTTGGCATTCCAGCGGAAAAAAATGCCGGCTGGTTGCTGACCCGTTTGATCGGCCCTGCGAAGGCCGCCGATCTTCTCTATACGGCACGCCGTTTTGATGGCGCGGAAGCGGAAACGCTCGGCGTCGTCAACGCGGCCGTAAAGGACGAAGACCTCATGGCCCATGTTCGCGAATACGCAAAGAGCATCGCCACATACAGCGCCCCGCGGTCCCTTGCCGCCATAAAGGCGCAGATCTGGACAGCGGCTGATGATCCGTACAATGCGGCGTTCCAGGCCTCGGATCATGAGCAGCACACGGCAACCCAAACATCCGATTTTCGGGAAGGCTTCACCAGCTACACCGAACGCCGTATCCCTGACTTCAAGGGCGAGTGAACCCCACTGGGCATCCGAGCCGAGAGCCGGAAACGGGAGAAAGACATGTCTGAGCCACTCCTCGTGGAGCGCCGCGGCGCCGTCGCCATCATCTCCATCAATGACGCGCCCTACAACCGAATGACGCTGGAATACATGGATCAGCTCGAACAGGTGCTCGGTGACCTGGCAGTTGATCCAGGCGTGCGCGCTCTTGTGTTCACCGCGGTGGGTACCGAGAATTTCTCCGTCGGGATGAATCTGAAGCAGATCCCGGACGGCGTGAAGGCTAAGGGGAGCATGGATGGTCTCTTTGATCAGCGCTGGCGGGTGCTTGAGCAGATTGAAAACCTTGGCAAACCCTCCATCGCCACCCTCTTTGGCTATTGCCTGGGCGGCGGCCTCGAATTGCCGCTGGCCTGTCACTTCCGTCTCGCTGCGGAGGAAGGGGCACAGATCGGGCTGCCGGAAATGGAGCTTGGCACGGTGCCGGCCTGGGGTGGACTGGCGCGCCTTCCAAGGCGTGTCGGGCGCGATCATGCGCTTGATATGATCCTTCGCTCAAAGAAGATCTCAGGCCCCGAGGCGTTGCGCATCGGCCTGGTGAACGAAGTCTGGCCTCTTCACGAGCTCAAGGCCCGGGCCATCGCGCTTGCCGAGGAACTGGCTGCGATGCCTCGGCTGGCGGTAAAAAGCGTGTTGGACTGCATCGTGGGTCACGAGTCCAAAAGCCTGCATGAGTCCCTCGCGGATGAGCGGCGCGCCGTCAAGACAAACGCCAGAACACCCGATGCCATCGAAGGCATGATGGCCTTCTTGGAAAAGCGGCCACCGGTCTTCAATCAGGACAGTTGAGCAGAGTGATTGGAAAGCGCTGGCCGGGACAAACACGTCCCACCTAACGGTCAACGCTTTTCACCCGGAGCTTGACCCCTTGACCGTTGGCCCCGTCCCATACAGATCACCCGATGGTCCAGCGCGCGGTACCAAAATCCAGGTCTCAAGACAGAGACGACATATGCCAGGCAAGGGACACGCCGAGCACGATCGACGTCAGCAAGGTCAAACCCGTGCCCACCATTCGTGAAAAGATAAACAACAGCCGCGCGCCTTTTGGCTCCACAAGGTGGGAACCGGCGGATGACGAAAAGCCGATCACGTGGAAGATACGGCTGCATGCAAACAAAACGCTCAGCCAGAAGATGGTCGAGCTCTGGCCCGCAATGAGTTCATACAGGGCCAAGACGATGAGAAAGATCGGCGCATATTCCGTCATATTTGCGTGGCGCCGAACGGATCGCTCCAGCCTCATATCGTCATCATAGCCCAGGGCCTTGCGATTGCGCCCACGATACCCGCCAACCATGGCCGCCAAAACAGTCTGTAGCACGATCAAAAAGGCACCAAGATAGGCGGAATACAAAGGCAGATTCACTTCCATCACGTCACTCCCTCAAAGTGCCAGTCGGCCGTAACCTGTCTTGCAAGTCGTGTGTGTGGGAAAAACTGTTCTTACCGTGATTGCCGGGTGGGCAGGAACGCGCCGAGAGCAAGCACCAGACAGCTCACGACTTCCATGACGATTGTGGTCACGCCAGTCGGGCCGAGTTCACCGGCAAAACTCGACATGATCCGTGCCACCACCATGCACCCTTCGATGGCCGCCAGCGGCACAAGCCAGGCCCAATGGCCCCGCACAGCCGCGAAGAGCGCCGTAAGCCCCATCGCCAGATATTGAGCGCCAACGAGGGCCCGAACCGAGCCGATGCCGACAGGCGTTGCCGGATTGAAGGCCAGCACTTCGGCCAGACGTTCGGGACGAAAGAAACCCATATAACCAACGAAAAGAAACCCAAAGGCCAAAACAATGATGACAATGCGAAGAACCAACATGTCTTTCATGCCCCCCTTGTTCCATAGTCCGAAATACCGCACACAGACCATAGAGCACTGCGTGATCGCTTGCCTTGCGCCAACAGACCGACTGTCTCAAATGGAAACCCTGGGCCTCCAATGGAAACCCATGGTCCCCGACCTCTGCACCAATTAATGGGTAACATTAGACACTGCGCCGGCGCAACACAGGATTTGGCAGACGGCAAAGCCCTCCTGGAAGGCGCAGCGCCGGCAGCCGATCCGGCGGCCATGCCAGGTCATCAGCCCCACCGGCAAAAATCGCGAAAGAAGACCGTGAGAAATGTGTTGGCGGGTGGGGTGGGATTCGAACCCACGAGACGCGCAAACGCCTGCCGGTTTTCAAGACCGGTGCCTTCAACCACTCGGCCACCCACCCGGATGCTGATTTTGAAGGCACAGCAGTGGACTGCGCCTTGGACAAGGATCGAAACCGCCTGTCTATCAACCCGCAGTTTTTAGCAGCGTTCGCGCCTGCGTCCAAGAGCGGCTTGGGGCGGACGCAAGAGGGGCTTTGCGTCGGAGCGCTCGCGCCCTGCCAGGACGGCAAAACTTGGTCCTGGCCAGCCACCACGCGTCACGCCTCTCAAGCAGACCAGCGGGACACGACCTCCCGGGCCTGGGCATGGCGCCGGGCAGTGGCGTCGGCCGTGACGCGCTCCACGCGAGCCGTGATCTCCGGCGGCGCGGTCTCCGGCCGCCCTGCATTGATCGGCGGAGCGGGCGCATATTCCAGGGACAGCTGCACCGACTGGGCAACCGCCTCCCCCTTCAACCGCGCCACCACATGGAGCGCGAAATCGAGCCCGGCCGTGACGCCGCCGCCGGTGATGAGAGTGCCATCCTCCACCACGCGGCCCGGATCCGGCAGGGCACCGTAAATGGCAAGCACATCGCGGACGCTCCAGTGACATGCGGCGCGACGCCCCTTGAGAAGGCCCGCGGCACCCAGGATCAGCGATCCGGTGCACACGGAGGTCAGCCACTGGGCCTCTCCCGCGGCCCGCTTCACAAAGGCCATGGTCTCGGCGTCATCAATGGCTTCGCCATCTCCGAAACCGCCGGGCACGCAGAACAGGTCAAAACCAGGAGCGCTGGAAAAATCCGTGGTGGGAACAATCGCGAGATTGTGCTGGTCGATCACCGGATCGAGGGTTTTCGCGGCCAGATGGACTTCAAAGCCGGGCGTGCGGCTGAACACCTGATAGGGGCCAATGAGGTCAAGCAAGGTCAGGTGGGGAAACACAAGAAAGCCGACCCGGAACGGGCCCTGATCATCTGCCATTGGATGTCCTCCCGAATGCGGCCGGACATGATGCACCCGGGATCAGCGGGTGGGAACCGGCACGTCCCCCCGATAATCGTAAAAGCCGCGGCCCGTCTTGCGGCCCAACCATCCGGCTTCCACATATTTCACAAGAAGCGGACAGGGCCGGTATTTGCTGTCCGCAAGGCCCTCATAGAGCACCTGCATGATGGACAGGCAGGTATCAAGGCCAATGAAATCGGCAAGCTGAAGGGGCCCCATGGGATGGTTCGCCCCAAGCTTCATGGCCGTGTCAATGGCTTCCACCGTCCCCACGCCCTCATAAAGGGTGTAGACGGCCTCATTGATCATGGGCAGGAGGATCCGGTTGACGATAAAGGCAGGGAAATCCTCCGCATTCGCCGAGACCTTTTCAAGGGCATCCACCATTTCGCGGGCAGCCTGGAAGGTCTCTTCACTCGTCGCAATGCCTCGGATGATCTCAACGAGCTTCATCATCGGCACAGGATTCATGAAGTGAAGGCCGATGAACTGCTCCGGCCGATCCGTGGCCGAGGCGAGACGGGTGACCGAGATCGAAGAGGTGTTGGTGGCGAGGAGTGTGTCGGCGCGCAGATGGGGGCAAAGGTCGACAAAAATCTTGCGCTTGATCGACTCGTTTTCCGTGGCCGCTTCGATGACGATGTCGGCATCGCCCATGGCGCCAAGATCAGTGGATGTCCGGATCCGCATAATGGCCGCGGCCGCATCTTCCTCGGCGATCAGACTCCGGCGGGCCTGACGGTCCAGATTGCGCTTGATGATTTCCAGGCCTTCAGTCAGCTGATCGGGATTGATGTCGTTTAAGACAACTTCATAGCCGGCCGTCGCACAGACATGCGCGATGCCGTTTCCCATCTGACCTGCCCCGATCACCCCGATCTTGCGTATCGTCATGGCTCAAAGCTCGCCCCAGGTCGTGTTGGCCAATTCCGGGCTTTGCCCGTCCCGACTCAATCTCGACCACATCACAGTACTGCGTCCCTTCCGCATTGCAACATGTTCAAGGGAAAGATCGAGACAGTAGGACTTTTATTCGTCTTGCAACAGGGTATTCAGAAATAAATGAACCCCGCCGGTATGGGACCCGGCGGGGCGTTTCAGGTCTGTGCGTCAAAGTGGCACTCGCGCCGGCTCAGTAGCCGATCTTGGCCAGCTCTTCTTCCAATTCCGGAACGGCCGCAAACAGGTCCGCCACCAGGCCGTAATCGGCCACCTGGAAGATCGGCGCCTCTTCGTCCTTGTTGATGGCCACAATGACCTTGGAGTCCTTCATACCTGCCAGGTGCTGGATGGCCCCGGAAATGCCGACGGCGATATAGAGTTCCGGCGCAACCACCTTGCCGGTCTGGCCGACCTGGTAGTCATTGGGCACGAAGCCCGCATCCACGGCGGCACGGGACGCGCCCACGGCAGCACCGAGCTTGTCAGCCACCCGCTCCAGGATCACGAAATTGTCACCGGACTGCATGCCGCGACCGCCGGAAACGACGATCTTAGCGGAAGCGAGTTCCGGACGGTCGGACTTCGACAGTTCCTCACCGATAAATTCGGACACGCCCGGATTCTCGACCGCCGAAACGGTCTCGACGGGGGCCGATCCGTCCATGGCGACGGCGGGGAAGGTCGTCGGACGCACGGTGATGACTTTCTTGGCGTCTTTGGAGCGCACCTGCATCATCGCGTTGCCGGCATAGATGGGCCGGGTGAAGGTATCGGGCCCTTCGACGGATACGATGTCGGATACCTGCATGACATCCAGCAGGGCCGCCACGCGGGGCATCATGTTTTTGCCGGAGGTGGTGGCCGGCGCCAGGACCGCGTCATAAGCATCCATCATCGGCACGATGAGGGCTGCAAGCGGTTCGGCCAGGCTCTTTTCGTAAGCCGCATCTTCCGCATGCAGAACTTTAGCCACACCGGACAGCTTGGCGGCTTCCTGTGCGGCAGCCTCCGCCCCGTGGCCCGCCACGAGAACATGAACATCACCACCCATTTGCTGGGCCGCGCTCACGACCTTTGCGGTGGCATCCTTCAGAGCGGTATTGGTGTGTTCGGCAATCACGAGAATGGACATCAAAGGACTCCCGCTTCTTCCTTGAGCTTCTGAACCAGTTCGGCGACGGTCTCAACCTTGATGCCCGCCTGGCGCACCGGAGGCTCCGTCACCTTCAGCACCTCAAGGCGCGGGGTCAGGTCGACACCGAAATCTTCCGGGCTTTTGGTGTCGATCGGCTTTTTCTTGGCCTTCATGATGTTTGGCAGGGACGCATAGCGCGGCTCGTTGAGGCGCAGGTCCGTGGTGATGATGGCCGGCACCGACAGGCGCAGGGTCTGGAGGCCACCGTCGATCTCCCGCGTCACTTTCAGCTCGCTGTCAGCAACATCGATTTCGGAGGCGAAGGTGCCCTGGGGCCAGCCGAGAATGGCGGCGAGCATCTGGCCGGTCTGGTTGGAGTCGTTGTCGATGGCCTGCTTGCCCAGAATGATGAGCTGGGGGCCTTCTTCTTCGGCCACGGCCTTGAGCAGCTTGGCAACCGCAAGAGGTTCGACAGCCTCGTCAGTCTTGATCAGGATACCCCGGTCGGCGCCCATGGCGAGGCCCGTGCGGATGGTTTCCTGAGCCTGCTGCGGGCCAACGGAGACCAGCACCACTTCGCTGGCCTTGCCTGCTTCCTTGAGACGGACGGCCTCTTCGACCGCGATCTCGCAGAACGGGTTCATGGACATTTTGACGTTTGCGAGTTCGACGCCGCTCTGGTCCGCTTTGACCCGGATCTTAACGTTGTAGTCGACCACGCGTTTCACGGGTACGAGGATCTTCATCGATGGCATCTCCGATCTGACCTGCGGAAAGGCGCCCCGGTCTGAGTGTTCCGAACACGCCGTCTGGGGGGCATCAGGGATGCCCAAGTCTACGCGACAGCTCGCGTGGAAGGAAAGGCGCCGGTCCCGTTGTTGCTGTCCCCCGTTAAGGACCGGTGACCAGCCCGGACACACCCCCGCGAATATCTGACTCATTTAGCAGTATTTGCGACGGTGCCCAGACGTGGACGCCGCCTCAAGGGGACATTTAAGCGCGAATCTGCAGGGTCAGGCCACCGGCGGCGTACTGCCCCGGTCAAGCAGGGGGACGCCGGGACGCCGAAACATCAGGATCAACAGGCAACCGGCCGCAAAACCACCCAGATGGGCCCACCAGGCGACCTGGCGCGCCTCATTCAAAACAATAAAGGCGATCTGCCAGACGAGCCACGCACCGATGACCCAATAGGCAGGCAGGCGCAGGGGCAACCGCCCCAGGACCAGAACCCAGATATTCACCCGTGGATGGAGCAGCAGATAGGCCCCAACAAGCCCCGCGGTCGCGCCGCTGGCGCCAATCAGTGGGACGGTCGACCCGGGATAGGCGGCCGCATGGGCAAGGCCCCCGGCAATGCCGCATAGAAGAAACAACACCGGGAAACGCCAGTGGCCCGTCGCATCCTCAATATTGTCTCCAAACACGAACAGGAACACCATATTGCCGACAAGATGGAAAATGTCCGCATGCAGAAACATGTAAGTGACCAGGGTCATGGGGACGGGCAGGATATCCGCCGTGGCTGGACCGGATGCGCCCAAGACATGGGCCAAGACATGGGCAGGGGTCAGACCGACACCGGCAATGATCCCGGCCACATCGTGCTTTTGCAGCAGCAATGACGTCGCCGCGAAAACCAGGCAATTGACGAGAATGAGCCCCCAGGTCACATAAGGAAACCGGATCCGGCGCAAAGGATTATTGTCCGTCACAGGAATAAACATGCCGGGTTCCCCTTGCCCCTCGCGCCCGCCAGTCCCACGCACGCCGCCCCGCGCCGGAACGGATCAGCTACCGCCAGCGGGTTCTACGACTTTCTCGAACAAGGGCAGGATTTCTTTCCAGATACGGATATTGTCAACGAGATTGCCCGCCGACACGCCGTCCGACAGGTTCACCGGAAAATCCACATAGGCCGTTCCCGTGTCCGCCAGATAAGCCTTACCGAACACCCACGACTCGTTGAACGAGTCGATCCGTTCCAGATCAATGGGGCGTGATGGCTGAAAGCCTGCGCTGAAATCAATGAGGCTACACCGGCGCGGCTCTCCAGAGCAGCGATGGGTCGAGACCACAAAACTATAGGCGCCATAGCGGCCTTCGAGCACAGGATCGCCGGCCCATCCGCCTTCGAGGGGCTTGGCGTCAATGCCTTCGGCCCGGAGCACGGCCATCAATTCAGTGCCGGAGATATCCTCGACCATGGGCTCGGCCTGGGCGCTCGGTGCCGTCAAAGCCACCATGGCCAAGCCAAGCAGTGCAGCGGTTTTCGTTATCCACTTCGCCGCCACCGACTGGTCAATCCCGGTCTTCCAATGCCCTGCCATGCCGCTCCCCAACACCACTTTGCCAGCCGAACCATGCCCCTGATCCAAAGCCAGGCGGTCATGGACCGGACGTCATGGAGTGTAACGGGCGATGACCATTGGGCAAGGGTGGCCTGGGGCATGGCAGCCCACCGTCCCATCGCGAGGGAGCCGCGTGTCAGCCTTTGCTGGACCCCGTATTCGCCCCGGGCACCCATTTCACGTCCCGTGCGCCCTTGTCATTGGCATAACGGGCCGCGACAAAAAGAAAGTCGGACAGGCGATTGACGTAACGCAGGGCCGCATCGCTCACCGGGTCGCCCGACCGTTTGAGGGTCACGACCAGGCGCTCTGCCCGCCGGGCAACCGTGCGCGCAAGATGCAGATTGGCGGCCGCAACGCTGCCACCGGGCAAAACGAAGGAATCGAGGGGGTTCAGATAGGCATTCAGCCGATCGATTTCCTGCTCAATCCGCTCCACCTGCGCCTCGGTGATGCGAAGAGGCGTGTAGCCCAGGGGCTCGCCCGTGTCCGGCGTTGCGAGATCCGCGCCCAGATCAAACAGGTCGTTCTGGATCCGGCCCAGCATTTCATCGATTTCCCCAGCCGCATGGAGCCGGCACAAGCCGATGACGGCATTCGTCTCATCCACGGTGCCATAGGCTTCGATGCGGGGATCATCCTTTGGACGGCGCTCGCCAGTCCCAAGGCCGGTGTCACCAGCATCCCCAGTCTTGGTGTAAATCTTATTCAAAACAACCATTAAACATCTCCAAAAAACCGCAGCGCATGTCCTACGTTCCACCCCATGGAGCACATGGAAGGCGAAGCCAGACGGTCGGACCCGTTTACCACGCAGGCCAACCTCACGGTTGCGTGCAAGGGTTGTCCAGCGAAGGCAGGCGTCAATCCCAGACCAAGACCCGGCCCAGACCAAGACCCGGC
>CAYUYV010000082.1:0-3029 GCA_964449455.1 uncultured Alphaproteobacteria bacterium | reverse complement strand
CCCGGCGCGATTACCGGCCGAAGACGTAAAGGCCGAGCAAAATCAATATGACAGCGATGAATTGAAGAAGGACGCGGGCGCGCATCAGGCGGTTCGAATAGGACCGGCTGGCCTCATCCCCCCGCCACAAGGTCACCAGCCCGGCGATCAGGGTCAGGACAAGAAGGCCCATGACCACGTAAAGCGCGGTGTAGAACATCGGTTACGCCTCCCCTGACACGGACGGTCCGCATGCCTTTTCGGCCCGGACGCCGGACTGACTGGCACGATACCCTAAAAAGGATAGGCGGAGCGCGAACGGAAACCAGTTCCGATTGACGCTCCGCCACAGGTTCAGATGTACAAAAACCACCCGCATCGCTCAACGCCTGTTGATGAGGCAATGCGGGCGATCAGCTTTTTCCGCGCGATCAGGCCGCCAGTTCGAGTAGGCGCCGGGCGATGACCTGGGCCTGAATTTCGGCGGCACCCTCGAAGATGTTGAGGATCCGCGCGTCACACAGCACCCGGCTGATCGGATATTCCAGCGCGAAACCATTGCCGCCATGGACTTGGACCGCATTGTCTGCAGCCATCCAGGCAACCCGGGCGCCGAGCAGCTTGGCCAGCCCCGCCTCCAGGTCGCAGCGGCGTCCCTCGTCCTTCTCCCGGGCGGAAAAATAGGTGAGCTGGCGCGCCACCATGATCTCAACGGCCATGGTCACGAGCTTATTCGCGACCCGCGGGAACTCCACAATGGGCTTACCGAATTGCTGGCGGTCCATCGCATAGCGCAGAGCGAGCTCCAGGGCATTCTGGGCAACGCCAACGGCCCGGGCGGCCGTCTGAATGCGGGCACTTTCGAAGGTCTCCATCAGATGCTTGAAGCCCTTGCCTTCTTCGCCGCCAAGCAAGTTTTCCGCCTTCACTTCGAAATCATCAAAGCCGATCTCATATTCCTTCATGCCGCGATAGCCGAGGACTTCGATCTCGCCGCCGGTCATGCCATTCACTGGGAAAGGATTGGCACAATCGCCCCGCGGCTTTTCCGCAAGGAACATGGACAGACCCTTATAGCCCGGCTGGCCGGAGTCGGTCCGGGCCAGCATGGTCATGACGTCAGCGCGGGCGCCGTGGGTGATCCAGGTTTTGTTGCCAGTGACGCGATAGGCGGAGTTGCCGTGCTTAACCGCGCGGGTGCGCAAGGAGCCAAGGTCGGACCCGGTATTGGGTTCGGTGAACACCGCCGTGGGCAGAATTTCAGCGGACGCAATTTTGGGCAGCCAGTGTTGCTTCTGGGCCTCGGTACCGCCCGTCAAGATGAGTTCAGCCGCAATCTCAGAGCGCGTGCCGAGCGAGCCTGTTCCGATGTAACCGCGGGAAAGCTCCTCGGAGACAACGCACATGGCGATCTTGCTCATGCCGAAGCCGCCATATTCCTCTGGGATCGTCAGACCGAAGACGCCAAGCTCGGCCATATCCTTAATGACGTCCATCGGGATCAGCTCGTCCTTCAGATGCCACTCATGGGCATACGGAGCAATACGCTCTTCCGTGAAGCGGCGGAACTGGTCCCGGATCATCTCGTCGGTTTCTTCAAGCCCCGCTTCACCGAAGGTCGCCCCGCCAATGCGCTCGACCAGAAGGGCGGCAATCCGCGCCTTCACATCCCGGTTCAGACCATCGGCGGCAAGATCGATGACCGCGCCGCTCTGGAACTTGGCAACAGCCTCATGGTCGATCCCCAGATCCTTCAGGCGCACGATTTCGCCCTGGCTCATGGGAATGCCGCCCAGAATCTGGGACAGGTATTCGCTGAAGGCGACCTGAAGCACGAGCTGCTCGGCCTCACCGAATTTGCCTTCGCCATCCAGGCGCTCCGCCCAGGCATGCATCTCAATGAGAGCCGCCACATAGACCTTCAGCCAGGCAAGGCCATGGGTCTCATGTTGGAAGGCGTCAAGCTGACCAGGACGAATGGTGCCCTCGGGCGCCACCATGGCCCGCACGGAGCTCAGCGCGGCATCCATCAGCGCCTCGCACGCGGCGGCCGCCTCGGCGGTTTTCTGCAACAGATCCTTCATCACAAGAGCACTCATGGTCTCTCCCCTTGCCCACTCAATTTTGGCCCACACGAAAGATGCGGCCCGCCAGTCGGAACGGATTACCGCAGGCGCCGCCCTCCGGCGCCCGGCGATTTCGCCCCTGCACAATTCAAGACTATAGCGTTGCCGGCATTTGGCACCGCATTCAACGCCCGCAAACATGAAGGCACAATGACGCGCCCATCTGGCGGTTCCGTTAACTGTGCCCGCGAGGCGGAGGTTTGTCGCGGGTGATCAACCCAGTGCCCAGGCCGCACCGCTCCGTCCTGGAGCCTGACAGAAAGGATCTGCGAAAAGGGTGCGACGGAGCGACCATGGCCTTAACGTCGCAAGGGCTATGCCCCTCCGCCATGACAGAGGATGTGAGATGATGAGAGCGATCCTGCTTCTGGGTCTGTTTTTGGCCCTTGCCCCTAAGGTCCATGCCGCGTCCGAGCTGCCAGACCCCATGACTGACCCGTCCGGCAGCTTCGGCTGGCTTGAAGGCTGCTGGATCACCCGAAGCGGGGCCACACGGGAGGTTTGGGCCCAGGCGGGCGAAGCGCATCTGTTTGGCTTCAATACGGTCTTGAAAGACGGCCGGGTGAGTTTTTTCGAGCAGCTCCGTATCGAGAAGACCGGGACCGCCTGGTCGTTCTTCGCCTATCCCCGTGGCAAGGGCCCCACAGTCTTTCCAGCGTCGGCCATGGGCGCCAACACGGTGACCTTCCGGAACGACAAACACGATTTTCCCCAGGTGATCCGCTATCGGCGCAATGGCGCTGGTCTGACGGTCGAAATCTCGCACGCCTCCGGTACGGATACGCGCCGCTGGGACTTCGTACCGTGCAAAGCGGACTGAAGAGGCGAGAGGATGCCGATCATTCGGGCGAATTCCTGACCCGCCACATTAGAGCCCTTTCACAGAAGTCCGGGTCATTGAAAGGGCTCTAACTCTTTGATTTA
>CAYUYV010000081.1:9849-20161 GCA_964449455.1 uncultured Alphaproteobacteria bacterium | reverse complement strand
GTTCCCAAACGGGGGGGCAGGGGAGGGGTCAGGCAAAGCGCATGTCGTCGCTGTCCTTGCGTTCGATGGAGTAGGTGCTTTCCAGGAAACTCTGTTGGGACACGTTGATGATCCGTGCGCTTTCCTGAAAGCTCGGTATGGTGATGGAGCCACAATTGCACATGGTGGAGACGAGCTTCGCGCGTGTACGGGCCACATTGCTTTGCAGGTCACCAGCATAGGGCACATAGCCGTCGACGCCTTCCTCAAACATGAGCCTGCGCTCGCCGCCCATGTCATAGCGGGCCCAGTTGCGGGCGCGCTCGGAGCCTTCCGCCCAGTATTCCTTCACATAGCGCGTGCCGATGCGCAGCTTGCGCCCGGGGCTTTCGTCAAAACGCGCGAAGTAGCGGCCCAGCATCACAAAATCGGCGCCCATGGCGAGGGCCAGCGTGATGTGATAATCGTGCTGAATACCACCATCTGAACACAGAGGAATATAGGTGCCAGTCTCCTGATAGTATTTGTCCCGCGCCGCCGCCACAGCCATGACGGCAGAGGCCTGGCCGCAGCCGATGCCCTTTTGCTCCCGCGTGATGCAGATGGAGCCGCCGCCAATCCCCACCTTCACGAAGTCGGCGCCCGCCTCGGCGAGATAACGGAAACCCTGCTCCTCGACCACATTGCCGCCGCCGACGATGACATCGGGCCCATATTCACGGCGGATATATTCAAAGGTCTCCCGCTGCCATTCACTGAAGCCATCGGACGCGTCAATGCACAGAACATCCGCACCCGCATCGAGAAGGGCCGGCACCCGCTCGCGATAGTCATGGGTGTTGATCCCTGCGCCAACGAGCAGGCGGCGGTGGGAGTCCGTCATCTCAAAGGGGAAGAGCTCCTGGGCCTCGAAATCCCGGCGGAACACCAGATGGACAAGCCGTCCGTCCCCATCAAGCACCGGGAGACATTTTTGCCGCGAGGCGAAGATCTGCTCTTGGGCCTCGGCGAGGGAAATATCATGGCGCGCCGTCACCATGTCACCGACGGGTGTCATCCATTGGCGCACGGAATCGCCGTGGCGGTCCCGCTTGATGGGAATGTCCTGGCGGGTCAGCAGGCCAACAAAGGGGCCATTGGCCGCCCCATTCTGGGTCACGGCAATGGTGGAGTGGCCTGTGCTCTGGGCGAGCGCGATGCCTTCGGCAATGGTTGCCTCAGGCTGCAGGTTTGAGTCAGAGATCACAAAGCCCGCCTTGTAACTCTTCACCCGGCGGATCATCTCCACCTGCCGCTCAATGGGCTGGGAATGGAAGATGAAGGAAAGACCGCCGGCCCGCGCCAGTGCAATGGCGAGTTCCGGGCCCGAAACCGACTGCATCACGGCAGATGTCATGGGCAGGCGCAGACGAATGCGCGGCTCGCCATTGGGCCCAAAGCGGTCTACGGGGGTTGACAGATCGACCGCATCGGGGCGGTCGGCCTTCTTGGTCAGGTTGGGCAGAAGCAGAAATTCTTGAAACGTACGGGATTGACCATCAAGAACGGTCGCCATGGCCTCGGGATCCTTTCCTGTCACCGTTGAGGAGAATGGATCCGTACGCAGGGCGATCATCCGACCGCAGGGGCCCAGGGGTGAAGTGTTTAAACCTCACCGGTGCAATGCCAGGCGAGAAAGGGGCCAGCATCGCCCCGACGCACGTGAGCCGTGCTAACACGGCTGGCATGGTGGCGCCAGTGCGGAAGCGAAAGCCCCAGGATTGCTGAGCTTGAAACGCTCACAGGCGGATATTGGAAATGGGGATCCGCGTGTCTGTCGTGCCGGCGGCGTCGGGGAGGCGCACCCCGGGCAGGGACAGGTTGCGCCGGGGGGGCAGGGCAGCTGCGCGCTGGCGTGCCAGCACAGCTTCGCCCCGGGTGACCTCGGCACCGACGCGGCGGATCACGCGCCGCAGGTCGTAGATCTGATCGAGCAGTGCCAGGACGATGGGCACGGCCGCATCATTGATTTCAAAATCATAGCGCAGTTCGAAAACAAGCCGCAGGCGGGCAAAGTCGATCTTGTCGAATACGAGGCCGCGCTCGGGATCATTACGCGGCTTGACCCAGCCCTGGGTCACGCACTCTTGAACCGCTTCAGCCGACAGGCCGGGGACCGAGCGCAGCAGTTCTTCCAATGTCATCATAGCAGGCCCTCCCAATGGCGTCTCGGGTTGTCCGCATTCCGTCTTTGCCAATCCCGCATCAGGGCCTCAAGCTCGAAATCTTTGGTCTCGGGCAGGACAATCCGGATCGTCACCAATTGATCGCCTGCCGGCTGGCCGCCGGGGGGCTGGATGCCTTTGCCCCGAAGCCGCATGACCGTGCCGCCATTGACCCCCGCAGGAACCCGTGCCGTCACTGGACCATGGATCGTCGGCACACGCAATTCCGTACCCAGAATGGCTTCAGCGAGGGTCAGCGGCAGTTCGAGGTGAATCGACGTGCCCTGACGGGTGAAGACCGGATGGCTTTCCACGCGGACACGAATGAGCGCGTCGCCTGCGGCACTTGTCGTGGCCGCCGCGGCGCCCTTGCCCTTGACTCGCATGGTCTGACCATCCTCGATCCCGGCTGGGATCGAGATTTCGATGCTGCGCCCGTCGCTCAAGGTGACGGATCGCTTCACACCAAAGGCAGCGTCCATGAAGGCGATGGTGATTTCGTGGCGAATATCGGGGCCGCGCAGGGAGGTGCGGCCGAAGAGCGGATCTCCGGCAAGGCCGCCGGGGAAGAAGTCGGCAAAGGGGTCTGGGCTCGCGGCGTATTTCCAGCCTTCTTTGCTGTCTGCGTAGAAGCGGTAGAAGGTATCAGCCGGGCGCTCTACCCCATCATCGTCCAGATTGCCAAGGTCGTACTGCTCGCGGGTGTCCGGGTCACCGAGGATCCGGAACGCTGCGGAGATTTCCTTGAACCGGGTTTCGGCCTGGGGATCGTTGGGGTTCAGATCCGGGTGATATTTTTTGGCAAGGCGCCGAAACGCGTTTTTTATCTCGTCGGGGGTGGCCGACGGCTCAATGTGCAGCACGTCATAGAGGCTATGGCCCATTGCCCTGGCATTCCCTCGCTGCATCGGTCTTTGACCCCGTATCTGTCGTCATCCCCTTTAACGCCAGCAGCAGTGTAACCGGGCCGCGCGGCCGGCCCAAGGACATCCTGTTCAGGCTGTCATGCCTTCAGGGAGGAATGGACGCATCCGGGCCCTGGGACCGCCATTCACCAGCCGGCCTTCCTCCATGATCCAGATCTCGTCAGTGCGCTCCAGGAAGGTGCCGCGATGGGTCACCATAAGGACGGTTCGACCGTCGCTCACATCGCTCAAGGCCGCCAGCACGTCCTTTTCCGTTTCCGCATCAAGGCCTTCGGTCGGCTCGTCGAGCAGCAGGATGGGCGGGTCCTTCAGCAGAACGCGCGCCAGGGCGATGCGGCGGGCTTCGCCACCGGAAATCTGGAGGCCCCCTTCACCCACCCAGGTGTCGAGGCCCTTGGGCTGGGCGCGCACGAAATCCTCAAGACCGGCGCTGCGCAAGGCATGCCACAGCGCGTCTTCCGAGGCGTCCGGCTTGCCGATCAGAATGTTGCCCCGGATGGTCGACGAGAAGAGTTCGGTGAATTGGGAGAGATAGCCAATGCGGGACCACAAATCCTGCTGGGCCAGATTGCGAAGATCCACACTGCCGATCCGCACCACGCCCTTGCTTGGGTCGTAAAGGCGCATGAGCAGGCACAACAGCGTGGTTTTGCCGCCGCCGCTGGGACCAATCAGCGCCATTTTGCGCCCGGCCGGCACATAGAGGGAGACCCCATCCAGGGCCCGGCGCGGTGATCCCGGATAGCTGAAAAACACACCCTCAAGGCGCAGGTCCGAACGCTCCGGTGCGGCGGATCGGTGATCAGGATCCGGGTCATCGACCAGCGGGCGGGCATTGGCCACCTCCAGAAGGCGCCGGGCGGCCTCACGGGTGCGTCCATAATCTTGAAAGGCGCCGGCGAGAGGCGCGACGGCTTCAAAGCTTGCCATCACGGCAAACACGATCACGGCAATCATGGGCGCGGGAAGACCATCGGGGCCGGTCCCGATCGTGCCGGCCAACACGATGACTCCGACCAAAGTGCCCTGTGCAACCAGGGCTGACAGGGCGGTCGACCGGGCCCGCAGGCGGGTGAGGCGGGCGCGGTCCGTCAACAGATCGGACATCGCAGCGTGAATGCGTGCCGCCTGGCCATGGCCCGCGCGCCCGCTCAGCAGGTCCGCAAGGCCAGCGCCCAGATCGACCACCAGATAGCGCACCCGAGCGCTCGACACCGCGAGGCGCTGACCGATCGGCAAGCCGCGGCGCAGGGCAAGCGCTGGAACAATCACGCCCGCAACAAAAAGCCCACCGCCGAGGACGGCGGCCACCATGGGGTTCACGACCCCGACCGCGCCTGTCACGGCGAAGGCAACCACCAGTGCCACCGCTCCCGGGACGACAATCCGCAAATAGAGGGTGTCCAGGGCATCAATGTCCGAGGTGATCCGGCTCAGCATGTCTCCCGAGCGCACCGATGCGAGCTGGGACGGGGACAGGGGCATGGCCTGGGAAAAGAACCAGCTGCGCAAGTCAGCGATCAGCCGCAAAGTCGCTTCATGGGTGGTCAGGCGCTCCAGATAGCGCGACAACACCCGCCCTCCCGCCAGGATGCGGATGGCGAGGCTCGGAACGGCGAGTGCGGCAGCGGTCGCACCGCCAACACCGGCCAAGGCTGCGGTGGTGACAAACCAGCCCGCGAGAGAAAAGAGCGCGATCCCGCAGGCAATCGTCAGCAAGGTGAGAAGCGTCCCCAAAAGGACCCAGCCCCAATGCCGGCCCATATGGCCGATGAAAACGGACAGCTCTGCCATTCAGGCCACCACTTCCTTTGCCCGCGACTTTGACGGGCGGTCTCCCTTGTCCTCGTCCCGCGTCGTGGCCACGGGGGCCGAACCGCCGCGGCTGATCCGACCGTCTTCAAGATGGATCTTGCGGTCCGCGATCGCTGCCAGGCGGTCCGAATGGGTGCAGATGATCGTTGTCCGGCCCGCCTTAAGGCGTTTCACGGACTCGATGATCAGGCTTTCCGTATCCCGGTCCAGATTGGCTGTCGGCTCGTCCAGCAGCACGATGGGCGAGTCCTTGAGGAAGGCCCTGGCAATGGCCACCCGCCGGGCCTGACCACCTGACAGGCCGAAGCCGCGTTCGCCGATCAGTGTGTGCAGCCCCTGGGGCAGTTCTTTGGCGAAATCGGTGACCTGGGCGGCCTTGGCGGCCTCCTGCACGGCCCGGTCCGCCGGATCGCAGACCCCAAGCGCGATATTGTCGGCGATGCTGGCATGGAACAGGTAAGGCCGCTGGCTGGCCCAGGCTGCGATCGAGGGCATCAGCGCCCAGTCATCCGCTCCCAGAACATGATCGCCAATCGTCACCGCGCCGGTGGTCGGTCTCTGGAAGCCCAGAATGACATCAATCAGGCTGCTCTTGCCGGCGCCGCTTGGGCCGACAAGGGCAATGCATTCCCCGGGTTTAATGTCCAAGGTGATATCGCGCAGCGCAGACCGGCCATTGGGAAACTCAAGGCTCACGCCCTCAAGGGCAATCCGGCAGGCATCCCGCGGGGCCCACTCGCCGGTGTTTCGGCTCTCGCCATTCTGGCGCTCTGTCTTCGCCGCCTGGGCCTTGGCATCGCCCGGGGACGCCGGCAGCAAACCCATGAGAACCTCTGCGGCGCCGAGGGCCGAGGCCTGCTCGTGATAGGTCGTCCCGAGCTGACGCAAGGGCTGGAAGAACTCCGGCGCCAGGAGCAGGACGAAGAGGCCAGCACCGATGGACATCTCAGCGACCGGCCCGAAACTGATCACTCCGACCATGCCGAGGCCGACATAAAGGGCCACAACCGCAATGGCGGCGGAAGAGAACAGTTCAAGAGAGGCCGAGGTCAGGAAGGCAATCCGCAGCACTCGCATCGTCCGCTTGCGGAAGCTCTCTGCGACCGTATGGATGGCGCGACGCTCCGTTTCGGCCTGGCCGAACAGTTTCAACGTTGTCAGACCGCGAAGCCGGTCCAGGAAATGGCCGCCCATCCGCGCCAGGGCTTCGAACTGGCGTGCATTGGCGGCGGAGGCTCGGCTGCCGATCACTGCCATGGCCACGGGCACCAGCGGACCGGTGATGGCAAAAAAGATTGCGACGGCCCAGTTGGCCGGCACGGCGGCGGCGATGATCATCACCGGAACGACAAGGGCGATCATGCGCTGGGGGCGATATCGGGCGACATAGCCTTCAAGCGCCATCACCTGCTCAACGGCGGCAGTGGCCAGCGTTCCGGAATCCCGCGTTCGTGTGAGCGAAGGCCCTTCCCGCAACAGCCGGCCTGTGAGGCGTTGGTTGACCGCTAGGCCGACGCGCCGGGCGGCCTCGGCCCCCAGTACCTCTTGGAGGTAGGTTAACAGCGCCCGGACCACAATTGCCCCGCCCAGCAAGGCCAGGATGGTCGTCAGGTCGTCAACCGGACGGCCCTCGAAAAGAGCGGCCTCGATCAGCACAGCCAACGCAAATGCCTGGACGATGATCGCAGCGCCAGCCAGGCAGCCCATGACGCCGGCCCAGAACACCAAGCCGCCACCCGGTCGCGAGGCAGCCTGGAGCCATTGGCGAGCTGCCTTGCGCCGCGCCTTGGCGTTGGATTTGTGGTCTGTGGAGCCCGTTGATCCAGCACTTGACCCGGAGTTGCGCCCCGAACTGTCCCGTGCCGCTGTACCCCGTCCCCGTTTCCCCTTGCCGGCCCGTGCCGAAGCGGCGCCAGGGCGCGCTTCATCGGCAGTTTGGGGGACGCCACCAGTCGCGGTCCTGCTTACGCCCATTGCCTCCTCGTTTCCCCCATCGACACATCCGGCACCGTTAAGGGACCTTGATTGCTTTGGCTGCCTCCACCGCGTGGTAGAGGGATTCGCCCATGACTATAGCGAATAAGCGTCGCGCGATAAGTCCCTCTGCGCTCTTGACGGCTCCAAAGTCAGACCGGCCGGACGGTTCCATAACCATAGGTAAGCCAGCGCCAAACGGCTTCGAAGGGACCCCGGCCAATCATGCGGACCCAGATCACTGATACAGTGATTTGCACCAGCCATAGCCCAAGAACGAGTCCGGCCAGACCAGTGACACTGATCGCGCCGAAAAGGCCGAACCCAAATCCCTGCATCAAGGTCACGGTGATGAGGGACTGCATCAGATAATTGCTGAAGGCCAGCCGTCCTGTCGCGGCGAGAGCCTGGCGCAGCCAAGCCATGTGACCCAGGCGGACAATCCAAAGCACAAGGCCCGCATAGCCCGCCGCGACAAACAGACTGCCTACAAAATTAAAATGAATCCCGGCCGCGTAATAGGCCACGAGATCCCATCCCGCCGCTTCATTGAACCGGATGCCCGCCTCGACAAGCGGCAAACCGACGCCCAGACCGCCAATGGCCGCGAAACGATAGGTAGAAGTGTGGGCCTGCCCGGTGAGAAAGCCGGATTTGAGAAGGGCCATGCCGAGGGCCATCAGCCCCAGAATGCGCCAGCCGGTTCCGATGATGAACAGGCTGAGCTGGGACGCCAGCGCCTGGGAGGCGTTCCACGGGACCTGATCCAGCCAGGAACCCTGGCCCCTTAGCGCGATTTCTTCGGAAATCGCCGGTCCCGCCGGGCGCCAGCCCGCCTCGAAGCCGGCAAGATCCGCGCCCGAGAGGGTCGCGAGCGTGGACCCAAAGCCCAGTGTCAAAAGACCTGCCAAGGCGATCAATGCAACGCCGATCACCATCAGGGTCCGGGGCGCAAGGGTGCGCAAGGGGGCCGCCAAAAAGCCGCACAGGGCATAGCTGACCAGAATATCGCCAGGCCAGATGAGATAGGCATGCATGAGCCCCATGCCGAGAAGGACGGTAAGGCGTCGCCGATGGAGGGCCCCACCGGCCCGTCCCGCCATAAGCACGATGCCCGCCCCAAAAAGGACGCTGAAGAGGGTATAGAATTTGCCCGAGACCAAAAGCGCCGTGACATGCCAGATGACCGCATCGCTTCCCGTCAGAATGCCAAGGGCTTGTGGATTGGAGTAAAAGGCCTGGGGCAGGCTGAAATGCCATATGTTAATGGCGTAGATGCCGAGCACAGAAAATCCGCGCAAGACATCGAGACTTTCATAGCGCCCGCCACGCCGGTCCGTGTTCGGCGAGGAGCGATCCCCAGGCGCGGGCGCCATCCGATCCATGGATCAAGTCCCTCCCAATCCTACCCGAGTCACTCTAAGGCAGATGAGTTGGCGGTGTCTCGCGGCGGTCAGGGGTGGCCTGGAAACATCTGGCATCCCTTGTGCTGTGCGACTAAAGAGGCGCCCAGGGGACACATGCGTGTCGGAACGGGCCGTAAATCCAAGCCTGACCAAGGCGCGCCCGGTGATGTTTGGGCGAAAGATGTCTTGGCGGATGGGGGGCAGACCACCGGGGCAGTGTATCGGGGATGCTGCGGTAAGGAGACCTGAGTAATGATTATGCACCAGGAATTGGTCGACATCGTGCGCGATGCGTCGGCAGATCAGGACGCGGTGCAGCTCCAGGAAATCCTGAACACCTATTTCCGTGTCGATGACATGCCCTCGCCCCTGCGGCCCTTCGCGCCGCATATCCGCTTCCATGACCGCAAGGTCAAGGTGATGGGCGAGGATGCGGCCGAGCGCGGCCTTGCCCTTGCCAATGCCATTTTCCAGGCCATCCGCTATATTCAGTATCGGGATAAAATCGCTTCCGGCCGGGGCCGCCTGCGGATCGTTGCGGAAGGCGACAGCTGGTTCCAATACCCCCTGCGCCGGCGTGACATCATTGACCATCTGGGGCGCCACCACGCCATTTTGTCCCTCGGCGGCGGCACCGACACGATCGAAAAAATGCTGCGGCGTAAGGACTATATGGTCCCCATCCGTGAGGAACGCCCGGATGTGTTCCTGATTTCCGTTGGCGGCAATGATCTGTTTGGTGTGCGTTTCCTGGGGCCTGTCCTCAAGCCGTTCATGCAAGGGGCCCAGCCTGAGGATCTGATCGACGGTGATGCGCTCTCGGAGCATCTGGGCATGGTGATGGCCCATCTTCGCGACATCATCGCCAATGTGGTGTCGGCGGATGATGAGGTCGTGGTCAGTGCCCATGGCTATGATCATGCCTGGCCTAAGGCCGGCGGTCCCTGGCTCGGCGCATTGCTAACCCAGGCTGGCATTCCCCTTGATATCGGCCGCAAAGTCGTGGCGCTCATTGTGGATGCCTTCAATGAGGGGCTTAGCCATCTTGAGACGGATCTTTTCGCGGGCCGTTTCCGCCATGTGGATCTGCGAGGCCATGTGGACCGCGGGGCCGTGTCCTGGTTCGACGAGCTCCATCCCATGGATGACGGGTATGCCCGTGCCGCCAACTGCTTCGAGACGATCCTGGCGGATATCGTGCCGCGCGAAGGGGCGGTGGCGCCGATCTATACGGGCACGGATTTTGCCGATCGCCTCGCCGTCGTCAGCGGTCTTGATGCGGAATGGGCCGAGCGGGAACAGGCTGCTGAGCGTTCTTCGCCGCCGGTCCCGGACCGTGATGTGATCCGTGATCCGCAGATTATCGAGAGAGAGGCCGGCGCGCAGTTTGAAGATGAGGCCATGCCACTGTCATCGCCGGCCGAGATGGCAAGGGACATGGAGGGTGCAGCCGACGATTTCCTGTCTGATCCTGAGCCCTTCTCCGCCCAAGCCGATCGCCTTGATGAGGGACGAGGCATTGACGGTGTCGACAACGCTTTGCGCAATGCGCCCGATCCTGAACCCGCACCACGCGAACCAGTCAAACAATCCCTGGCCGGCAGTTTCACCCGGCGCTTGTTCGGAGGCGGCCGAAAGCAGGATACCGTCCGTGCAAGCACGGACGCGGATCAAGCGCGCGCGGAAGAAACCCTGGACAAGGATGCTGGGCTCACGGCCAACGAGAGCGGTTCGCGCGCCGATGAGCCGGACACCGCGACCGGCGATTTCGCCGCCGTTGGTGGTCAGGACCCTGTCGCCGACGAGCCGCGTCCGCTTGGGCTTGGGCTGGGTCGCGCCCGACGGGCTTCCGCGGCTGGCTCGGGCGCGGGCCTGTTCGGTGCGGTCGAAGCCGGCTCGCGCCGGCCGGCAACATTCTCCGATCTCGACGGGATTACACTGAAAAGCAGTGCGCGGGAGCTGAGCGACAGGGACCCGGGCGACAGGGACCCGGGCGACAGGGACCCGG
>CAYUYV010000081.1:0-9749 GCA_964449455.1 uncultured Alphaproteobacteria bacterium | reverse complement strand
CCGGCTCCAGCTCCTGCCCCGGCAAACCCGTCCCCCATGCAGGGCTCGGATGCGGCAGATGACGCGGCCGATTTTGAGAGCGATCCGCTCCCGGAAGAGGTGGCCGATGACGAGCCGACCGCGTCGGCTCCCCCGTATTCAGACCCCATCCGTCCCGAGACGGAGCGTCCAGCGTCTTTCGGCTTCGCGCCGCATCAAACCGTGGATACCGCCATGTCCGACCCGTCCGATTTCGAAACCGATCGCCCCTCCGGCATGGCTGCCCGGCCCATGGCGCCCAACCGTGTCGGCGGCAAGCAATTGCGCGCGGCGCCTGGCCCTCAGCCGACTGACCTGGGCGGTGACAATGGCCGCCCTGTGCCCTCCCATGTCGCCATTCGGCACCGGGTTCAAGCTGCGCGGGATTATTCGCTGCGGGCGCTCCGGGATCATATGAATTTTGCCCATGGCGGCACCCGCGCCGTCATCGAGGAGTTCGAACAGCTTCTCGCCGAACTCGATGAGCCGGACACGGAAGAGCGCTTCCAGGCTCGGATGGATCTTGCCCCCTTCGGCGATACCCATTTCCTTGAACGGATCATGGGCGAGTCTGACATGTATCCGTTCTCATTCCTGGAAAAGGGGCGACGCACGGGCCTGTCCGTTGCGAAGATCAATGCCGTTGGCGCCGATGGTACGGTCCTCGGCTACAGCTCCGGCTTTCTCGTGGCGCCCAATCTGCTGCTCACCAACAATCATGTGTTGAGCGATCCGGCCATGATCGCCCGCAGCCACGCGGTGTTCGATTATGACCTCGATGAATTCGGACTGCCCCGCCCGACCCGGAGCTTCAGCCTGACCGGTGAGGTCTTTTTGACATCTGAACGGTTCGACTACACGTTTTTGAGTGTCGCGCCGGTCAGCCGGGAAGGGGTGCCTCTGACGGACTATGGCTGGATCCCTTTGATCCGGCCGTCCGGAAAGGCGTTGAAGCATGAGCGCTTGAGCATCGTCCAGCATCCCATGGGTGACTACAAAAAGATCGCCTTGCGTCAAAGCTTCGTGATCGGGGTCCGCGGTGCCTTCATCTACTATACGACGGATACGGAGCGGGGCTCTTCCGGCTCGCCGGTCCTGAATGACCAGTGGCAGGTTGTGGCGCTTCACCACCGGTCCGTGCCGGACCCGGACAATGCGGGCGAATATCTTGCGAATCGGGGTGTTCGGATCAGCTCGATCTTTGAGGATCTGGAGCGTCTGAAGTCGGAAAACAACATTCAGGCCTCCCAGGTTCTGGAGCGGCTTGCCGCCCGCCATTCCGATGACACGGGTGGAGCGTCGGGATCCGCGGTGCCGGTCGGCGTTGCTGCCGTGAAGGGGGATCTGTCCGAGGCATCGGCGTCTCCTGAAGGCATTGATGCCCTGACGGGCGACCGACAGGAGGCTGAGGATACCCATGTCACCAGCCTTGACCTGACGCCGCGGGTGAGCGCTGGCCTGAAAGGCGCTCCCAAATTCGGGCGCACGGATGTGGACTGGGTAGGCAATCACCAGAACCATCCCGATACGGTCCACTTGCCGATCACGGCCCAGGACGAGACCTTCGATCTGACGGCTGAAGTGCTGGAGGTCATCGGGCGCAACAATGCCTTTGAGCCCCATTTCTCGCCCCATGGACGGATCATTTTCGCCCTGCGCGGCGCCGTGCTGGCCGATGGCAGCTTCAGCCAGGAAGACCAGTCGAGCCTTTCGGTCAAGGTCGTCCGGCCCAACCATCACACCTTCCGCTGCCTGATCGGTGTCTATGACACGAGCACAAAGCGCCTGTCCGCCTATCGCGCATCCACGGTTCCCAATGCGGGCGGCGTGCTCGGATATTACGAGTTCCGGAATTTCGGTGGCCGGCGGATCATGGCCAATCTTTTGCCCGCGGGCTGTTATGAAATGTGTGTCGGCACCCATCATGGCCAGGCGTTGACCGTGCAGGGCGTCCTGCGTCTGGGGAACGGCCCGACGCCGGAGACGGCGTCCGAAGTCACGGTCCTGCGTACGGAAAATGATGTCAGCTATGGCAACAAGGATGTCTGGGATCTGTGCCGGCCCAAGGATAATCTGCACCCGGCCTTTGGCCTGAACGGCTTTGCCTCCCGGGGCTGCCTGACCATCCGGGGCTTTCAGAATGCACCGGACTCTGGCGCCACCCATCAATGGGCGGAATTCCAGGCCAAAACCGGCATCGGGCCCGGCCAGGAAGGCACCCGTTTCGATCTCGTGCTGGTCACGGGCATGGAGGCGGCCGCGACTGCCATGGCCCTTGAGTCCGGCGGCAATATGAAACCGCTCCAGTGCCTGCGCCACGGGTCACGGGGCGAAGCGGTGCGCAGAGTTCAGCGTGCGGTCGGTGTGCGGGATACGGGCAGCTTCGATGCCTTGACCAAACGCGAACTGGCGCGCTTCCAAACCAAGAAATTGGGCTGGGCAACGGGCACGATGACGCGCGACATGGAAACCCGGCTCGGCTTGTCCGTATTCCGGGATTGATCCTGGCCCCGGGTCACGCGGAAAGGTCGAACAGCAGATCGCCCGTGTCGGCCCGGTCGTCGAGCAGACTGCGGATCATCCGTGCCAGGACCCGGGGTTCGAATGGTTTGCGCAGGAAGCCATCTGCGCCCCCCGCTTTGGCAGTAGCTTCGTCGATTTCGTCTGCATAGCCCGTGTAGAGAATGATTGGTAGGTCGCTGCCGGCGGCCCGCAAGGCTTCGATCATCTCAAGGCCATTCATGTCCGGCATGGTCTCGTCCGTGACGACAAGGTCGATGGGCGGATTCGCCGTTTCAAGAATCTGCAACGCTTCCGGCGCACCATGGGCCATCAGCACACTGTAGCCCAGACGATTGAGGCCCTGGCAGGTCATCTCCGCAACGCTGATGGCGTCGTCGACCACCAGCAGATGTTCCTGGCCCCGGCCGTCACCGGTCGGTCCACCATCTGCGCGCGAGTCCCGCACCGCGCCTGCTGGCATCAGGATCGTGAATGCGGTCCCCTGTTTTGGGCGGGACCGGATGTCGATGCGCCCGCCATGGGCGAGCACAATGCCGTGGACCGCCGCGAGGCCCAGGCCCGTGCCCTGATTCTTGTCCTTTGTGGTGAAAAACGGCTCGAACATCCGTTCCATGACAGCCCGGGGCATACCGCAACCGGTGTCCTCAACGGTGATCCGGAAATAGCCATCGGCTCCATCGAGTGATCCGGTTGAGAGCCACAATGTGCCATCGCTCGTCTGCTGAATGTCAGGACCGTGACTCGTTTCATCCACGACCCCCCGCCGGATGATGGGCTCGGCATCGGCCGGCTTTTCCCAGGACAGGCTGAGCGTCAAAGACCCCGTCCCATCCATGGCGTCCCGGGCGTTAACGCACAAATTCATCAGCACCTGGTTGATCTGGGTCGCATCGAAGCGGGCCCAGGCGTCCTGGCAGTCCACAAGGGTCTCGAACCGGATGCCGGGCGGCAGGGTTGCCTTGAGCATCTCGGCCGCTTCCTCCACGGCTGCCACCAGGTCACCGGGGCGCCGCTGGACGGGTTCGTTGCGACTGAAGGCGAGGATCTGGCTGACAAGAGACTTCGCCCTTTGGCCGCCTTGGAGAATGGTCTCGGCAAAGCCATGAAGCTCGCTTCCCTGCTCCAGATCCTCTGTCAGGAACGAGGCATAGCCGAGGATCGAGGACAGGATATTGTTGAAGTCATGGGCAATGCCGCCGGCCAATTGTCCGATGGCTTCCATTTTTTGGGACTGGAAGAACCGCGCCTGGAGGCTTTCGCGTTCCTTCTCCGCGCGGACTTCTTCGGTAATGTCCCGGGCCGCGCAGACGACCGACCCGTCATCGAGCTTTGTCAGGGTCATGTCCAAAAGGATCAGCGCGCCATCGCGTCGCCGCCCCCTGGCCTGGCCCCGCCAATAGCGCTCCCGATCGAGTGCCGGCATCACTTCCACCTCGAAGCGCAGCCTTTCGCTGTTGTCCCGGCACACGGAGAGCGGCTGCCCCGTCAGATCATCCGCATTGTGATAGGCAAGGAGGCCCGCCATTGACGCATTGGCGTAGACGATCTGGCCAGAAAGATCGCAAATGACGATCCCGTCCCGGGAGGCTTCGATGGCGTGGAGGCGCAGGCGGGAAAGGTCATCCGCCCGCCGAAGAGCGGTGATATCCGTTCTGATACTGACCGTGCCGCCAGAGGCCGTGGGCCGGTCGCTCACCCGGATGACCCGGCCGTCAATCAGTTGTTCCTCGCGCAAGGTGCCCGAGCCGGGGGCGCGCAGGCGCTCAAGCTGGTCCCGGATCCAGACGCGCCGGTCCGTATTCCGCGGCGAAAGGCCCGCATCCGCCATGGCGTGCAGCACATCGGCAAAGGGTTCGCCCGCCTGCAGATGGTTTGCGATTGCCGGATAGAGTTCCCGGTAGCGATTGTTGACGAGGACAATCCGTTCCTGCCGGTCAAGCAGCATGAAGCCTTCGGAGGTGCTCTCGATCGCGTCGAGAAGGAGCTGTTGGATTTGGATCCGATCCTCCGCCTCCAGACGATGGGCGGACCGATCGGTCACCGTTATCACAAGTTGCGCAGGCTGGTCTTCCTCCGGATCCAGGGCCAAAAGGGCGACCTGACACCAGATCATGGTATTCCCGGCCCGGCGCAGGCCGAATTCGGCCGTCAAGGGCGTGCCACGTTTCAAGGCGTCCTTGAGCCTGTCTCGGGTCTCTTGATCCGTATCCGCCCTAGCGAAGAAGGGACCATCAAGGCTGAGGGCATCGTCCACGCCGAGCCCGGTCAAGCGTTCAAAGGCTTGATTGCAATGGAGGATCGGCCGATCACCATGGGTCATGTCGGCGATGGCGACGCCTTCGTGCATCCGTTCGACGGCGGCGGCCAGGAGCTTCTGGCCCTCCTTGCGCTGCGCGCCCTGGGCCTGGGCCGCAAGGCGCCGGGCCACGTCATCGGCGCGGTCTGGGTCGAGCTCCGCGTCGACCGGTGACAGGACGAGGAGGACAGCCTGGGGATAGGCGGATGGATCGGAGCGGCTGCGAAAGGGAAACGCCTTGGCTTTGCGCGCGGCGCCTTTTTCAAGGCCCACAGTGTGGGCTGCCCAGCGCCAGGCCGGCCGGCCAGTGAGGTCGAAGCCGCTGTCAGGCCAGTTCTCGATTGCGGCAAACAGTCGGGCACTGACCGCATTGAGGGCATCGTGGTCGGGAACTGGACCTGCTGAAGTCGTCACGGTCCATGCGGCCCAGGCTTCCGGTTTTCCTGCCGATGCCGATGGCGCTTGCGGGTTGCGCGGCCGCTCAAACAGGATCCAACAAGACCGATCGCCCGTCGCAGCGACTTCGGACAAGAGGCGTGCGGCCTCGGCCGTGAAGCCATGGGGTTTGTTCTGGGCAGCCGCACGGGGCGGCGCCGGGGGCTCGACAGGGGACATGGCGCCTCACGCTGGAAAGGGCATGCCGTCATCCTGGGGTCATCGTCCCTGAAGGCGCGTTAATGCTGCCGACTTGCCGGGCCCGCGCGCCGGGGCCATGTGATGGTGAGCAAAGGAACAGAACCATGTCCCAGAACGAGCCCATCAACGACCTCTACAGCCGGGAAATTCTGCGCCACACCGCGGCGTTGGGCCGTCTGGGTCGTCTTGAGGCACCCGATGGTACGGGCGATGCGGTGAGCCGCACCTGCGGCAGCCATGTCATCGTTGATGTGGTTGTGAATGATGGCGAGGTGGCAGACTACGCCCAGCAGGTGGAAGCCTGCGCCCTTGGGCAATGCGCGGCCTCCATTATGGCGCGGACCGTGATCGGCGCCTCGGACGACGAGCTGCGCGCCTTGCGGGATCGAATGTTGGCGATGTTGAAGGACGGTGGCCCTGTGCCCGAGGGCCGCTTTTCCGATCTTGCACTTCTCGAAGCCGTGCGCGATTACCCGGCGCGGCATGGATCGGTGATGCTGGTGTTCGAGGCCTTGGTGCAGGCCCTTGATATCGCCAGAAAGGCTGATTCCCAGAAAGGCTGACGCGTAAGCGGACAAAGACGCGAGTCAAGAAAAGGGGCGCCGCATTGCGACGCCCCGCACCAAAAGGCCGTGTGATCTCTATTCGGATCACTCTGGTTTTTCGGGCTTTTCTTCTTTTTTCTTCTTGCCGAACAGCCCCTGGATCGCGTCCACCGGGTTTTGCGGCTTGCCGTCTTCGCCCTGCAGCAGCTTGGTGGGATCGCGCAGCACCTCGCCGGCATCGCCGGGCAGTTGCTGTTCGATGATGGATCGTCCGACCCCGGCGAGATCCGGCGAGAAAGTCAGCTTGGACCAGGTACCACCAATTTTGATGGGCACGCCGAGGCCGCCTGTCGCCGCGTCACCTCCCTGGCCCGTCTTGGTCGCGACAGCCTTGGGATCAATCACGAAGTTGACTGTCTGGCTCGCGAGGGACGTCGTGCCTGCGCCCAGGATCCGCACAAAGGGGTTCAGCAGGCGGAAATCATCCGTCTTCAGAACGCCGTTTTCAATGATCAGTGTCGCGGCCATTTCCGCAAAGTCCGTCTTGCGGCCCGAATTGCTCAGATCCTCTTTCCCCATATTGATGGTGAGATTGGCGAGGGCCTTTGCAGGCTGACGGACGATTTCGGCGAGATTGATGCCGTAAAGGGCACCGTCATTGAACAGGATCGAGCCCGTGCCATTGGCGGCGGACATGAAATCCTTCTGGCTGCGGCCGCGCGTCGTGAGATCGAGTTCGACCGTCCCCACACCTTCGAGGAAGTCCGAGCCCATCAGATCCGTAAGCAGGGGTTGGGCCTGGATGAGAGTAAATCGGGTCCGGTTCTTGATGACGGCCACCGCATCCCGGGCATTGACCTCCAGGAACAGGGCGCCGGCGCCTTCATACAGGGCCAGTTCCTTGAGGTCGACCGTAAGCAGACCATTCACCAGGGTCATGGTCACGTCGCTCTTGCCCATTTTCAGGGTCGAGGTGGTGAAGGAACCGGTGGTGACCCGGATATCTGCGTCAGCGGCTTTCAGGCCGGAGAGGTCGATGGGCTCGTCGCTCCACCCTTGATCCGCTGCTGGCTCGGAACCGCCTTCCATCGGGGTGCCGTCTTCGGCCGGGGTCTCATAGGGGCGGGTGTCGATCTGATCCATGGTCAGGCGGCCGGTGAATTTGGGCCGTGCACCGCCGATATTGAGATTGAAGTCACCCGTGCCGGTCATCTCATCAAGGCTGAGCGTGGCGCCCGTGAAGGCGAGCACGTCGCCTTCGCCCTTGGCCGTCCCGCTGACCGTGAGGGGGCCAAAGCCATCGCCTTCGGGCATGGGGCTGCCCGCCCAGGCACTCAGGGCACGGACAGAGGGAATGTCGAGATTGAGCTGTCCGCTCGTTGACAGGGGTAGGGTGCCCTGGTCCTGGCTGGCCGCCGTCCCGTCAAAGGTCAGCCGCAGGGGATTGGAGAGGAGTGCGAAATCAACACGGGTCATCCGGCCTTCGATCAGGTCGCGGGGCGCAGCAACCGAGGCTTTCAGATCCAGCTTCTCATTGTTGTAGGTCATGGCCCCGTCAACGCCGAGCGGACCATCGAGGCTGGGCAGGGAGATGCTGACATTGATGTTGTCGGCAACCTGCGTCTCGCCAGTCTGGGCGTCGGTGTAGCTGATGCGGCCGTCAACGAGGCGCACATCGTCCAGGCTGATATCGCCGATACTGAAGCTGCCCTGACCCGTTCCCGTATTGGCAGAGGCCTCGACGGGTTCCGGTGTCGTGGTGGCCGCGCCGGTCTCGAACACCCAGTTCTGCTGTCCGTTCTTGGCCACCTCAAGATTGATCTGCGGCTTGCCCAGGACAAAGCGGGTGACCTTGACCTTCTGGCTGGTCAGCAGGGGAAGCACTTCAAGACCAACCGACACTTCGTCAATGCTGGCGAGATGGTCGGCCGCGCCCCAATCGGCATTGGCGATCTTCACATCGGTCACCCGGACCGACAGCGGCGGCAGCAGGGAAAGGCTGAGATCCCCGTCCAGTGTCAGGTCCCGGCCCGTGGCCTCCTGGAAGACACTCTTGATCTGGGTGCGGTACACCTCAACGGGGATGAACATGGGAATGATGATGGCGGCGCCGATCAGCAAAAGCACAATGAACAAGAGCGCCAGCAAAAGACGTCCAAACATGGTGGCGGATCCTTCTGGAAACGAGTGACGGCGGGGGGCACGTCATTGTGGCGGCACAGTAGCGGATTTCTCTTTTCGCGAAAACGGCGCGTTGTTCTGGCAATCGCCGGCGGAGTTCTGCCGGCCATAAGCGAAATGGGCCAAGGGGATAAGGGCGAGGGCGATAAGGGCCAGGGCGAGACGGGCCAGGACCAGAAGGGTGAGGCGAGAGGGGACGGGCCAGCCTCTGACAATCATTTGCAACAAGGGCGGCCATCGGCTAAAGACGGGTCAGGCAAGGTGGAGCCATGCTTGACCGGAAAGGAAAATCCAATGGCGGAAGCGTTCGGGGAAGAGCGAGGAGAGTTGGCCGGCACGCGGCGGATCGGGCGGGCGATCCGGCGGGTCGGCACCTGGCTGGCAGGGATAAGCCTGGCCATGGGCGTCGGCGCGGTCGAGGCGGAGGAGGTTAATCTCTATTCCTCCCGCCACTACGACACGGATGAACGGCTCTATACGGAATTCACCGAACAGACCGGCATCCGGATCAATCGCCTGGAAGACCGGGCGGATGTGCTGCTCGAGCGCATCAAGGCCGAAGGTCGCAATTCGCCCGCCGACATTTTGATCACGACCGACGCTGGCCGGCTTTGGGCGGCTGTGGAAGCCGGTTTGCTGCAGACTGTTGAGACCGAGACGCTCTCAACCCGGATCCCGGCGGCTCTGCGCCATCCGGAGGGTCTGTGGTTCGGTTTTTCAAAGCGGGCGCGGGTGATTTTTTACGCCAAGGACCGGGTCGACCCATCATCGGTGACGACCTATGCGGATCTCGCCAAGCCGGCCTTCAAGGGACAGGTCTGCACACGGAGCAGCGGCAATATCTATATGCTCTCGCTGATGGCCTCAATCATCGCCAATCGCGGCGAGGACGCCGCCAAGGCCTGGGCGGCGGGCGTATGGGCCAACCGGCCGCGCGATCCGCGCGGCGGTGATGTGGTCCAGCTGCGCGGCATCGTCTCGGGCGAATGCGATTATGCGATCGGAAATACCTACTATTTTGCCCGTGCCATGCGCCGCGACATGGCGGGTCTCAAGCATCCGGAGCAGACCTCGAAAATCGGCGTGATCTTTCCCAACCAGGAGACGACCGGCACCCATGTCAATATCTCCGGGGCTGGTGTTTTGAAGACGGCGCCCAATCGGGACAATGCAATCCGCTTCCTGGACTATCTGACCTCGGACCGGGCCCAGAAATATTTCGCCGAAGGCAATGACGAATATCCAGTGGTCGAGGGCGTTGCGCTGAGCGCGCAGGTCTTGTCCCTCGGGTCCTTCAAGGAGGACGATCTCAACCTGTCCGTCCTTGGCGAGAACCAGGCCCTCGCCCAACGTCTTTATGACGAGGCGGGCTTCAAGTAAGGCCCCTGATCATCAAATGTGGATCGCGGACGGGTGAAAATCCGTCCGCTTTTTTTGGGCCTCGCGTTTTTTCACGAGCCTCGTCCCGCGTGATGGCGAGCCCATGCGGCGGGGCCTCGTGTGGCGGGTCAGGCATTCGCCCGCATGATCGGCAGGCTCCGTTGCGAATG
>CAYUYV010000080.1:14099-20192 GCA_964449455.1 uncultured Alphaproteobacteria bacterium | reverse complement strand
TGTGTTGCCAAGCCATGAGAGACCTCCTCTTTGTAAAGACGATATGGAATGAAGCGTGATCCTGCGCTGACCAGCCCCGTGCCAGGCTCAACGCCCGCACATCTCATCCCATGTCCCGTTCAGGCACACTTTTTTGGGACCGGCCCAAGGTCTCTTTCGGCTTTTTTCGGATCGTCATGGCCGGTGCGGCAAAGCAATCCCTGAGGCGCCTGCTCCCTCAGGTCCCCTTCGCCCGCGATGACCATGAGTCTACATGGATGGCCGTTGGGATCAGCGATAGGGCCTCCCTTGAGACAACCGCTCATACCCACTCTTCACCGCGATAAAGGTCGGCGCAGCACTGTGGACACGGTCATGGGTGAGACCGGGGAGGATGCTGGTCTCGCCGTCGCAATGTTCGCTTTCAAAGCGTTCGAAACGGCGGACCTCGAAGACCTCGTCATCGGCGCCCACGACAACGAGCAGAGGACCCTTGACCGCCTGGAGGGCTTTGTCCGACGTGTTCGGACGGATGGGGCGGGCTGGGTGGGTCGCTCCCGCTCCATAGGTGCAAACCGCGCTGGGCCGGGGCTTATCTCATCATGAACGGCCCAAGACTTTAAAACGCAGAGCGGGCCTTGACGCCTGCCCGATCGCCGCTCACCAAAAACGTTTGCGGCTCTTCTGGATCTTGGTCTTGGACGGCGGCGTATCAATGAGGTCGAGCACGGCGCGGGCGGCGCGGCGGCTGGGACTTTCCTGACCCAATCCCATGCTTTTCAGGGCGCGGGTCTGGTCATTGATCTGCCGGGTCCGCGAAGCCTCATCCGTCAGCAGGGGGAGGAGTTCATCGACAACAGCGTCCACGGTGGCGCCTTCCTGGACGAATTCCGGCACAACGCCCGCCTGCTCAATCAAATTGATCATGGTGATGAAAGGTGTGTAGACGTAGAATTCCGCAAGCCACCGCGTGAGCCAGCCCATCTTGTAGACGACCACCATGGGCACACCGGCAAGGGCCAGTTCCGTGGTCACCGTGCCGGAGACCGCGAGGGCCGCATTGGCCGCGTCAAAGGCCGGAAATTTATCCGCCTGCCCCACAAGGGTAAGAGGCACATCCCAGTCCGCAAAGCACTCCTCCACCAGGGAGGCCACATGGGGCACCACGGGGATGATGACATGAAGATCCGGCACCTGCCGGCGCAGAACATCGACGCTTGCCCGCATCAACGGCGCGGTGAGCCGCACCTCATTGCGCCGGCTGCCGGGCAGCAGGGCCAGAAGGGGCGCATCGGAGGGAACGCCATGGCGGGTCCGGAGCACCGCACCGCCGGTCATTTCCGCGGCCCGGTCCACAACCGAATAGCCGACACAGATCGTGGGCAGACCTTCCCGCTCGAACCATGGTCCCTCAAAGGGGAAAAGAGTCAGCACACAATCAACCATCTCGGCAAGGCGCGCGGCCCGGGCAGGGCGTGAGGCCCAGACCTGGGGCGCCACATATTTCACCACCTTCATCTTAGGCGCACGCTTTACGATGCGCCGGGCCACCCGGTGGGTAAAATCAGGGCTGTCGATCAGCACCGTGATATCCGGGCGCGCCTTCATGATGTGGTCAGCCGTTTCGCGAACACGGCGCAGCACGCGGGGAATGGCCGGAATCACCTCTCGCAGACCCATCACGGATGTGTCGGAAATGGGAAACAGACTGCGCACCCCCTCGCCTTCCATGGCCTCGCCGCCGACACCGGTAATGCGCACACGCCCATCCGTCAGTTCCCGGAGAGCGCGGATCAGCTCCCGCCCCAAGGCATCGCCCGAGGGCTCGCCAGCCACGATCAGCACATGGGGTCCTGTTTTCTTGCCAGCGCCGTCTGCGCCGGTCTTGCCCCAACGGGAAGGGCGCACAGCGGTCACGTCGACGGGGCCTTGAGGGCGATTTGACACGACGTCGCTCATGGTGCGGATTGATCACCCTTGCTGTCCGGCGCTTTGATTCCCATGACGAACAGGCCTAAGCGGTCCGCCGCCTCCACAACCGCCTTGCGATCAAGGACCAGTGAGCCGCCTGCGGCGATGCCAATGCCGGCAAGGCCCGCCTTGGCCGCCCGCTCGACGGTCTGCACACCAATGGTCGGCAGATCGAGCCGCCGCTCCTGGCCAGGCTTGGGGCGCTTCACCAGAACGCCGGCGGGGGCCTCGGCACTGCCGCGCAAGGGTGCCGGCAGATCGGCACAGCGGGCCAGCATGGCATCGGTGCCCTCCGCCGCTTCCACCGCGAGAACGAGGCCGCGCACCACGACGGCACCCTGGGCGATGTCGAATTCGCCAAGCCGTGTGGCCACCTGCCAGGCCAAATCAATGTCCTTGCGCGTGTCCTCGTCGGGTGTGTGGGCGCCCAGCGGCCCTTCCGGTGCCAAGAGCCCGCCCATGACGTCATCGGCACCTTCGACCCGGAAGCCCCGCTCCTCAAAAATCTCCACCAGGAAGCGCAGCAAGCCATCATCTCCGCCCCGGGCCGCCTTGAGGGCACGCGGCAGCAATCGCGTGCCAAGGAGATCGAGTTTCAGGTCAGAGAAATTCGGCCGGCGGACGATCCCAGCCATGCAAATTGCACCGCACCCGGTCTCTTTCAGCACCGAAACCGTATGGCCGACCGTGCCAAGCCCACACCAGGTGTGGGGATGGGTTTCAAGCACCGGATCCGTCATGCCCTTCAGCGCGATGATGTGAAACGGTCGACCCGCCGCCACGCAGGCGTCCACCAGATGAACGGGCAGAGCGCCACCGCCGGCAATCAAGCCGAGCTTGACCGATGCCGGGCCGGCCGGCCCGCGCGCCTCAGGCGCCATCACCGGACCAGGGCAGGCAAAGGGGGCGCTTATGCGCCTCCCGCACGAAGCCGACAATTTCCATGACGTCCTCGCTGTCCTTGAAATCCTGTTCCACCCGCGCCACCCGATCGGCAAAGGAACCGTCCTGGACAAACAGGGCGCGATAGGCCCGGCGGATGGTGTGGATGCGCTCGCGCGGCAAGTCCCGGCGCTTCATACCAACGAGATTGAGACCCGCGAGATGGGCCCGGTTGCCCGTGACGGAGCCGAAGGGAATGAGATCGCCCTCAAGGCCCGCCATGCCGCCCACAAAGGCAAAACGGCCGATACGGGCATTCTGGTGCACCGCACACAGACCACCCAGAAACACAAAGTCGCTCACCTGGACATGGCCGCCCAAAGTGGCGTTGTTGGCAAAGATCACATTGTTGCCGACGATGCAGTCATGGGCCACATGGCTTCCAGCCATGAACATATTGTCCTCGCCCACACGGGTCTCGCCCCGGCCCATCACGGTGCCCACATTCATGGTCACATGCTCGCGGATGATATTCCGTGCACCAATGAGCAGCGTCGTGGGCTCGCCTTCGTGTTTCAGGTGCTGGGGCCAGCTCCCAAGGGAGGCAAAGGGGTGGACGACGGTCCCTTCGCCAATGCTGGTGTGGCCTTCCAGATTGACATGGGAGATGAGCCGCACGCCGGCGGCCAAACGGACATGGCCCCCCACAATGCAATAGGGGCCAATCTCCACATCATCGGCCAGGGTGGCGCCCTCTTCAACGAGGGCGGTCTCATGGATGGTCGCCATGGGGAACATCCTTTCATGGCTTGGCAGATGATCCTCGGCGCCAGCACGGCGCCCGGACCAAGTGGCATCAGAATGACAGGGGACGGCGCAATCAGCCGTCGACAATCATGGCACTGTATTCGGCTTCCGCGGCAAGCGCATTGCCAACGCGCGCTTCACCATGGAACTTCCACACCGGACCACGGCTGCGCACCTTCTGCACAGGGATCATCAACGTGTCACCGGGGTGGACGGGCTGGCGGAAGCGCGCTTTATCGATGGTCATGAAATAGACGACCCGATCCTGAAGACCCTCATCAAGGGAGTGGGCGACAAGGGCCGCAGCCGTCTGGGCCATCGCCTCCACCATGAACACACCCGGCATCACGGGATGGCCCGGGAAATGACCCTGAAAATAGGGCTCGTTCATGGTCACATTTTTCACGCCCACGGCGGATTCGTAAGGCACCACATCAATCAACCGGTCCACCAGCAGCATCGGATAGCGATGCGGCAACAGGCGCATCAGGTCATTGATGGTGAGAACCGTCCCCGAAGCGCCCGGCAGGGGCTCTGCCGCTGCAGGATTTCCCGCGGCGTTGTCCTGATTTGCTCTCGCCTCAAGACTCGTCTTCGGAGTGTCGCTCATCCGCTGGCCCTTTTTGCACCTGCACCTTGCCGATTTTGCCCTTGGCCACACGAGACATAAACGCAATCTCGCGGCGCCATTCATGGGCGGGTTTCGCGGGCGCGCCGCCATAGACTCCGCCGGCCGGCAGATCCTTCGGCACACCGCTGCGCGCGGCGACCTGGGATCCGGCTCCGATGGTCAAATGGCCGGCACATCCCACCTGGCCACCCAGCACGACGAAATCCTCCAGGATCGTGCTGCCCGAGAGGCCCACCTGACCAACCACGATGCACCCGCGCCCGATGCGGCAGTTATGGGCCACCTGAACGAGATTGTCGATTTTGGAGCCCTCACCAATGATCGTGTCGCCAATCGCACCACGATCCACGGTGGTATTTGCACCAATCTCCACATGGTCCTGGATAATGACCCGGCCAATCTGCGGAATCTTGCGATGGGCGGCGCCATCGAAGGCATAGCCGTAACCATCCTGGCCGATAGAGGTGTGGGGATGGATCTGCACGTGATCGCCTATCAGGGTGAATTGCAGAGTCACCTGGGCGCCAATGACGCAGTTCCGTCCCACCACGACGCCGGGACCGACCACCGCATGGGGGCCGATCACGCTGCCAGAACCGATTTCTGCGCCTGGGGCAATGACCGCGCCTGGACCAATGCGCACATCCTCCCCCAGAACAGCCTGGGCGGACACCATATCCTCGTCCCGGGACAGGGCTGTCAGATCCCCCTTGGGAACATAGAGACGCGCAATGGCGGCGGCGAAAGCGGCCTTGGGCGCGGACACGGCCAAACGCACCGTGCCGGGCGCTTTATCCTCCAAGTCGAGATCGGCGGGCACGAAGCACACCCCTGCCCGGGTCTCGGCGAAGACCTTGCGATAGCGCGCGCTTTCCAGGAAAGAAAAATGGCTCGGGCCCGCTTCGGAAAGCCCGCCCAAGCCGTCGATTTCCAGGGCCCCATCGGCCCCGTCAGGCAGTTCGGCCCCCACAAGGGCCGCAAGGTCGTCCAGGCGGACTGCGCCGCGGAAGTCGTAAAAGCGCGGATCCGCCATGGCCGAACCTCCTATTGCATCACTTCTTTTTCTTCGCCGGTGCCGGACCTTGAGCCTCACCGTCGCCTTTGTCGGAACTCTCGGTCAGCTTGATTTCGACCTTCGGCACTTTGATCTCAATACGCTGAATCGCGGCATTTGTGATCTCGACATTGTCCGTGTTGAACAGGGCCGAGGACTTCTCCACAAGCAGATCGCCCTTCTTGTCGCGCATCACTTCCAGCAGGACCGGACGAACGGCCTCGTAGAACTGGGACAGGGCGCTGGAATTGGCGGCGCGGATCACGCGCTGGAACTGGCGAGCCACTTCCTGCTCGATCTGCTTGTAGGCCGCTTCCTTCTGCTTATCGTCGGCCTTTTGCTTTTTCAGGGCTTCGTCGGCCTTCTTTTTCAGATCTTCCGAGGCGGCCTTGAGCTGGTTGCCATATTTCTCGCCGAACTCGCGGACCTGACGCTGGGCGTCCTTGCCGGCTTTGGTTTCCTGCCACAGGCGCGTGCTGTCCACGACCAGGACGGTGGAGGCCTCAGCGATCTGGGGCAGGGCCAGGGCGATCAGGCCGAGCGCCGCGACGGCGCTGGACCGGAAGGTCTTGCGGGAAAAGAACATGTCGCATCCTCGTGGTTCGGTGTTTCGAGTCGATCTGGCGTTTGTCGGTTTTGCGGTTCGCAAGGGAACCGTGCGTGGTGGACCCGTCCCCCGGCGCCACCCGGCAGGACATGGCCCTGGCACAACAGCGATACCCCACCTCCCGGCACCGCTAAAACAAAGACCTCGGGTTCCGGTCAGAAA
>CAYUYV010000080.1:0-13999 GCA_964449455.1 uncultured Alphaproteobacteria bacterium | reverse complement strand
GGGTTCCGGTCAGAAACGGGAACCGGCGCTGAAACGGAACAGCTGGGTGTCGTCAAAGTCTTCGCTGAGCAAGGCCTCGGCCAGGTCGAACCGGACCGGTCCAAAGGGCGATTCCCAGAACACACTCAGACCCGCAGACGCCCGCAGGGACGGATCGTCGATCACATTCCGGATGTCGTTGCCATTGGCATCCAGAATTGGCGGCACGTCCTCGTCACCCAGAATGCCCACCGTCCCGAAATCGGCGAACACGGCGGCAGAAATGCCCAGATCCTCCGGCAGTCCCGTCGGGAAACTGACCTCAAATGAGCCAATCGCGAACATCCGTCCGCCCAAGGCGTCGTTGAACTCCGTATCCCGCGGACCGACGCCGGCAATATCAAAGCCCCGGAAGGTCGGACCACCACGGAAGAAGCGGTCGTTGATGCGGATCTCGTCGCCCGTGAGCGGGAAGATGTAACCGGCCGAAACATTGAAGCTGGCGATCACGTCCTGCAACAACCCGCGATATATTCCACCATTAAAGATCGAGCGCAGATAGTCCACATTGCCGCCAAGGCCCGACAAGTCCTGGGTGACCTGCACATTGTAGCCCCGGGTCGGTCGCAGCGGATCGTTCCGGCGGTCATAGGTCAGCACATAACCAATGATGGAGCTGATATCCCGGCCGGCCGCGTCACAGATGGCCGGCGAGATGAAGGTCGTCTGCGAAACGATGTTGCCATTGGCATCAAGCACCGGTTCACAGCCCGCCTCGTTCACCTCGATCTCGTCGTTCCGGAACGTATACCGGAGCCTTAGTCGGGAATATTCAGAGAGCGGGAAGCCGGTTGTAAGGCCGAAACCGGTCGAATTGGTGTTGAACGAGGATTCCCGGAAATCCGTCGCCACACGGAAGAGCTCAAAACCAGCGGCAAGATTGCGGCCCAGGAAATAAGGCTCGGTGAAACGCAGGTCGATCTGTTGACGACGGTCGGACAATTGCAGACGCAGACGCAAGAACTGGCCGCGACCAAGCAGATTGCGTTCCGAGACGGAAATCTCGCCAAGGAAATTATCCGTGGAGGAGAAACCGAAACCGAAGGACAACTCGCCCGTCGGCTGTTCCTCGACCTCCACATTCACCACCGTGCGGTCTGGCGAGGATCCCACTTCCTCCGTGATCTCCACTTCCTTGAAGAAGCCAAGCGCGCGGATCCGATTGCGTGACTGGTTCACGAGGATCTTGTTGTAGGGATCGCCTTCCACAAGGCGGAACTCCCGGCGGATCACATGGTCGAGAGTCCGGGTGTTCCCGGCGATGTCGATCTGCTCCACATAGACCCGCGGCCCCTCATTCACGATGAAGGTGACATCGAGGGTCCTTTCCTCGCGGTTGCGTTTGATGCGCGGCCGGATGTCCACGAAGGCATACCCTGCCGCGCCGGCGGCGAAGGTCAGGCTCTCAATGGTATCTTCGATCTTTTTGGCGTTATAGATTTGCCCGGTCTGGATGGGCACGAGCCGCTTCAAGAAATCCGCATTGAGCGCTTCAAGTTCGGTCGTGACCTCCACCTCGCCCCAGGAATAGAGCTCGCCCTCTTCCACCGTGAAGGTTAGATAGAAATCCTTTCGATCCGGGGTCAGCTCCGCGACCGCCGAGACCACGCGAAAGTCCGCATAACCATTGTTCAGGTAGAACTGGCGCAGCAGTTCCCGGTCATAGGTCACCCGGTCCGGATCATAGTTGTCGTTCGAGCTGAAAATGTTCCACCAGATGCTTTCCTGGGTGACGATCACGTCCCGCAATTCGCTGTCGCTATAGAGCTCATTGCCCACGAAATAAATCCGGCGAATGCCCGTGATATCCCCCTCATTGATCTCGAACACGAGATCGACGCGGTTCTGGGGAAGCTGCACCACGGCCGGGCGCACCTCGGCCGCAAAGCGGCCCGAGCGGCGATAAAGTTCGACGATTTTTTCGACGTCGTCCTCAACCTTGGTGCGCGTGTACACGACGCGCGGCCGCAGCAGGATCTCTTCCTTGAGCTTGTCCTTGTCGAGCGCCTTGTTCCCCACAAAGAGCACCCGGTTGATGATGGGGTTTTCCACCACCGTCACGACAAGGCCCGTGCCCGCCCGGCGGATGGTCACGTCGGCGAACAGACCCGTTGCAAACAGGGTCTTGAGGGACCGGTCAACCACGGCCGGCTCGTAAAGGTCCCCTTCACGGACCACGAGATAGGATTTGACCGTAGAGGTCTCGATCCGCTGATTGCCCTGGACATCGATCCGTTCAATGATGAACCGATCTTCGCCCTGGGCGAGCAAGCCCCCCGCTGCACCCGTCTGCGTGCCGCCAGCAAGGCCGCCTTGGGCCCATGCCGCAGCCGGTCCCAGCACACCCCCCGGTACGGATGCCAGTACGCACACGAAGACAGAAAGGCCGATGCGCCACATGATCCCAAAAGTCACGCGGTGATCTCCCCTTTCATGAGAAGGCCCGGCTGGCTCCGGGTCATCCCGTTACCGTCCGAGCCAAACGCCCCCACCCCTGCATCACTTGACCTCAGCATAGCCATACTCGTCGGTTCTGCCCAAGACCCTCGAGTTACACCAGGTCATTCCATGTTGCGAAAATCATTAACGCAATCAGCAAGGCGAGACCAATTTGAAATCCCACCTCTTGGACACGCTCCGGCAGAGGGCGGCCGACAACAGCCTCATAGGCATAGAACACAAGGTGACCACCATCGAGGAGCGGGACTGGAAACAGGTTAAGAAGCCCGATGCTCACTGAGATAATGGCAATAAAGGTGAACAGCGGCGCAATTCCGAATGAGGCCACCTGACCTGACATCTGCGCGATGCGCACCGGACCGCCAAGCTGATCCGCGCTTTGAGTACCGGCAAAAATGCCGCCGATATAGCCCATAGTCGCGGTGATGATGTCCCAAGTGCGCTCCACACCATAGCCAACGGCGGAGAGCGGACCATGATGGACGACCCGGACCTCCTCGCCCGAGCTATCCCTCTGAATACCCAAGCGTCCGATGGTCTGGGTGTTGCCGAATCGATCCGTGATTTCCACAGCCTCTGGCGTCACCTTCAGATCAACAGTGCGATCACCGTCCCGCAACACAGTGATGTCGAGCGGCGTTGACGGGCTGAGGGCCACCCGCTGCTGAAGCTCAGCGAAGCTGTCGATGCTGCGGCCATTGATGGCGGTCACCACGTCACCCGGCTCAAATCCGGCTTCTGCGGCCGGCGAATCCGGGGTCACCACATCAACCCGCGGCATCAGGATCCGCTCGCCCACAAGCATCGCAAGAAAGGCAAAGATCACGATCGCCAGAATGAAATTGGCGAAGGGCCCCGCGGCCACAATCGCTGCGCGCTGACCCACCGGTTTGAAATGGAACAGGGAGGCACTGTCCACCCCTTCCGCACGCAAGCGCTCCAGATGCTCCCGATCCGGAACGCTGGCCGGATTGTCGTCACCGGCGAATTTCACATAGCCGCCCAGGGGGATCCAACAGACCTTCCAGCGGGTCCCCTGCCGATCGAGCCAGCCGAAAATCTCCGGCCCGAAGCCGATTGAAAAACTGTCCACCTTGGTGCGGAACCAGCGGGCCACCTGGAAATGGCCGAGTTCGTGAAAGAACACCACAATGGCCAGAACAAACAGGAACGCCAACATCGTTCCGCCAAAGCCCGTAACCCAATCAAAGATTGCCGCCATAGCGTGCACAGTCCTTTGCTACCGATAATCCGGTCACCAACAACTCTGTGAAAATGCCGCTCAAGGCCTGAGAGCCTCGGCCTCCTCCACCGCTACACGGCGCGCTTCCTGATCGAGGGCCAGAACATCCTCCAGTGCAAGAATGGGACCAGCCCTATTGTCCCCGACCCCTGCTGTCCCGCCAGAGGCGTCAAAGCGGGACACGAGACGGGACAAGGTCCGCTCGACCACACTCAAGATTGTCAGGAAGCCCAGATCGCCCCGCAGGAATCGCTCGACCGCCACTTCATTCGCCGCATTCAAAACTGTAGGCGCCCCCTGACCGGCACGCAAGGAATCCCGGGCGAGTCTTAAGGCGGGAAAGCGCACCGGATCGGGTGCCTCGAAGGTCAATTGGCCAATGGCGGCCAGATCAAGCGCCTTCGCGGGTGACGGCATGCGCGCAGGCCACGCCAGGGTGTGGGCGATGGGCGTGCGCATGTCCGGGCTGCCAAGCTGGGCAAGCACGGAGCCGTCCGTATAGGACACCATGGAATGGATGACCGACTGGGGATGCACGAGAATATCGATCCGGTCCTCAGGGATCGGGAACAAATAGGCCGCCTCGATCAGCTCAAGGCCCTTGTTCATCATGGAGGCTGAGTCCACGGAGATCTTGGCGCCCATATCCCAGTTCGGATGAGCCACGGCCTGGGCCGGCGTCGCCGCCGCCATAGCCTCCCCCGTCCAGGTGCGGAAGGGACCGCCAGAGGCCGTCAGGATGATCCGGTCTACCATGGCCGCATGGCGCGGGTCGAAGGCCTGATAAATTGCGTTGTGCTCTGAATCGACGGGCAGCAGGGCAGCCCCGCTCCGCGCCACCTCAGCGCAGACGAGGTCCCCCGCACACACAAGGCATTCCTTGTTGGCAAGAGCCACTTCCGCGCCGCGCTGAATGGCCTTCAAGGTCGGCGCAAGACCCGCGGCCCCCACAATCGCAGCCATCACCCAGCTTGCCGGACGCGCGGCCGCCTCTTCCACTGCCGCCTGGCCGGCCGCCGCCTCGATCCCCGTGCCCGCAAGGCCATCCTTCAAATCCCCAAACAGGGTCTCATCGGCGATGACCGCAAGGCGCGGCCGGAAGGTCCGGGCCTGTTCGATCAGCTCACTGACGCGGCGATTGGCCGTCAGAGCCTCGATGGGAAAACGGTCCTCGCCGCAGCGGGTGCGGGCATTTGCGATCAAATCGAGGGTGCTGCACCCGATGGAGCCCGTACTGCCCAGAATGGTCACCGATTTCTGGGGCCCTTCCGTCGCGCCCGCGAGCGCCTCAGCGCAATCGATGCCATGGGACTGACGCCAGCCCAGAATATTCGCGTCCGGCGACAGGGCCGTTCGCATGCCATCACCACCCACTCTGTCTCTCCGCAACCATGGTCTTTGTCTTTCGGGGGGTACCCGGAAACAGGCCCGAGAACGGGGGCCCGGAAGGAACACAATGTGCCGGCCGGCAGACAAATCACAGCCGCCACCCCAGCGCCACGCATAAGGCCAGGATCATAACAGCAATGAGATAGCCGTCTAACCGGTCGAGCAGCCCCCCATGGCCCGGCAAGAGACGGCCCGTGTCCTTGATGCCGAATCGGCGTTTGAGGGCACTCTCGGTCATATCACCCAAATGGGTTCCGCCCGACACCAGCGCTGAAACACCCATAAGCGCCGCCAGATCCACCATGTTCACCACGCCCGCGCCCGGGGCCAGGACAAGCCCTGCACTCAGGCCCGCCAAAATCCCGAGGGACCAACCACCCATCAGGCCAGCCCAGGTCTTGTGGGGTGAAAACGTCGGCGCCACAAGCGGCCCGCCGATCAAACGACCGGCGAGATAGGCCCCTGTGTCCGTGCTCCACACAACCGCAAAAAGCCAGAGAATGTATGCCGTGCCATGGGGGCCGCTGTGCATGGCGATGCTCGCCAGGGCCGGAAGGGTCAGATAAACAGCCCCGAGAGGATACCAAACGCTGTCGCGGCCCCAGACCACGAGCCCGCCAATAAGACCGGACAGCAGGCTGACAATCACAGCCGTACCAGGACGGCCGTAATCGACCAGCAGCGCCATGGCCAGAACACCGCCCAGCACAAGGGGGAGCCCGGCGAAACGCTCGCGCTCGTGGCGGCAGACCATGCGGCTCCATTCATCCGTAAGGACAATGAACGCGACCATCACAAAGAGTTTGAACAAGCCCGGCTCGACAACGGTGACCACCAGGGCGACCGGCACGAGAACAAGCGTGGACAGAACCCTTTGGCCCAGCCGGTCCTCGCATCCGTTTGACCTGTCGCCCATGTCGTCAGCCCCATCCCTGCGAGCCCAGCTACACCTTGTGTCCGGGACCGTCAGCGTTCTAGCCCACCAGAGTCATGGCAGGGACAGGCCTTCGGATCACGGCTTCAGGCTGGCATGCACGGGCATGTGATCGGGCGACAGAACCGTCTCGGCGGCATGAGGATCCCGGCACCCCGCCTCAGCAGGTGGGATTGGAGTGCTGGCGGCCGGCACCGTCTTGGGTTCCAGGCGACCGCCAAAGCGGCGCTCGCGCTGCTGAAAGGCGGCAATGGCCGCCAGCAGGTCCTCGCCGCGATAATCCGGCCACAGCGTATCCTGAAAGACGAATTCCGTATACGCACATTGCCAGACCAGGAAATTGCTGATCCGCTGCTCCCCGCTTGTGCGGATCAGAAGATCGGGATCGGGCAGCCCCTTCGTGTCGAGACCGTCCGAGATCATTTGCGGCGTGATGCTGCCTGGATCGAGCCGGCCGGCAGCGGCGTCCTCACACAGCCCCTTCACCATACGGACGATCTCATCACGGGCGCCATAATTGAAGGCGATGACCAGCTCAAAGCCGGAATTCGTGGCCGTTTCCTCTTCCGCCCGGCGCAGAATCTTCGCGATATCAGGGTCAAGGCCGCGCCGCTCCCCGATTACGGTCACATGCACATTGTTGGCCTTGAGATCGGCGAGGTCCGATTGCACAAAAAAGCGCAAGAGCCCCATCAGCGCCGACACTTCCGTCGCGGAGCGTTTCCAGTTCTCAGAGGAGAAACTGTAGATCGTCAGCACTTTGAGGCCGATGCCATGGGCCGCACGCAAGGTACGCCGCAGGGCTTCGACACCCCGCTGATGGCCCACTTCCCGGGGCAGCCCATGCTTTTTTGCCCAGCGGCCATTGCCGTCCATGATGATGGCAATATGGCCCGGAAGCGCGTCGAGCCGCACACCGGTTTCCCGGGCGCGGCCCACCCAATCGACCTTCTCGCGAGAGCGCGAGAATACTGTCGGCGTTGCTATCACCGTGTTGTCCTTCCCCGAGGGGGGCGCAGTCGCGAAAGGCCCGCCTCAGACTTGCATGATCTCCGCTTCTTTGGTCGAAAGCGCCTCGTCGATATTCTTGATGACCTCATCGGTCATGGCCTGGACCTTGTCGGCCTGGCTCTTTTGGTCGTCCTGACCCAGCGCGCCGTCTTTTTCGAGGCGCTTGAGCTTGTCCATGCCATCCCGGCGCACATTCCGGACCGCCACACGGGCCTGCTCGGCATATTTCGCTGCCACCTTGGTCAACTCGGTGCGCCGTTCCTGGTTCAGTTCCGGGATCGGGATCCGAACCGACTGGCCGTCCACGACCGGATTGAGGCCAAGGCCGGAATTGCGGATCGCCTTATCCACGGCCGCAACCATCCCCTTGTCCCAGACCTGGATCGAAATCATCCGCGGCTCGGGCACGCTCACCGTGCCGACCTGGGAGATCGGCATCTGGGAGCCATAGGCCTCCACGACCACCGGATCGACCAGATTGGCGGAGGCCCGGCCGGTGCGCAGACCGGAGAATTCCGTCTTCAAGGTTGAAAGCGCCCCGTCCATCCGCCGGCGCAGATCACCCAAATCCAAACTGTCGCTGTCACTCATGGTCATTGTTCCGCTTAGCTGTGCATGAGGTTCTTTTCATGGCGCAAAGGCGGCAATGGGGACATTCCATCCGCGACAGGAACCCCGACGCCCAGCGCCCTTCGTCTTCCATGCCCCTAAATACGACCCAAGACGGGCCGGACAGCAAGAAACATCCTATCCGGCGGTCCTACGCCCTTGGCCATCGGTCCTACGCCCTTGGCCATATGGTCCCAGGACCCGCCGCCCGAGAATTGCCAGACCAGGAAATTGCACGTCAAAATCACTCAATCGTTGTGGCACGCCCCTCGCCCTTGAGCACGCTTACGAATTGACCCTGCTCGTGGATGGAAAACACGACCACCGGCAATTCATTCTCGCGGGAAAGGGAGATTGCCGAGGCATCCATCACTTTGAGGTCCCGTGACAATACCTCAAGATAGCCAAGCGTCTCATAGCGAACCGCATCCGGGTTCTTGACGGGATCGTCGGAATAGACGCCGTCGACTTTCGTGCCCTTGAAGAGGGCGTGGCAGCCCATTTCAACGGCACGCAGGGCTGCCGCCGTATCCGTGGTGAAAAACGGGTTGCCCGTGCCGGCCGCGAAAATCACGACCCGGCCGCGCTCCAGGTGAAGCATCGCCTTGCGCCGGATATAGCTCTCGCAGATCGTTTCCATGGGGATGGCCGACATGACCCGCGCGTCAAGGCCCAGCTTTTCGAGGGCCGACTGCATGGCGAGCGCATTCATCACCGTGGCCAGCATGCCCATATAATCGGCGGACGCACGCTCCATACCATTGGCGGCGACCGTCAGACCGCGGAAGATATTGCCCCCGCCGATGACGAGACCGACTTCCACCCCAAGAGTGATCGCCTCATGGACCTCACGGGCAACCCGATTGACCGTGTCCATGCACAGGCCAAAGGGCTTTGAGCCCATCAGGGCTTCCCCAGAGATTTTCAGAAGAACCCTCTTGAAGCGGATCGGATCCGGATTGAGCCGCTCCACCGCTTCTTCCGCCTGTGCAATGCCCACGATACCGCCTCCAGCGTTTTGACCGCCCCACCACGCTCATCCGGGCGCCGCGCCGCACACCATGCGCAGGCACATCCTGGGGTAGCCGGGTTGCGCATCCCGTCAAACGACCGGCGCCATGCCAAAGCCATGCCGCCGGCGGAATCGGAGCCGTGCCAGTCCGTCAGGACCCGGAGACCGCCGCAGCCACCTCGGCGGCGAAGTCCGTCTCTTCCTTCTCGATCCCCTCGCCGAGACCAAAGCGGACAAAGCCTTCAAGGGTCACCGGAGCGCCCACGTCTTTCTCGGCTTCCTTGACCGCTTTCTCAACGGTCAGATCCGGATTGATCACGAATTCCTGGGAGAGGAGCACGACCTCCTCATAGAACTTGCGCAGGCGTCCCTCGACCATCTTCTCGATGATGTTGTCGGGCTTGCCGGACTCTTTGGCCTGCTCAGTAAAGACTTCCCGCTCCTTCTCAACCACCGCCGGGTCAAGTTCGTCGGTCTTAAGCGCAAGCGGGTTCGTCGCAGCCACATGCATCGCGATCTTGCGGCCCAGATCGGTGAGCTTTTCGGCGTCACCCTCAGACCGCAAACCCACGAGCACGCCGATCCGGCCCATACCGTCGGCCGTGGCATTGTGGACGTAAGGCACAACGACCCCCTTATCCACAGAGAGCCCGGCGCTGCGACGCAGATTCATGTTTTCGCCGATGGTGCCCACCATGTCCTTCACATGATCAGCAACGGTCTTTTCTTCACCCGGATAGGTCTTGCCGGCGAGGGCGTCGAAATCGCCTTCGGCTTCCAGGGCCGTAGCGGCGATCTCGCCCACCATTTTCTGGAAGACTTCGTTGCGGGCCACAAAGTCGGTCTCGGAATTGACCTCAACAACGGCGCCCTTGTTGCCTGCAACTTTAACAGCGACCAAGCCTTCGGCGGCGACGCGGCCTGCCTTTTTCGCGGCTTTGGCGAGGCCCTTGGCGCGCAGCCAATCGACGGCTGCTTCCATGTCACCGTCTGTCTCAGCCAGCGCCTTTTTGCAATCCATCATGCCCGCGCCGGTCTTTTCGCGCAGGTCCTTCACCATGCTTGCGCTGATTTCCGCCATGGTTCTTGCTCCGTGATCCCGTGATCGATAGGTGACCCCCGCGACAATCCCGCGTTCAGGGTCGCTGAATGGCTGCCCGCCCGGGCGGGCCCGTTCGGCACACGCCATGTGCCGCCGTGCTGTTCCGCGTGCCGTTCTTTTGGCGTGTCCCGCGGCGCACGTCCAGTGCCTTCAAGTCCCCCACTGGTTTTCAGGCCAATCAAGGACAGCATGGGAACCGCGACGGGCGAAAACGCCCTCGCCGGCCCAGTGATCTTGCGATGCGCGAGAATGGCCCGGCGCACCGCACTTCATGCTGGACACAAAACCCCGAAAGGCTTCAGGCCCGCTCTTCCTGTACGCCCTTACGCCGAAGGAGCGCGGGTGTCGTCGCCTGCGGCTTCACCACCATCGGCCGGCGGTGTGGCCTCTGCCTCGCCAGCCTCTTCAACAGGAGCGTCTTCGGCCGGCGCCACGGAAGCTTCCGTCTCCACGGCACTTTCCGCGGCCACAGGCGCACCCTCTTCAGCGACCGGCTCTTCGATGGCCACTGCGTCTCCTGCACCTTCGGTGAGGCCTTCGATCATCTCGTCGGGCAGCTCTTCGGCTTCGCCGAGGTCAACGCCCAGGCTACCCTGGCTCTCCGAAATGCCGTCGATCACGGCCCGGGCCACCAGGTCGCAATAGAGATTGAGCGCCCGCGCGGCATCGTCATTTCCGGGGATGGGATACGTGATTCCATCCGGATCGGAATTGGTGTCGACCACCGCGACCACGGGAATACCGAGCTTGTTGGCTTCCTGAATGGCGATCGCTTCCTTGTTGGTGTCGATGACGAACAACAGGTCCGGCAGACCACCCATTTCCTTGATGCCGCCCAGGGACAGCTCCAGCTTCTCACGCTCGCGGGTGAGCTGGAGCAGTTCCTTCTTGGTGTAGCCACTGACTTCGGCGCTCAAGGTTTCCTCAAGGGACCGGAGCCGCCGGATGGAATTCAGGATGGTCTTCCAGTTCGTCAGCGTACCACCGAGCCAGCGGTGATTGATGAAATACTGGGCACACCGGCTCGCGCCATCGGAGACGGGCTCCTGGGCCTGACGCTTGGTTCCCACAAAGAGCACCCGGCCGCCGCCGGCCACCACATTGCGCACCGCCAGAAGAGCCTGGTGCAGAAGCGGAACCGTCTTTGACAGATCAATGATGTGGATGCGATTGCGGACCCCGTAGATGTACTGATCCATCTTGGGGTTCCAGCGGTGGGATTGGTGGCCGAAATGCACGCCAGCTTCGAGAAGCTGGCGCATCGTAAAGTCCGGAAGCGCCATGGCTTGTTTCTCCTGTCCGGTTTGACCGCCGCGGGCGTGGCCGACTGTCGAATGTTGCAAAGCAAGCAAATTCGGAGAATTCGGCACCGGATATGTTGCGCCGCACCGCCACTCGGTGGTTCGATACGTGTCTAGCCACGCTGTGAGTGGAGGAAACGGCGCTGTGCCCGCGTGTGGAATGGTCGCGGTTATAGGGATCTTGGTCCGACCATGCAAGGGCGCAGGTCCCCATGCGACAGCCCGGCGGAATCAGCGCCGTCCCCCTTGGCTCCCGCGATCCCTTTAAACCCCTCTGCAATCGAGAGTGTCATGACCTATACGGCCCCGCCCGCCTCCGTCTCCAACCCCGCCGTCACCAGGGGCTTCGACGCGGCGGCGGCAGCGGCGGCGGCGTATTCGCACCAAGCAGGTCTCTACAGGGACGCCATTGTGGATCTCCCGCCGAGCCCGCTTACGGAATTGACCCGGCTTGGGGTGGGTCGGACCGACATTCTGCCCCTGTGGTTCGGCGAGACCGATATCGTCACCCCACCCTTCATCTGCGAAGCCGCTGCCCGCGCCATGGCTAAGGGCATGACCTTTTACGGGCCGGCCCGGGGTCTTCCGGAACTGCGGACCGCACTCGTCGACTATACGGGACGCCATTACGGCATCGACCTCGATTTTGAACGCGTGAGCGTGCCCGGCTCTGCCATGCTCACCATCAATATCGTGCTCCAATGTCTGGTGGGCGAAGGCGATCGCATCGTCATCGTGACCCCCCAATGGGCCAATATCACCCTGGCGGCGAAATCGCGTGGTGCGGAGATTGTACAGGTGCCCCAGACCATCACCGGCGAGGGCGAGTCGGCCCGCTGGACCCTGGATCTCGACCGCCTGTTCGATGCCTGCACGCCAGGCACGAAGGCCCTTTTCATCGGGTCGCCCGCCAATCCGACCGGCTATATGACCCATGCGGAAGATCAGCGCCGAATCCTGGAGATGGCGCGCGCCCGCGGCATCGCGCTCATCGCCGACGAGGTCTATGCCCGCCTCGCTTTCGGCATGCACACGGCGCCGAGCTATCTGCACCTTGCGGAAGACGACGAGCCCGTCTTCATCATCAACAGTTTCTCGAAGATCTGGGCCATGACCGGCTGGCGGATTGGCTGGGTGACCGGGCCCCGCTCCCTTGGGGAAAAGCTTTTGCACATGGCCGGCTTCAACAACACAGGCGTGCCGCCCTTCCTTCAACACGGGGCCATCGCAGCCCTTGAAGAGGGCGAGGACCTGGTGCGGACGATCCAGGACCGCTGCCGCGAGGGCCTGTCCATCGTGGAGGAGCATTTGGGGCACCATCCGCGCATCCGCATGGCCCGTCCCGAAGGCGCCTTTTATGCCTTTATCGAGATCGAGGGCGTGGACGACAGCGTCGCCTTCGCCAAGGCCCTGTTCCATGCGCAGAATGTGGGTGTCGCGCCGGGCGCAGCATTTGGTCCGGGTAATGAGAACCGGGTCCGGCTGTGCTTTGCCCGCCGGCAGGACCAACTGCGCGAGGCCCTGGAACGGCTGACCCGGTTCGTGGACGGCTGAGGCCAGGACACACAAGACCCGGCCGGCTCACGCCGCGCTTGCCGGGTCCATCACCCGCATGAGGATGAACGCGATATAGGCCGCGTAAAGCACGAGGAAGACAAACCCCTCGCGCCGATTGATCTGGGCCCGTGTGAACGCGAAGATCAGCAGCAGACCCGTCACGGCCAGCACGACCCACAAATCATAGGCAATAACTTCCCGAGGCACCGGCAAGGGCGAGACCAGCGCCGTGACCCCCAGGATCCCCACGACATTGAAGATGTTGCTGCCCAGAACATTGCCAAAGGCGAGATCCGTCTGCCGGCGCAATGCGGCCGAAACCGACGTTGCAAGTTCGGGCAGAGACGTTCCCACCGCAATAGCCGTCAGCCCAATGATGGTCTCGCTCACCCCCATGAACCGCGCGAGCGTGATTGACCCATCGATCATCATGGCGGCCCCGCCAACCACACCGGCTCCGCCAAAGACTGTGAACAAGAGCAAGAGCCGCAAGGCTTCCGGCGCCGGTGTCGCCAGATCGGCCTGGTGTGTCTGGACTTCGGCTTGGGCATCATTGCCCTGCAAGGCCGAGCGGTAGCTGGCGAACAGATAGGCCGCGAGCACGAGAAGGAATACGAGGCCGGCCACACGACCGAACACACCCGTCAGCGCAAAGACGGCAAGCCCGAACGCCGTCAGGGCCAGCATGGGCGCATCCCGATTGAAACTCTCCGGCTCGGCGACGACGGGACACAGAAGGGCGACAAGCCCAAGCACGAGCAGGATATTGGCGATATTGCTGCCCACCACATTGCCGACCGCGATGCCCGGCGAGCCCTGCAATGCAGCATTGAGGCTCGTCACCAGCTCCGGCATGGAGGTGCCGAACCCAACAAGAACAATGCCTGTGAGCAAAGGCGAGATTTGCATCATGCGGGCAAGACCGACGGCCCCTCTGACAAAGAGGTCACCGCCGGCGGCCAAAAATACAATCCCAAGCAAAATTTGAATGACGGCCATGGCCAAGATGCTCCTCTTTTCTTCTTCATTAACAGAGCAGTAGACACTGTTGTGGTCAAAGGGTCCTGCACAGGTGAGCCTTTGACCATGCCACGATGGAACAAGGGTCAACACCACCGACATCGCCGCAGAGCCTGCTCAGCCGTCCGCATGGGAATGGGTGGCCGGCAAAAGTGAATGTGACTGGCCTTTGACGCAAAGACCGCAAGTGGAGCGGTAGGAACATTTGAGTCCCCCTGTGCGGCACGCTCCCTCCTCAAACAGTCGTGCCAAAAGCTCGACAAGAACCACTAGTGTGGCGGGTCAGGAATTCGCCCGCATGATCGGCGGGCTCCGTAGCGAA
>CAYUYV010000079.1:3426-20292 GCA_964449455.1 uncultured Alphaproteobacteria bacterium | reverse complement strand
CGGGTGATCATCACTTCCCGGAAATAGCGCTCCACGTCATATTCCTTGGCATAGCCCATGCCGCCATGGGCGAGGATGGAGCGCTCACAGGCGTGATAGCCGGCCTCGGAGCCCATGAGCTTGGCCGCATTGGCTTCCGCGCCGCAGGGTTGCCCCGCATCAAACAGGGTTGCGGCCTTGAGCGCCAGAAGTTCGGCAGCCTCCAGTTCGGCCCAGGAGCGGGCGAGGGGATGCTGCACCCCCTGATTCATGCCGATGGGCCGGCCGAAAACCTCCCGTTCCTTGGCATACTGAACAGCCTTGCGTAAGGCCGCCCGGCCGATGCCAACCGCCTCAATGCCGAACAGGATACGCTCCGGGTTCAGCCCGTGGATCAGATATTGAAAGCCCTTGCCTTCCTCGCCGACCCGGTCCTCCAAAGGCACGCGCAGACCGTCGATAAACACGGTGTTACATTCGACGGATTTGCGGCCCATTTTGTCGATGATCTGGGCATCGATGAACTCACGGTTCATGTCCGTGTAGAACAGGCTCATGCCGTCCGTCGGCTTGGCGCACTCTTCGCGGGGTGTCGTGCGGGCAATGAGCAGGATCTTGTTGGCGCTCTGGGCCGTCGTGGTCCAAATTTTCCGCCCATTGATCACATAGCCATTGCCGTCGAGTTCCGCCTTAGTCTGGATGGAGGAGGTGTCGAGGCCGGAATTGGGTTCGGTGACGCCGAAACACATGCGGTCCTGGCCGGAAATGAGCCGCGGCAGGTGATGGTGCTTTTGCTCCGCTGTGCCGAACAGGGCAAGGGGCAGGGGGCCGAACAGGTTCACATGGATCGAGGACACGCCCTGCATGGCCGCGCCCGATTCCGCGACCGTCCGCATCATGAGGGATGTTTCTAGAACGCCAAGGCCCGAGCCGCCGACCTCTTCCGGCAAGGCAATCCCCAGCCATCCGCCAGCGGCCATATCGGCCACGAACTCTTCCGGGAACGTGCCTGTGCGGTCCCGCTCGCGCCAATACTCATCCGGATAGGCGGCGCAGATGCGCCCCACGGCTTCAATGATCGATTGGCGGTCTTCGTTGAGCGTGAAATCCATGGGCCTCGTCCCTGTTCCGATCTGTTTGGCCGGGACCATCACGCGCCGAACGCGCGCCCTCACTCGGTGCTGAGGAGGGGAATCGTCGGTTCCGGCAGGATCCCCGAATAGAGGATCAGAATATAGGCCACATAGCCAAGCAGCATTAGCGCCCCTTCGAGCCGCGACAATCGGGCGTCACTCGACAGGAAGATGAGGAAGATGACCACAACAGCCAGCATGAGCCAGAGGTCGAAATCATAAAAGCGGGTCGAGATCGCAACCGGCTGGAACAGCGCTGTGATGCCCAGCACCGCCAGAATGTTGAAGATGTTGCTGCCGACAATGCTGCCGAGAACCACTTCCGGGTGGCGGCGCAGGGCGGCCATGGCGACGGCGGCGAGTTCCGGCACGGAGGTGCCAATCGCAACAATGCTCACGCCGATGACAGCTTCAGAGACCTCAAGGTCCCGGGCGATCTCCACAGCGCCATAGACGAGCCACCGCGCGCCGAAAAAGAGCGCCAGAAAGCCGGTCAGCAACATGACGATCTGAACCGCGAATTGCCGACCGTTCAGGGCTTCCACGAGCCGCGCGCGGTTTTCAACGGCCTTTGCCGGGGCCGGTGAGGCCTGTTCCGTGACATAGGAATAAACGAGATAGACGGCGAGAGAGCTTGTCAGAACGACCCCGGCCGAGAACGAGATCGCGCCGAGCGCGCCAAGCCAGACCAGGAAGCCACTGGCGGCGAGGACCACAACCCCGTCGCGGAACAGCACATTCTGGCTCATGGGGATCGGAAACAGCATGGCCCCAAAGCCCAAAACCAGGAGGATATTGGCGATATTACTGCCGATCACATTGCCGACGGCCACATCGGGCACGCCGTCATAGACCGACTGCAAGGCAACCACGAGTTCCGGTGCCGACGTGCCGAACGCCACGATGACGATGCCGGTCAGCAGCTCCGAAACACCGCTCTGCTTGGCCACACCGGCGGCGCCGCGCACAACGGCGTCACCGCCGAGCATCAGAAGGGTCAGACCCACCACGGTCCAGAAAAACGGTTCCAGCATTTGACTTGCCCACTTTTCGTCGCCGCTGACCGGTCAGACGCCATCCGCGGTTCTGCCCGGTCCGGGCTTTGCCCCATTCACCCGGGGCTGGCCCCCGAATGACTCACTACGCATTGTTTGACCAGTCGCGTTCAAAGCCGCGCCCAGAACCGGCCGGGGCTGGGCGCGCCAGAAACGGGCCGGGGAGAACGCCGACAGGTCTTGTTTCGGCCGCGTGCCAAGGACCAGGTCGCGCACCGCTTCAGCGGTGACCGGCGCGAGCAGGATGCCATTGCGATGGTGGCCCGTTGCGATGGTCAGGCCGTCCAGGGCGCCGTGGCCAATCACAGGGCGCATATCGGGAGCGGCCGGACGGAACCCGGCCCACATCTGAACGAGGCCACAGTGCGCCGCCTCCGGCAAAACGCGAATGGCGGCGGACAAAAGGCCACCCATGGCACCCGCCGTCAGGCGCGGGTCGAAATCAGCATGCTCAACACTCGCGCCGATGAGCAGGCGACCGTCCCGGCGCGGAATGCAGTAGACGCCCGGCCCCCAAATCACCCGCCGGGGCATTGGCGTCTCACTCTCCCAAGCGAGGCTGGCCATCTGGCCTTTCACGGGGTGCACCGGCAGCTCAGCGCCAGTCCCGAGGCCCTCAATCCGGCCGCTCCACGCACCGGCGGCCACAACGACCGCATCGCAGCCATGGGACCCCTGGGGCGTGACAATGCCGGTGACCCGGCCAGCCCGCTGCTCAACGGCCAAAACCGCCTCGTCTTCGTGGAAACGCACACCGGCGCGGCGTGCGGCTTTGGTGAGGGCCGACAGGGTGATCCGAGGATCAACCTGGCCATCCCGGGGGCTTGAGACCGCGCCCAAGCAATCGGGCGCCAATGCGGGCTCCAGGGAGCGGGCCTGGCGCGGCTCCAGCCAGGTCAGGTGACGGCGGGCTCCGACGGTGCGAACCACGGTGCGCCAGTGCAGCGCGGCGTTCTCGTCATAAACGGCGACGAGGGTGCCTGTGCGATCGACAGCAACGCGTTCGTCAGACGCGGCTTCAAGGGCGACTGCAAATCCGGGCCAGAGCGCCTGGCTGGCTTCTGCGAGCGCCAGAAAAGCCGGATCGGCTGCGTCGTCTTCCACATGGGCCGCAAGCATGCCACCGGCGGCCCAGCTTGCCCCGCGGCCGGTCCGCCCGGCGTCGAAAACGCGGACCTTGGCGCCGGAGCGGGCCAGGGACCAGGCGATGCTGAGGCCAATGATTCCGCCGCCGATAACGACCACTTCCATGCCGATGTGCCCCTCATAGGTCGGGCGGGCGCGCCCGAAGCTTTTGTTTTGGCGGACCCGTTTGCCGCTTTAATTATCGCACGGGCGCCGAGGACTGCATCCATGAACCGCGATGCCCGGTGACGAATTTTTCTGGCCTGCGCCTCGCCATGCGGCCTGCGCTTGGACGATCCCACCTCTTCAAAACCACATATGCCGTCGCAGGCGCATGGGCACAAACAAAACGACGCGTCCCCCATGACAGCCCACCCGACCATGGCGCCTGGCTGCCGCTTTGACCCTCGCCGGTGTCAGGTATCAGAACGGGTCGCCGCGCACTGTAAAGCCGTCCTGACGCAGGCGGGCCACGATGTCGCGCACCTGCTCCTTGTCCCGCGCTTCGATCATCATTTCCAGGGTGGCGTGCTTTGCTGACATGTCGAGGGCGAGCCTGTGATGCGAGACCTCGATCACACTGCAACCATACTCCCCCACAATGCCGGCCACCCGCGCCAACTGCCCCGGGGAATCGGCCACGTCGACACCGATCCGGGCGATCCGCCCGTCATGCATCATCTCGCGCATGATCACGGAGGCGAGGAGGCGTGGATCGATATTGCCCCCGCATAGGGGGATGCCGACTCGCCGGCCGCGAAAATCGTGGGGGCTCGCCATCACAGCCGCAAGGCCGGCGGCGCCCGCACCCTCCGCCACGGTCTTTTCGATGGTGAGCAGCAGATTGACCGCCCGTTCCAGGTCGCGCTCGGTCACGGTGATAACGCTGTCCACGACGTCGCGGGCAATCTCCAAGGTCCGCCCCCCGATTTCCTTAACAGCGATGCCCTCAGCGATCGTGGTGCCGCCGCACCGGGCCGGCTCCCCTCGCAGGGCCGCAGACATGGAGGGATACAGCTCCGCCTCGACTCCAATGACCCGGATATCGGGCCGCAACGCCTTAGCGGCCGTCCCCATGCCAGATATCAGGCCACCGCCGCCGATGGGCACGACCAGCACATCGAGATCCGGGCAAGCCTCCAGCATCTCCAGGGCCAGCGTGCCCTGTCCGGCAATGACATGGTCATCGTCATAGGGATGGACGAAGACGAGACCCTCGCGCTCTGCGAGGATGTGCGCGAAATGGGAGGACTCCGTGAGCGTGTCCCCTTCGAGAATGATCCGGGCGCCGAAATGGGCGGTCTGACGGACTTTCACGTAAGGGGTGGCCCTTGGCATCACGATCACGGCGGGAATGCCGAGTCTTTGGGCATGATAGGCCACACCCTGGGCATGATTGCCCGCCGACATGGCCACGACACCCCGTTTTTGCTCCTCAAAGGACAGACTTTTGAGCTTATTGAGCGCGCCTCGCTCCTTGAACGAGGCTGTGAACTGCAAATTCTCGAATTTCAGGTGGATTTCGGCGCCTAAAACTGCAGAAAGTGTCCTGGATAGAACGAAGGGTGTATTCTCGACGGCCCCTCTGATCACGTCTCGCGCCCGGTGGATGTCATCAATTGTGACGGTCATAGGTCGTTAACCATGCTAGAAATGGGGTTTGAGCCGGCCTATCCGGATCAGCGCGCGATCATGTCATGGGGAAGGGTTGTCATGAAGCCACTTTGCAGACATTCAAGCCCGTGCCGAGCGAGGGCCAATAGTCTCGTATCGGTTGTGGCTCTTGCCGGCCTTCTGGCGGCCCATGGTGCCCAGGCTGCGGCTGGAGATGGCCGCCTGCAAAGCCAGATCGATGCCCATGCGGCCCATGGCGAACTGTCGACTCGCATCGCGCCTGCGCCGGTGAGCACCACGGTGAAACGGACAGCCCATAACGCCGATGCCGACTCCGGCGACGCGGCCCAGACCGAGCCGCTCGAAAAGGACCCGAGCTGGCGGGATCCAAGGCCGGCCTGCCTCAATGTGCGGCTCCTCCGGGACTTCAGGGTCATCGACGATCGCCATGCCGTGCTGTTCGAAAGCGTAAGCCGGCCCTATCTCGTCACCTTCGCCTTTTGCCCGGAGCTGCGCTTTGCCTTTCGCATCGTCGCGGCGTCCCGCAATGGGCGCCTGTGCGGCGGTGCCGGTGATCGGATTTTCGTGCGCCGTTTCCGCTGTTTCGTAAACCGGGTGGAGCGGGTCAGCAGCCCTGAGCATGCTCGCTATCTGGTGAATACGCGCAGCGCGGCCCGTCGAAACACCGTGGAAGAGAGTATCGAGGCGCCTGCCGAAGAAACCGAACTCTGACAGGTGCGGCGGATCCAAAGAGGGCCGGCCCGATCACATTCATACCCGATCACATTCATGATTGAGCGGGCATGGTCGAGCGAGCATAATCGAGCGGGCATGATTGAGCGGGCCGGCCCCTTTTGCGTCACCTGATCACACGTCAGCGCGCCGAAGCCGTCACTGCGCGTTCCACCTGCGTTCGGCAGCCATTCTCCGCAAGGCGCACCAAATCCTGTGCCGGCTCCTCGGTTGAGGTGACCTTGCGCAAGGAAAAGCTCACGCTCTCGCCGCTCTCGAAGGCCACCGTGTAGCGTTCGCCATCCTTTTGGGAGACCGCGTCAGGCCAGCGGGCTGCATCGCTGAAAAACGACCAGGTGAGCGGCGCGGATTGCGTGCCATCCGCAATGGTCAAGGTCGCCCTGGCGCGGCCGAAATTGGGCCGGATGAGCCATACCGGCAGATCATCCACCGCACACCATGTGTCTTCGGCAGACAGATCGATAAGGATCGAGGGGCCTTCGGGTCCGCTTGGTGTGGGAGCCGCATCCGGCGTCTCACCTGCCGTATCAGGCAGACGGGGCCGCGGCGCGCGGCGTGTGCCGCCCAAAACCTGTGTGCCCTCATCCAGGCCGAAAATCGCATCACGAATGAGCTGGAGGCGGGTCCGGTCCTCGGGCTGGCCCCGGCTGTCCACCGGCCCCGAATAAGGACCTTTGTAGGTCATCCGGCGACCGCGGGACGATAAAAGATCCAGTTCCTCACCCCGGGCGAGGCTCAAGCTCTGGCCGGCACGCAGAATATCCCCGACCCGAAAACCGGCGCCTTTAACCCGAACCACCACCAGCGTGCGGTCGGTGGGCCCGGATTGCGCCAGGACTGGGCTCGCCAGAACCATTGTCAGTGCCAGAACGCCAATAAGCACTGCTGTCAGACATCGGCAGACTGGAAATGTCACCTGATATGGCATGGTAAAGCTGTCTCCCTCCCTTAGGCCAATGGGTGGCCTGTTGGTTTCAATGGGCAAAAAATTGCGGCAATTTGGCGAGTGCGCCGCGGATGCTGACCCGGGACGCCGCTGCTTTCCCTATACTCGATCAGGTCCCTCATGGGGCGGGGAAGGGTGGCCAAGCCCTTGACGGACATTGCCGAAATACCGGTGTGATGGGGCTGAGCCATGGCCGAGAACGGCACAATTATCAAGGATACCACCAAGCGCCATACGCGGATCTGGATCCCCATTATCCTGTCTGTCGCGGTGCTGGTGCCCTTCGTGCTGACCCATGCGACGGCGATTCTTGGTGGTCTGAATGAATGGACCCGCGATGTCCGGCTTGCGGTTCTGGCCCCCATTCTGGGTCAGGACGAAAACATCGTTGTTGTTGCCGTGACGGACGAGACCCTCAACGCCTTCCGCTGTCGCCTGCCCGTTGATCGCAGCTTTCTGGCCGATCTGATCACGGTGTTGGACGGCGCCGGTGCCCGGGCCATCGGCATCGATTTCGTGTTGGACAGTTGGACCGATCCGACCAAGGACGAAGCCCTCAAGCAGGCCATATCGAAATCGCGCGCGCCGGTCCTGCCCATCTGGGCCGACGCTGGCATTGGGACAGTGGGGGAGCGTGCCGAGATTCTGCGGTCTTTCATCGGTGATCAGCCCACGGGCTATGGCATGGTCCGCCGGGACCGGCTCGACGGCACCGTGCGCTTTCACTACCCGATCTGGAACGAGGACGGGCCCGTCCGCTGGCAGTTTGCGGCTGCCTTGGCCGCGGCCATTGATGTTCCAATTCCGGAAGGCCGGCGCCACCGCATCGCTTGGCGCAGCCGGCTGCGCGAAGGCGAAGATGCAAAGGCCTTTGCCCGCTATGACGCGCAATTCGTGCCCGTCCTGCCGGCTGCGTGGTTCAAGGACAAGACGGTCCTGATCGGCCCCGTTCTTGCGGATATCGACCTGCATCGCACGCCCCTGACCGTTATTCCGGGCGGGGAAGAAATGCCGGGTGTGGAGATCCACGCCCATATCCTGTCTCAGCTGATCGACGGGCGGCAGGTGATTGAGCCGACCCTTGTTCAAGAGGCGCTGCTTGCCCTCGGTCTTGCGACAATCGGCATGCTGCTTTCCCTGTCGCCCCTTGCCCTGTGGCAAAAGCTGGGCCTGTCCATTGGCCTGCTCGGCAGCTTCACCTTCGCGGCCTTTCTCGGCTTTGAAATCACAAGCGTGATGACACCGGTTGTCACGCCCGGCCTTGCATTCATCACTGCGGCGGCCGTGGCCAGCGCGTCGGTCGGCCGGCGCGAACGTTTGCAACGGGCCCAGATCCGTCAGGCCTTCGCCCGATATGTGCCGCCCACGGTGGTTGCCCGTCTTGATCGGGATCCCACGCGGCTGAAACTCGGTGGGGAGCGCCGGGTCATCTCGGTCATGTTCACGGATATCGAGGGGTTCACATCGAGTGCGGAAGATCGTCAGCCGGATGATATCGGAGCCGTGATCAATGATTATTTCGATGGTCTTGGCTCCATCATCCTGGCCCATGGGGGCACGATCGATAAGTTTCTCGGCGATGGCTCCATGAGCCTGTTTGGTGCGCCTGAAGCCTATGGCAATGACGGGGAGCGTGCCCTCAATTGTGCCCTGGCCATTGCGGCCTTCGGAGAGGACTTTCGCAAGCGATGGGCGGAGCGTGGCTTTTTTCTTGGGCGCACGCGGGTGGGGGTCGACACGGGGCCCGCCTTTGTCGGCAATTTCGGCGGCCGCCAGCGTTTTGACTACACGGCCATTGGCGATGTGGTGAACACGGCGGCCCGATTGGAAGGCGCCAACAAAGTTCTGGGGACGGCAGTCCTTGTGTCCCGCACGGCGGCCGAAGGCGCGCCCCAGGTCGCGACCCGCCCGGCCGGCACCGTGGTGCTGCCAGGGAAACAACAGGGTCTTGAGATCCTTGAACCTCTGCCCGCGGAGGAGGCCGCATCAGCCTATCAGGCAGCCTATGGCGAGGCCTTCGCCCTTCTTGCGCAGGAGGATGGGGCCGCAGGCATGGCCTTTGAGCGTCTGGCCCGGCAACGCCCGCATGACAAGCTCGTGGCCTATCACCTCTCACGCCTTGAAGCGGGACAGAGCGGGATCCGGGTGGTCCTGGCGAGCAAATAACGTTTTTGTCAATTCACCAAAAGGCGCCAGTATGGCGCCAGAACACGGCCGCCAGACCGGATCAACCGGCAAGAAAAACATGCGGCATGACGGGTGACTGGGGAGGATGGAATGATTGTCAGGCTTTTAAACTGGGCCTATGCGGCGCTGCTTGCGGCCATCGGCGGCTATCTGGTGGTGCGCGGCGTCGATCTGATCAGACTTGGGGGCAGTGTCTATTACGCCGTCGCCGGCGTGGCCTTGCTTGCCGCCACCGTCTTGCTGGTCCTGCGCAATGGGTGGGGCGCACGTCTTTATGCCCTCATCACTGTCGCGACGGTGGGCTGGTCCTACTACGAGGCCGGTCTTGATCTCATTGCGCTCCTGCCGCGCCTTGGGGCCTGGATGGTGGTGGGCCTGTGGTTCTTGATGCCCTGGTACCGGGCCTTTATCCGGAAGGGACGGGACAAGACCATGCCGGCAGGCGGCCGGTGGGTCGCCTTTTCAACCCTGGCAGCCCTGGCCCTCCTCCTCAATGGCGCTGCTCAACACAGGCCTATTGCCGAACTGACCATGCCGCGCGTCGAGGCACAGACCGAGACGCCGGGCGATTGGCGCCATTATGGCAATTCATCCGGGGGCACACGTTTTTCCCCGCTAACCGAGATTTCCACCGATACCGTGTCCGGTCTGACGGAAGTCTGGCGCTATCGCACAGGCGTCCCCTATCAGTTCAATGTGACGCCCTTGAAGGTCGGCTCCGCGGTCTATGTGTGCACCGCCGGCAATGTGGTGATTTCACTCGATGCTGCCACTGGCGAGGAGCGCTGGCGCTTTGATCCGGACAATGAGGTTACGGGCGGCGCGAGCCTCGCAGCCCTTGCGGACGACAACATGTTCTCGCGCAGCTGCCGCGGCGTCGGTTATGTGGAGGCGCCGACGGGTTATGACGGTCCGTGTCCGGGGCGGATTATCACAGGCACGACGGACGCGCGGTTGATCGCCCTCAACGCTGAGACGGGTGCTCTGTGCGCGGATTTTGGCACTGGGGGTGAGGTCGATGCCCGGGCGGGTCTGGGCCCCCATGGACCCTTTGACTATATGATCACCGGCGTTCCGCTCATCGCCGGCGACAAGGCTGTGATTGGCGGCTGGGTCATTGACAATCAACAGCTTGGCAATGTGTCCGGCGCGGTGCGGGCCTATGACGCTTTCACGGGCGCACTGGCCTGGGCCTGGGATGTGGGCAAGCCGGACGAGCGCGGCGTTCCGGTCCCGGAGCGTGTGTCCTTAGACGAGGGGATACCGGTTGAGGCGGGCCGCGAGGGGGCCGAAGGCGGCGAGCCAGTGGCTGACGATCCTGCGTCCGATACCCCGCAGGCGGAAGAGCCGGCGCCCATGGAGCCTGTGGCACCGGCCGATGTCGAGGAGGCGGACCCGGACACTGGTGCGGACCTGGACACTGGACCGGACCCGGACACTGGCGCGGCCAGGGCGCAGGTCTTGACCCGCGGTACGCCCAATGTCTGGTCCATCATGAGTTATGATCCGGAACTGGATCTCATCTTTGCCCCCACGGGCAATGCGGCGCCTGACTACTATGGAGCCAAGCGGCGCGACTTCGACGAGGCCGTCAATTCCTCCGTGGTCGCCCTGCGCCGTGCCACGGGCGAGCGCGTCTGGTCCTTCCAGACCGTGCACCACGATATCTGGGACTATGACGTGCCGTCCCAGCCGACCCTGGTAAATATCACCAAGGATGGCGTGCGGATTCCGGCCGTGGCGGTGCCGACCAAACGGGGCGAAATCTTCCTTCTGGACCGTCGCGACGGAACCCCCATCTATCCGGCAACGGAATGTCCCGATGGCTCAAGGGCCCTGGCTGGCGGCGAATGCCCCGTGCCCCAAGGGGCCGTGGATGGGGATCGGACTCATCCGACCCAACCCTTTTCGGCTCTTCCCCATTTCAGGCCCGACCGGCTGGAACAGGACATGTGGGGCCTGACCCCCCTCGACCAGCTCTATTGCCGCATCGAATACAAGAAGATGCGCTATGAAGGCCATTTCACACCGCCCATGCGAGGCACCGGTATCCTCGACGGCGAGTCGGCCACCTCCGGCGGCAGCTTCCAGTTTCCAGGCAATGCTGGCGGCTTCAATTGGCCCAGCGTGTCGGTCGATGCGGACCGGGGCCTTTTGATCGCCCAGCCCTTCATGCTCGGCAATCGGGTGGTCATGCTGACGGCCGGTGAGGCGGCTCAAGCCTTTGCGGCGCGTCAGGCTGCGCGGACCCGGAGGGTGAGCGAGCAGGAGGAAGAGCAGTCGGGCCACGACGATACGGCTGGACCTGACGCGGAGGATGTGCGCGGGGAGGATGAGCGCGGGGGAGATGAAGGAGCGCAGGCCCGCGGGGAGCCGCGCAATGAGGCCGAGGCAGTCATGGCGCCCCCTGCGTCCTATACGGCTCAAGGGGCCTGGGATCCGGCAGCGCCGCGTTTTGCAGTCACGGTGCCGTTCACCTCGAAATGGAAAATCCCGCTCCTCGGTGTGCCGACGAATTTGCCCTGCTTCGAGCCGCCCTATTCGGCCCTTGCGGTCATCGATCTCAATACGAACAGGACCGTCTGGCGGCGGACGGCCGGCGAGAAACTGTCAGTGGGCCCCATCGGGCCTCTGCCGGAACTGAAACTCGAATTCGGAACACCGGCCCTGGGCGGCACCACGACGACCCGCGGTGGACTGATTTTCCAGCTCGGCCCCCTCGACCGCACGTTCCGGGCCGTGGATGTGGCGACAGGGGCGGTGCTCTGGAAGACCGGGCTGCCCGGCAACGCGCGCTCTGCCCCCATTACCTATCGTGAAGGCGAGCGCCAATATGTGGTGGTCACGGTGCCGCAGATGGCTCCGGATCTGGATGGTGACGCCGATGGCGGCTGGGTGATTGCCTATGCCCTTGAGCGGACCAAAGAAGACTGAGACCTGTGGCGAGGTCAGGTCCCCATGCCGCCGGCGTCAGACCGGCGGCATTTCATATTTGTAGGCGGACAGATCCACACGGTCCCCGATAAGGGACTGAAGCCGTGCGTTGCTCTCGGCAAAGCTGCCACCGAAAATCTCCTCGACGGCGTCGCTCACTGGGCGGCGGTTCTTCAGCAAACCGCGCAAAGTGGGCGACCGGCTCATGCTGCTCGCCTTGTGAAAGGCTGGATTGGCCACAAAACCCAGATTGAGGGCGACCTCCGGTTTCACGGCGCCCTTGCGAAAATAATTGATGGTACGCAGGACCGGGGCAATGGCTTCGTGGGGGCTCACCCACACCCGTTCAGGCATCTGCGTCCGCTCGAGCACGGATGGGTCTGCACCTGTAAAGGTCATGATGCTGCGCAACACCGCGTCCAGATCCTGGTTCATCTGTTCCTGGGCGACCACCAGAACATTTTCGGCGCCAAACAGATCCATATAGTGGCGCACGAACCGGTCATAGAAAAAGCGGCGTACGGAGAAATAATAGAAATTCAGTTCGCGCTCCGGCTGCAGGAAGCGGCGGACGGGCAGGGTGCCACCCCGGTTGATATATTGCAGATAGGTCGATTTGATGGAGCTCTTCTGCTCACGGATGGTAATCAGGACTTTCGCGTCGGGCCGGATTTCATGGATGCGGTTGGCAAAGTCGGCTGCTTCGCGCGACCCGTTATAGGGGTTTCCGCACAGCATTTCGGAGGAGACGATCGGCACGAGCGGGCTTGCTTGCGTCCGCTTGCGGATTTCCTCTCGGGCCACATTGGGCGAGAAGTCAAGCCGGTCTGGATCCATGATCAGCCGGGCAACTTCGTCATGGGACAACAAAGGATTAAAGCCGAAATCCGATTTAAAAATCGCCTTCTGCAGATAGGTCGTTCCGGTTTTGTGGTACCCGACATGAAAAGTGACCGTGTCAGACATCAACGAACTCCGACAGGACGTGGCTGGAGCGGGGACAGGGACCTGGGGTGGTGGTCAGGCCCATGTTCGCGGTAAAGATGATTGGCGAATGGGAAATCGTGACCGTCCGGCATGAGGTGTGTCATGCCCATGCTTCTCGGCGCCCCCAAGCTTCTCGGCGCCATGGGAGTGTCGCCCCTGAACTCCTATGACTACCGCACTGCAGCTATACAGGGTCTGACGGACAAGGCGCAATCGCACCATCGCCACAATCATATTAAATCTCGCGATTCCCGTCGGGTTAGAGGGCGCGCCCGCCAACCAGTTCCAGGGCCTTGGCCGCGCGCATTTCCTCGGCCTGGTAGGCGCGCAAGGCGGAAAACAATCCGAATTCCGTTTCTGGCGCAAGGCCGTCGGCAAGGCGATAAATCTGGTGATAGAACCACCCTTGCGTGCCAAAGGCGTTCGCCAGTTTGATAAGCGTGATGGGGGACTGGGGACCAAAGATGCCTGGCCCCAGTCTCAGGCTGCGCTCATAGGCCGGCCCCTCATCAAGGGACTTGTCCAGAAGACGGCCGGGCATGTCCGGCATCACGCATAAGGGCCGCGCCACGCCGCACACATCCACCTCGCCGGCGATCAACGCCGCATCCATGCCGCGCCGGCTGCGGAAGCCGCCGGTGACCATGAGCGGCATGCGTGCCACCTTCCGAATACTGACGGCATATTTCAGGAAATAAGCTTCGCGCTCGCGCGTGCTCACCCGAATGGCTTTCTCCACCACCGGTTCGACGCCGTCCGTATCCATCATGCGGGGTTGTTCATAGGTGCCGCCCGAGATCTCTAACAGGTCGATGCCGGCTTCATTGAGCCATTGGACAACCTGGAGGCAATCATCATGGGAGAAGCCGCCTTTCTGGAAATCAGACGAGTTCAGCTTCACGGAGATGGGGAAATCGGCACCGGTTTCGCTGCGCACACCGGCAATGATCTCCATGAGCAGCCGGGCGCGGTTGCGCAAGGACCCGCCCCAGTCATCGGTACGCTGATTGACGCGCGGGCTGAGAAATTCCGACAACAGATAGCCGTGCGCCGCATGAATCTGCACGCCCGTAAAGCCCGCCTTCTGGCACTGGGCGGCGGCGAAGATGAACCGGTCCCGGATGTCTTCGATTTCCGAAGACTCAAGGGCGCGTGGCATGCCGAATTCAGAGCGCGGCAGTTTGAGCGCTACCGCGGAGGGCGCGACCGGTGTCTTGGTCACCCGCGCCGGCGTTTGGCGCCCCGCATGGGAGAGTTGCACCCAGGCGGCTGTGTCATTTGCCGTGGCCGCGCGGGCATAGGCGCTGAGGGCTTCAAAGCCTTCTTCGGCCAGGTCCTGTTCGATGGCGACATTGCCCGGGCGCTCCAGATAACGCCGGTCAACCTGGATGTTGCCGGTGATCAGTAGGCCTGAACCGCCCGAGGACCAGGTGCGATAGAGCGTTTCGTGGCGGGCCGTCGCATGGTTGCGTGGATCCGCGATGCCCTCGGTCATGGCGGCCTTGGCGATCCGGTTCCGCAACACCGCGCCGCAGGGCAACGTCAAAGGGGCCTCGACGGAAATGGTCGCGCTTTCCATCGTCTCCCGGGGCTCGGGGGCGGGTCCGTCAATGGGTCCGTCAATGGGTTCGGACATGGGTTTGACCTCCACATGGGGCAGCACGAACGGGCATTTCCGCTTTACGAGCGAGGTTGACTGTCGCACAAGAACCGGGAATCAGCCCCATGGTAAACACCATTTTGCCGGTCCCGCAGGTCTGTGGTGCCCCGGCCCCCTGCGATCAAGGAAGGCCCGAATGGCGCGAGCAAAGGCGCAACCAAAGGATTTGTTCGACGACACCTCAGACGCTGCGGCCTCAAGTGGATCTGGCAAGGCCAGCTACAGCGCGAAGGACATCGAGGTTCTTGAAGGGCTTGAGCCCGTGCGTCGCCGGCCCGGCATGTATATTGGCGGCACGGACGAGAAGGCGCTGCACCATCTCTTCGCCGAGGTGCTGGACAACTCGATGGACGAGGCAGTCGCCGGTCACGCAAAGCGCATCACGGTCACCCTTGAGGCTGACGGCCGGCTGATCGTGGGCGATGACGGGCGCGGCATCCCGGTCGACCCCCATCCGAAATACAAGCAGAAATCGGCTCTTGAAGTGATCATGACGACGCTTCATGCCGGGGGAAAATTCGGCGGCAAAGCCTACGAGACCAGTGGCGGCCTGCACGGGGTCGGCGTCTCGGTCGTGAACGCGCTATCGGCCCGGCTGGATGTGACCGTGATGCGGGACAAGGCGGTTCACGTGCAAAGCTTCGAGCAGGGCCTGCCCATGGGACCCCTGAAAAAGACCGGCAAGGCGACCCAGACCGGGACGACCGTCTCTTTCCTTCCGGATCCGGAGATCTTTGGGCCGAGGGCCGCGTTCAAGCCGGCGCGCCTTTATCGTATGGCGCGCTCCAAGGCCTATCTCTTCGCTGGTGTGAAGATTCATTGGTCCTGTGCGCCGGAACTCCTTGCCGAGGCGGACGCCACGCCGGCCGAGGATGTGCTGCATTTTCCAAATGGTCTTGCTGATTTCCTGAAAGAAGCGGGCCAAGGCCTCGACACCGTGACCGAGGCCCCTTTTTCGGGATCCGTTTCAAAGCCGGGTGGTCATGGTGCGGTCGAATGGGCCATCACTTGGTTCACGGCGGCAGATGGCTTTCTTCATTCCTACTGCAACACGGTGCCGACACCTGAAGGCGGGACGCACGAGACGGGCCTGCGCCAGGCCTTGACCAAGGGACTTAAAGGCTATGGCGAGCGCATCAAGAACAAGCGTATTTCCATCCTGACGGCGGAAGATGTGACCGCATCCATGGGCGGCCTGCTGTCGGTTTTCATCCGGGAGCCGGAATTCCAGGGCCAGACCAAGGAAAAGCTATCGTCGAGTGAAGCGGCGCGCCTTGTCGAAAACGCGGTCAAGGACCATTTCGACCACTGGATGACGGCCCGGCCCCAGGAGGCCTCCCGCCTCGTTGACTGGGTGGTGGAGCGTGCCGAAGAGCGCCTGCGCCGTCGCCAGGAAAAGGAAATCAGCCGCAAAAGCGCGACCCGGAAACTCCGATTGCCGGGCAAGCTGGCGGACTGTTCGAGGGATGCGGCAGAGGGCACCGAACTTTTCCTCGTCGAGGGGGACTCCGCCGGCGGCTCTGCCAAGCAGGCGAGGGATCGGGTCACCCAGGCCATTCTGCCCCTGCGCGGCAAGATCCTGAATGTGGCGAGCGCCGGCGCCGGCAAGATCCAAGCGAATCAGGAGCTGTCCGACCTCCTGCTGGCTTTAGGCTGCGGTGTGCGCGATCGCTATCGGGAAGATGATCTGCGCTATGAGAAAGTGATCATCATGACGGACGCCGATGTGGACGGCGCCCATATCGCCTCGCTTTTGATCACGTTCTTCTACCGGGAGATCCCGGGCCTCATTCGGGACGGCCATCTCTATCTCGCTATCCCCCCGCTCTATCGGCTCAGCCAAGGGGGGACCAGCGTCTATGCCCGCGATGACGCCCACCGGGACGAGCTGCTGGAAAGTGCCTTCCGCAAGGGGAGCAAAGTTGAGATCAGCCGGTTCAAGGGCCTTGGCGAAATGATGCCTGCCCAGTTGCGGGACACGACCATGCGGGCCGGTGTGCGTTCCCTGCTGCGCGTTGTGGCCCCGGAAGAGGACCGCCCGGAAACGGAAAATCTCGTTGAACAATTGATGGGCAGAAAGGCGGAATTGCGCTTCCAATACATTCAAGAAAACGCGCAATTCGTCGAGGAACTTGACATTTAACTCCTTTCTAGATCCTGCGCATATTTGACAATGGCGCGAGATTGCCTAGTGTCTGCCGGGGATGTTGAGGGGAAAACGTCATTAATAAGGCGCCATTGCTCCGTCGGCGGTCGTTACAGATCAGGGGCCGGCGATGGAATGTGAGCGGGTGCGATTCCCTGGACAGATGTCGAGCCCTACGGGCGGCATCGGTCCATGACTTGAGGGGTGGGGGCTGAGTGGCCAAAAGCGCGTGGGCCCGGATTTGGTCTTCAAGGCACTGACGGGCACGAGGTGCTGTACGGTCTGGTCCTGTCCGGGAGACCGGGGATGAGGATTGAGCGCCCCAGACCTCGAGCCGTGATAACCAG
>CAYUYV010000079.1:1538-3326 GCA_964449455.1 uncultured Alphaproteobacteria bacterium | reverse complement strand
GAGCCGTGATAACCAGGCCTTGAGCAGCGATAATCTATACTCTGACAGTTGAAGTACCCATGGAATTGAAAGCCAACGACAACCCAATCGCCTCGGACGCTCCAGACCAGGATCCGGACACGCCCCAGCCGGCGGCCTCGGCACCCCTTTTGACGGATGACGATACGGGCACGCAGGGCCAAGACGAAGACCAGGCGGTGCATGTGGGGCAAGGCACCATAGAGGGCGCCGCCACGATAGACGAGACGGCGCCCGAAGCACCGGACACGGAGCCTGCCAAGGACGCGCAAGTGCTCCTTGATGGACGTGACACGGAAGATGAGCACCCCGTCGAGGCGGGCGCGGACGAGACCCCGTCGGCGGTGGGTGATCCTGGGGCGCAGGCTGCCCCACCAGAAGACGCAAAGGCCGATCAGGCTTCGGACGGCGATGCATCTGGCGATGAGCCAAAGGCTGACGAGCCAGCAGAGATAACCTTCGCCGATCTGGGCCTGAGCGAGCGGCTGCTCAACGCCGTCACGGAAGCCGGCTACACCAAACCCACGCCGATCCAGGCCAAGGCCATTCCGGTTGCCCTTGAAGGCCGTGACATTCTGGGGCTTGCCCAAACAGGCACCGGCAAGACCGCGTCTTTCACGCTCCCGATGATCGATATTCTGGCGCAGGGCCGGGGTCGGGCGCGGATGCCCCGGTCGCTGATCCTGGCGCCCACCCGGGAATTGGCAGTCCAGGTCTCGGAAAATTTCGAGAAATACGGCAAATACAACAAATTGACGATGGCCCTGTTGATCGGCGGCATGTCGTTCACGGAACAGGATCAAAAGCTCGACCGGGGTGTGGATGTGCTCATCGCGACGCCGGGCCGCCTGCTTGACCATTCCGAGCGCGGCAAGGTCCTTCTCTCCGGAGTGCAGCTTCTCGTCATCGATGAAGCCGACCGAATGCTCGACATGGGCTTTATCCCGGATATCGAGCGGATCATTAAGCTGACGCCCTTCACGCGCCAGACTCTGTTCTTCTCGGCGACCATGCCCGATGAGATCGAGGATCTGACCCGGCGCTTCTTGCAGAACCCGGTGCGGATCCAAGCGGCGCGCCCGTCCTCAACCGCCGAGACGGTGACCCAGGCCATGTGCACGGTGCGCACGGAAGACAAGCGCGAGGCCTTGCGCCAACTCATCCGCGGCAGTGAGGTCAAGAACGCGATCATCTTTTGCAACAGGAAGCGGGATGTGACGGTGGTCTTCCGTTCCCTGACCAAACATGGTTTCAATGTTGCCGCGCTCCATGGCGACCTCGACCAGCGGGTGCGATTGCAGGTACTCGATCAGTTCCGTAAGGGGAACATTCAGCTCCTTGTGGCAAGTGACGTGGCCGCCCGCGGCCTCGACATCCCCGACGTCTCCCATGTCTTCAATTTTGATGTGCCCTTTAGCAGTGAAGACTATGTGCACCGCATTGGTCGCACGGGCCGGGCAGGGCGTTCCGGCCATGCCTTCATGATTGCCACATCGGCCGACGCGAAATACATCGCCGGCATCGAAAAGCTCATCAAGAAGCCCATCCCCACCATGACCATTGAGGGGCTTGAGGGCGGCGCCGGTGACGAGGAAGCCGAAGAGGGCCGGGGACGTTCGGGCGGGCGTCGGCGCCGGCGCGGTGGTGCTTCGGCCGATGGATCGTCCGAAGGTCGCCAGACCAGGGCCCGAGACGGGGGAGCCGATGATGGTGGGCGAGACCGTCAGGCTCGGGATGGTTCTCGCGATCGGGACGGGTCCCGCGATCGGG
>CAYUYV010000079.1:0-1438 GCA_964449455.1 uncultured Alphaproteobacteria bacterium | reverse complement strand
TCCCGCGATCGGGACGGGTCTCGGGATCGGGGGGGTGCAAACCGGGATCGCGACCGCCGAGATTACCGGGACACGACGGGGCCATCTGCGGGCCGGTCCGGTCAGGATCGGCGCAACCGCCGGGATCGCCGCCGCCGGGACGATGATGACGATGTGCCCGTGATTGGTCTCGGCGACCATGTGCCCGCTTTCCTGCTCCGTCCGGTCAAGTTCCCCTCATCTTCGAAGGCTGAAAAAGCGGCGTCGCCGGATGAAGAGAGCACGGATCTTCCCGTAGAAACCGACGAGCCCGTGGCCCGCACGGCGTGATGGCCCTGTAAGGCGACGCGCAGCAAGATGCGTGAAAGGTGACTGGCCATGCACATCATCCGCACAAGCCTATTGGTCACGCCGTTTCTGTTCACAGATGGAGCGATGGCCATGGAGAAGGCCAAGGGCCAGTTTACGGTCTCCCTGGTGCCCCAGGATGAAGAGACGTCTGGCGCGGCCATATTGGGCCGCATGCAGATCTCCAAAGTGTTTCAGGGAGACATGGTGGGCACGGCCTCCGGGCAGATGCTGACCGTGCGCACTCCCGTTGATTCGTCAGCCGTCTATGTCGCGGCCGAGACTTTTGAGGGGACCTTGAACGGTCTCACTGGGGGCTTTGCGTTGTCCCATCGGGGCGTCATGAGCAACGGCAACCAATCGCTCATGGTCGAAATTGTCCCGGACTCCGGCTCTGGTGCGCTCAAGGGCATCAGCGGCCAGATGCAGATTGACCTTTCCAAGGGCAATCATTCGTATACGCTGACTTATGAGCTGGCCAAGCCCGAATAATTTTCAGCATACGGCGCGCCGTTTCCTCCCTGGCGTCCGTGGCCATTAACAATGCCGCGCTCTGAACATTGCGAATGGCAAAAGACTGCCGACCAAAGACCCGCGCCGATAGTGAGAAACACCGTTGCGCAAGATCGCTATGTGGGGCAGCGCGCAGTGGCGAGGAAGGCACGAACAAAAGCGAGCGTTTCAGCCCGATGACTGCGGTGCATTGAGTGATGTGTATCCGGCATCTCGACGATCCGCGCGCAGCGCACACCCATGCGGAACTGTTCTTGCGACCGCAACATCCATGGGCGCCATTTTTCATCGACATAATTCTGTGCGGCGGCCAGTTGCTCTGGCGTCGCGCCGGGTGGCGTATCGTGCTCAGCATACCGTCGAGGCACGTGGTAGATCGCTAAGGCCGGCACTTGCAGTTGGTCATACTCATGTGTGTATGTCAGCCGCCCCTTGGAAATCGCTTCCTCAACCCCTTTGGCGGGGCCTGCGTACCAAAGACCGTCCGTGTCCTGCCTGGCTGTCGCGTCGAAGTTTAAGTCGTCGGCGGCACTCCAATACGGGATCGTGCGGCGTGTGAAAGCGCGCAGGGAGTCCTTGGTAACCCTGTCAGATGGTC
>CAYUYV010000078.1:19165-20340 GCA_964449455.1 uncultured Alphaproteobacteria bacterium | reverse complement strand
TGAAAGGGCTCTAATGCCTCTTGATAGAGCGGTCCTGTGCGGACGAAATGCTCAGAGCCCGAAATCGTCCGGGCGGGACCGGAAGAAGAGCCAAAGGCGACCCTTTCCCTCAGCTTTGACAGACGCGAAGGCTGCCTCTCGCGCAGTTTTCCGGTCTGGCCCATGGGCAAGGCCCAGTGCGGTGAAAGCCCCATGGAGCCAGCGGCCGGCATGGGGCTTAAGGAAATGCCAGGACACGGTCACGGCCTCACGCATCCGCGCCAGATGGCGTCCCATCGCGGTCCAAAGCTCTTTTCGCGGATCCAGGATCAGAACCTTCAGCACCAGAATGATCAGGCACACGAACAGGCCGGCAAAGATCACGTCACTGAGGAAATGGGCCCCCTGAACCATCCGGACCAGGCTGATGAACACACCGAACGCGATAGCCGCGAGGATGAAGGGGCGGCGCGGCGCGGGGAGCACGAGGGCCAGGGCCAGCATGCTGAAGCCCAGGGCCGCATCGCCGGAGACGAAGGAACAGTTGCGCTCGCACTGATCGGCGATGAGCAGGGCGGGGGTGAAGTCCTGGGTGCCGCCGAAATCCGCGATCTGACGGGGCCGGGCCCGGCCCCATTCCGATTTCAGGATCAGATTGACCACAATCCCCGGTGCAATGGCGAGGCAGGCCGTCAGGAACAGATAGGCCCGCTGACCGAGCCCGAGAAGCGTGCGCCCACGGTGCCAGCTGGTCCAGGCAAGCCCAGCGAGGCAGGCCAGGGCAGACAGAATGGCGAGCGTATCGATCACCTCATTGAAGAAAAGGGGAACGCCCGCCCGGGCAAGGGGGAAACCGTCGCCATCCGCTGCCGCGAAGAGACCTGCCGTCCACAGATCAAGGCCTGGCGCCGACAGAAACAGGACTGACGCCAGGACGGTCATGCCGAACAGGGCCAGGATCCACCCGGCCGTCTCGTCAAGATCATCAGTCATGGGCACAAGGGTCGCGGGCGACGCCAGCGGGCGACGGCCAGGGGCGGCAGACGGACGGTTCAGGGCCATGGAAAGATTGGTCATGGTCAGGTCCATTTTACCCTTGAGGGCGGGGGAGAGGTCGGGGGATCCGGGGGGCCGATGGCTCTTCGGACGGCGCGGCACGCTCTGCCGGGACCTCCATGAGCACCGATGGTTCCTCA
>CAYUYV010000078.1:17145-19065 GCA_964449455.1 uncultured Alphaproteobacteria bacterium | reverse complement strand
CTCTTGAGCCGGGAACTCCAGGAGCGGCAACGCCTCAAGCTCGGTGTCTGCATCATCCGGGAGGACCGTGACCGGTTTGCGGGCCTGGGGCACGACCGGCGATTCCACCGGCGTTGACGGTGCCAGAGGGGCAAGCTCTGCTTCGGCCTCACTCTCATCGCCAGTCCCGCGCAGACCCTCCAAGGCATAGAAATGGAATGTCCGCGTGCGTCCATTGCCGAGATCAGACGTGAGGGAATCGATGGGCGTCACAGTGTCAAAACGCTCCAGCACCTCGCTGGGATCGGCTTTGCGCGTCACATAGAGGACGAAATCCGCCAATGCCGGCGTCAGCGGATTGTTCATCTCATAATGGTTTTCAGGCACGCCATCCCCATCCCACATGCTCAAGGGCACGACCGGACGCTGGTAGTAATAGGTCATCTCCGCAAAGGTCTTGCGGTCGTCGAACAGCACCGTGCTGAACAACCGGTCACCCTGGCCGGCAAGGGCGCGCCAGCGCACTTCTGCTCCGACCTCGTTCCAGCCCCGCATGCGCTCAAAGTCTTTCGCCCGTCCGACCCGGTCCACCAGATCCGGCGACAGCATCATGGTGGACAAGACAAGCCCGCCCACGATGTGCAGCAGGAAGGACAAGGCCATGATCCAGCGCCGACGGGTCTGGGACAGCCAGGCCACGACAAGGATTGTCGCCGCGACATAGGCTGCGGCAGCCCAATTAGCATGGGCCCTGGAAATGAAGGCCTGGACGCTGACGATCAGGAGCGGCGGCAGAATAAAGCACAAAAGGAAGGGCACTGTGCGCGGCCGCTCGGCATCTGCTGACGCTTTGGCCGCGTCTTCCTTCACCGGGGTTTTCTGCGCTGTGTCCACGCCCACAAGCCCATAGCCGCTTGGTCCGTAGTAACCCCTGCGGCCGGGGGCCATGGGGCGCGCTGGTTCGGAGACGGATGATCCGCTGCGCACAGTGACAAGCCGCCACAGCAGAGCGGCGAACAAAATCGGACCGAACACCCCGAACTGGTCCACGAAGAACTTTCCGAAACGGTCAATGTTGAAGAGCTCTCCGGACCAATTGGCATTGGCGGCTGTGTGGCTGACGGTGGCAAAGCCGTTTTCCATGTTCCACAGGACATGCGGCGTGATGATCAGACCCGCAATGGCGAGGGCCAGGACACCGCGCCAGGGCCAAAGGGCCCGCCGCGCGGCGGGCTCGAAGACTGTCAGCAGAACCATCCCGATGACGAAATAGACCATGGCGTATTTGCCAAGGATCCCGAGCCCGAGCGCCGCACCCAGCACCAGGATCCATCCGACGCCGGCCCGGTTTGCCGTCTGCCACAGGGCCAGCAGAGCAAAGGACCAACAAAACAGCAGCGGCACATCCGTGGTCATGATCATGGAGGAGAACCACACGCCCGGGAGGGTCGCGAAGGTCGCCGCCACCAGGAAGCCCGTGCGGGCATTCACCATGGAGCGGGTCAAGAAGAAGAGGGCAAGGCAGGTCGCCGCGTAAAGCAGCGGCGAAGCCGTGCGCACGCAGGCTTCCGTCTGCCCACAGACGGCCGTGGTGCCGGCAATGATCCAGGGCAGAAGCGGGGGTTTGGTGAAATAGCCAAAGGCGAAGTCCTGCGCCCATGACCAATATTGTGCCTCATCCGGCACCAGATTTGTGTCGCTGACCCAGATCACGAACAGGCGCATGATCGTCAGGGTGCCAATCAGGAGGGCCGTGGTCTGCAGCCAGGTCATTTCCACCGGTGAGGGCCGGCGGGGTCGCGGCGCCGGTGGGGGCGTCCGGAGGGGGACAGGCAGGGTCGTATTGTTCTGTGCCTCGTCATTCTCGCCATTGTCCAGGCCTGGTTCTTCCGGGCGCGGCTCATCGCGGCCTGGTTCGTCCCGGCCTGGTTCGTCCCGGCC
>CAYUYV010000078.1:0-17045 GCA_964449455.1 uncultured Alphaproteobacteria bacterium | reverse complement strand
GGTTCGTCCCCGTCAGGGTCATGCTCGATGCGCAGGGCGTGGTCGACTGCGGTCGCTGTCGCCGCTGTCACCAGCCCGGTTGCAAGTCCCGCTGCCACGGCCGGAAGCGCCTCGTCAGAGGGGGGATCCTGCCGATCCTTATCTGCGGCTTCCTCGCGGTCCGCGGTCTCATCCGTGTGTGGGTCGCTGTGTAGGTCGCTGTCGATCGTGGGGGCGTCAGCTGCGGTGTCGTCGGAGACCGGCGCGGCTTGCGTCAGTTGGTCTGTCTCAGGCAAATCGGCCGGATCGCTGGATTCGGCCCTATCGTCACTTGCGGCACGTGTGGGCTCGCTGGCGTCGACGGGTGGTTCGGCTGGCGCTTCGTCCGGCTCAGGACCAGTGTCATCGACGGCCAAGACCAATGGGTCTCCATCGGCGTCATCTGCGGGGTCTGGGAGGGTCTTTGCGTCTTCGGTTTCGCCGAGTGGGCTCTCATCCGTCCCCGGTTCATCACCCTGTTCAGGGTCTTGTTCGAGAACCGGATCCTCCACCGAGGGCGCCGGTGCCAAGGCCTCGATCTCTTCTTCGGATTCCTTGTCCTGATCGTCCCAATTCTCCGGGGCGAAAGCCACGGCGCGGCGCGGCGGTGTTTCCTCGTCCGCTTCGATCACCTGGGCCGGCTCGTCGTCATCGATCACCGGCACGGCGTTCAGTAGGTCCGCTAGTGTTTCTTCCGGTTCCGGTGTTTGGTCGTCCTCAAGGGCCGGGGAGGGAGGCTGCTCAGGCTTAGGACGTTCCTGCGCCCCGACAGCTTCGCCGACAGCTTCATCAACAGCCTCATCCGCAATCAGGTCCGTTTCGGGCCCGGCCGGGACGCTGTCCAGGATCTCGGGCTCAGCCACGACAATTTCGGGGTCCTGCGGCGTCGGCGTCCCAAAGGAGAGGGCGTCCCCAGCATCAGCCGTCGGACCATCCTCCCCAACGTCGCGTCCGTCGTCCCCTTCCTCCGTCAGGACCAGCGCGACGAAATCAACATCCTCATCATCTTCTTCGAGGGCACTCTCAACGCGCTCAGCGGGGGCCTGCTGGGGCTCCTCGACCGGCACCGACGGTTCCGGACTATTGGGGACGGGCATGTCTGGGACAATCGCGTCCGCATCGGCATAGGTTTCGGTTTCTCCGGCGACCAACGGTTCGGCCAGGGTCTCTTCGTCAACGCCGTCTTCGTCAACGCCGTCTTCGTCATCTGGCGACGTCTCATCCGACCATTCTTCGATCTCGGTCGCATCAATGTCGATCATGGGCGGCCCGGTCTCAAGGTCCGGCTCGGCGTCCTCCAGGCGATCCGCATCCAGTATTTCCGCGATCTGCACCTCTTCGGGCACATCCGTTGCCAAGAATGCCGTTTCCGGGAGCGGCGCGCCGTCATCACTGGGCTCGGCATCTTGCTCCGCCGCCGTTCCCTCTATCGCTCCGGCCTCGTTTACAAGTTCAGGCTCCACGAATTGGGGGGCAACACTGTCAGGCTCGCGACTCTCGGCTTCGCTGACGGGAGGCTCGGTCAGTGCTGGGACCGGATCGGCCGTGTCCCGGTCATAGGCACGCTCTTGCGCCGGAGACGGATCATCCTCGTCCTCGGACGCTGAGCGTGTGATCGGCTGGAAGAACGTGGCCGGCATTTCGGCGAGGGCACTCTCGCTCCAGGTGGCGCCTTCCACCTCCCGGCGCTCTTGGGCCTCGTCGAGGGCGTCACCTGCCTCATCGGTTGGGTCTGTGTCCGCCTGGATGGTGCGTGTCGGGGGCGGTTGGCGCCGACGCAGAAGGGCGGCAGCTTGCCCTGAGAACCGGCGCAGTTTCTGGCCGGACGTTTCCGCCCGCGCTTCGGGAAGCGTCATTTCATAGTGGTCGAGGCCCGCCGATTCCAGCGCTGCCGCCATATAGGGGTCAACGGGCATGATGAGGACGTCCGGGTCCGACAGAGGGACCTCGCGGGTATAGGTGGCACCGTCCCCGGCGTCCGGATCGGTAACGGAGGAGGTGACCCTTGGCTCTTTGCGCGCTGCGCTCGCGCGTGGGCTGTCGGCGTCACCGGGGGCAACATCGCCGGTCGCGCCCTTGGCAGGGTTATCCGTCTCCTGTTTCTTCCCCGCGCCCAGCAGCCAGGAGCCCCGCCGGAAGAACCCGCCCCTTGCTTTCTCAGCGTCCGCCGCTTCTGGTGCTTCTTCGGGCGTTAAGGGTGCCTCGCCGGCCGGATCCTCCGACGTGGTCAGCGGCGGGGCTGGCGCCGGCAGGTCATCGGTTTGATCGTCCGCAGGCCCTGCATCCTGTGTGTTTCGGGACGTCTGCGCGTCCTGTTGCGCCGCCGAGGACATGCGCCGGAAGGGGGGCAGCCGATCCATCTGGGGTTCGGGTTCGGGTTCGGATTCGGGTGTGTCGTCCGTGTCTTCAGGTGCGGGGCCAAGCAGTCCGGCGCCCATTTGAGCAGCTTCCATGCGCTGGCGCGCCGCGGCCCGCCAGGCTTCAATGGGTTCTTCTGGCCGCTCGAAGTCCCGATCCGATGGGCTTTCGGGGACGCGCTGATCCGGATCGGCGGCCGGCATGCGCGCCGGTGGGGCCTGGCGGGATCGATTCAGGGCGTCAAAAAAGCGATCCGCAGGGAGAGGCTCTGCCTCCCGCAGACGCAGATTGAGAATGGGCTTTGCGGGCGGACCGGATGATCGGGCCAGGGGAAATGTCGCGCGGCGCGGTGAAAGACGGGGGCGCGGATCATCAGTCTCATCCGGGTCCGTTGCGTTTGGCCGTGCGTTGGGTGGGGGTGCCTCCGCCTGGGCTGCCGCATCTTCCGGAAGCTCTGGGGCAGGCGCCAGGCGCCGTTCGGCTTCCCCTTTCGAGGCCGGGCTTGGGATGGTCAGCCGCAATGAGGGTGAGCGAGGGGCCGCAGGATCGGCCCGATTGGGCTCTGGCCCGGTCTTTGGTGGAGCGGAAAACAGGGTGTGCGCCGGTGTGGACGACGACGGCACCGTTTGGTCCTGTCCGTCCGCCGGCTGATCGACCTTGTCGCCCCCGGTAACGCGAGAACCCAGGGCCCGCGGCCCGAGAATGCGGGGCTCTTTGGTCGGCTTGGGGCTTTGGGCGGGCTCATCGGAGGTGTTTTGCGACGGATCCGCAGGCGCGGGCGCGGGTGTCTCCAACTTGTCTGAGTCTTCCGGGTCGACGGGCCGGATCCGTTCGTGGACCGTGACGGTTGGACCGCGCTTGGGCGTTTCTTCTTCGACCGGTGGCTTGCGATCGTGACGCATGCGGAAGACAGGGCGGGCACCCGGATCCCCTGTGCTCCGGCGCAGACGCGGCATGCCAGTTCGCGTCGCGTCCTCATCGTTCTGGAACAGGGAAACCTTGCGCCGGAGCCCGCTGTTCAGGCCCTCGCTCTCTGGGCTTTTTGGCGGCTCGTCCGTTGGTGGAGCCTCGTCAAGCGTTTTCGGGCGGGCGCCATTAAAGAGGGAGGGCGCCTTGGCGCTTGGCAGGCGCACTGGCGGGCTGGGCGGCGTTTCCGGGGCTGCTGTTTCCGCCGTTTCGTTCTCGCTTTCCGCCTCCTCCCGGCGCAGACGGCCCTTAAGGCCTTCAAGACCCCCCTCAACGCCGCCTTCCACTGGGGATGGGGCCGGGCCGCGCGTTCTGGTACCGGTCACGGGGCGGCCGGATCGCAGGCCACCCTTCAGGGTCGGGGCAAAGCGCGGGGCGGCGGCCTCCGAAGAGGCGGCTCCGCCTTTGCGCAATCTCTTCAGGCTGATGCCTTGTTCCGCGGGATCCGGCACAGGCGAGGGGCGTTTGTTCCGCGCCGCATCCAATCCGCTCGCGGGCCGGGCGGAAGCCGGACCCGATGGGGGGCTGGGTTTGGAAGCGTCAGGCTTTGCAGCTTCAGGGAGCGCAGGCGACTGATCATCCGTCGATCTTGTCTTGCCCGAGCCCTTTGATTTAAGGCGCCATTCCTTTTTCATCGTCGGGTCCCGTCCGCATACTGATCGGGAGGCTGCAGGGGGCCAGCGCCCGGCGCGCGCCACACCGCGCCGCCCATGCCCAGATCCGCGAACCAGCGCTGCTTCACGACCAGGGCCGTGGCAATGCCGATAAAGGATCCCATCACGACGTCACTCGGAAAATGGGCTGAAACGAAAATTCGGCTCAACGCGACCACGGCGCCAAAAGGCAGAAAGACGAACCACAGACGCGGAAACAAGAGGGTGAGGACCATCATGACGGAAAACACCGCTTGAGAATGCCCTGATGGAAAGGCGTTGTTCGAATACTCAGAAAAGCCTGGATCGAAACCATGCTGTCCATCGCGGATCAGGTGCTTCGGGCGTAAACGCCCTATCGAGAATTTAAGGATATGCACGATTGCACCGGAAACGGCCATGGTGATGAGGAGGTAGAGACCCATCCGCGAAATCGTCCAATAGGCGTGCGCGACCGGGGCGGGCATCGCCAGGAGAAACAGTGCGCGCCCTCCAAGATAGGCAGCGAGGCCTGCCAGGACATAACCAAGGGCGTCGCCGAGATCGGTGATCCGCTGGAAGACGGGATCCACGCTGTCCGGCAGATGCGCGTGGACCGCCAGGGCCACGGGCCGGTCTATCGTGACCATAAATAGCGCGCAAATTCCTGTTGTTACAACCAGCGCTGCCATCAGCGGGCGGGCATGGGCCCACTCACGCAGGGCCTGCGTCACGGAAGCGGCGCGGGTTGATTGCGGTTGCATTCAGGCTCTCCCGGTCCTGGCGCGCTTAGCGTTCACTCCATGGGCTGGAGGCGGGCATCTCCGAGGCCACGGGGCGGTCTCCCAAGGCTTTCAAGCGCAATGGTCGACGCGGTGTTTGAGGATCGACCCTCAGAAGCCACGGGAGCTTGGGCTGCCCGATGATCTTGACGGTGCAAGACCGTAAAGCGTGACGGCCACATCGCGCCCGTTTGAGTAATTATATCCCTCGACAATCCCCAAAGTGACAAGCTGCCGGCTTTCTACGCCGAGTGTGGCCAGGGCATCCGTGAACGCCGCATCTTGGCGCGCTTCGACCAGCGCCACGATTGCCAACGGATCCTGGCCTGACAAATCGGCAAATTGGGCGGCGACCCTGTCTGGCTTGCCGAGCAGCGTGTCGGTCCGGGTCAGGAACACGAGCGACGGTTCGTGATAACCCGTGGACGCAATTTGAGGCCAAGTGCTCCGGTCACTGCCAAACTGCGATTCGAGAAGCGTGGCAAGCCTCAGGCTGACACCAAGCCGGTCGAGCCGTGGCAGCGTGAGCTCTAGGATCGACACATAAAGAAGCAGTGCCGCGGCAATCGCCCCCGTCGCTGCGCTAAGCGCCCGCCCTTTCCAGGCCGTGACGGCCCCAAAGGCGACAAGGCCGGCTCCAGCAAGGCTCAAAAGGGGATTGAGCAGAGCGGCCCCATGGCCATAAAGCAGTGGCAGCCCGAAGACGAGGGCCGTGGACACCGCCCCCATGATCGCAACCGCCGTCTGGCCCCGGGCCGCGGCAAAAAGCGTGAAGCCGGTCAAACCCGCGCCCGATAGGCCCAGCACGACGTCAAGGGGCGCAAAGGGCGAGCCGAACAGAATCGGCAACAGCGTGATCGCAAATGCCAGGAGCAGTCCGGCCAGGGTCCAGATGCCCAAGCCGATCCGGGCCACAAGGCCAGACAGGATTGCCGTCTGCCCACGGAGCGCCGCCATCACCGCAGCAGCGCTCACCAGGGCGAGGGCCGGATAAGTCGGCATGCTGTAATGGGGCAGTTTGGTCGGAAAGCACTCAAAGATGATCCAGGTGGGAATGATCCAGGCGAGACAAAAGCGCAAAGCCGGATCGGTGCGGTTCACCCAAGTTCGCCACAGGGCGGGCCAGAGGAACAGGGACCCGGGAAAGAAGGTGAGGGAGACAAGCGCCAGATAATAGCCCGGTGGTGCGCCATGGGACTCCTGGGCGGAGATAACCTTGGCCGCCAGATCCTTGCCGATGGCCTCTTCGTAATAAGTACCGCCCGTGGTGACGAAAATGGCGATGGCCCAGGGCAGGACCAAAAGAGCCGTCAAGGCAAAACCCCGGCGCGGCCGGAGACCGCCAAGCCAGGACCAGTCCCTGGTGTCGGCAAGGCCCAAGGCGAGAATGGTCAGACCGATGACCATGGGCCCGATCGGGCCTTTGAGCAGAATGCTGAACGCGAGGGCGACCCAGAACAGCACGGCAAGCGGCAACGGGACCTCAGCTTCGCTCAGGATCTTGGCCGCGTGCCCCCCATCCTGTGTCCGGGTCAAGAGATAGTTGCGCGCCAGAATGCCGTTCATCGCCACGATGGTCGCCAGCAGCATGCCGTCGGTTTTGGAAATGGTGGTCTCGGCGACTACTGAAATCGACGTGGCGAGGAAAGCGGCCGCAAGAAGCGCCGTGTCCGGATCGAAAAGCCGGCAAGCTGCCCAATGCAGCAGCAGCACTGCGAGCAAGGCGCCGATCACAGAAGGGGTGCGATAGGCCCAGATCCCGGCCGCATCCGGCCCTCCGGCAGCGCTGGCCACAATCGCTTGCATCCAGTGGATGCCGGCCGGCTTCTTGTTCCTCGCGCCGTCAAGGAAGCGGATATTCACGAAATCGCCGGTCTCCAGCATCTGCTTGCTGGCCTGGGCGAAGCGGCTCTCATCCCGATCCAGGGGGGGCAGCGAAAACAGACCAGGGACGTAAAGACCGAGACACAACACCACGAGCGCAGCGCGGGGCCGTGCCCTGACCAGCGCGCCAAGGCGGGTGAAGACCGTGACACCCCACTCGCCAAATGGCGCCCCCGACATCAGGGGGAAGGCCTCCTGGGCGCGGGAACCGATGGACATGGGCTACTCAACTTTCGTGATGGAATTCGACGTGATGACCCCGTCTTGGGCCGCTCAAGGTACAAAGTTGAGCGGACCCTAATGTTTTTTTCTGCCCTGCGAAACGGCAACGCGCAATCGAGGCGCCGGTCAAGCGGGCATGGCCTTGCGCGTTGTGCTTGCCATCAGCCGCGGGAGCGTGATGGTGTTGAAAAACCAAAGAAGCTATAGGGTCTTGCGCGCGTAGGCGCGAGATGGGCGGACGGCCTTCCGGAATCCCGGTACAAGACGATCCGTCAGGATGTGTGAGCGCTTTGTGCCGTCCAGCGCTGACTGGAAGGTCGGGAGGCATATCCGAAGGGGCGTGTGTCTGAACGGGGTCCACAGCATGGGCGCCGGGCCGGCAGCTTTGGTGCACTTTTGAGTGCGCAAGGTCTTTCGCCGCTTGTTGAGTTTCCATGGTCAGGGACTGTCCGCAGCACAGGTGCCATGTTCCAAACGTCAGATGTCGAGTTGTCGGTGGTGAAACCCGAGCAGGCGCCAAGTCGAGAGACAGATCCCGCGCCGGAAATCGCCGTAGTCGTGCCGGTCATGAACGAGGTCGAGAATGTCGGCCCGCTTCTCCATGAGATAGATGCTGCCCTGGCTGCCGATAGCACGGCGCTCCATGGCAGCCGGGCCAATAGCCCGCTCTACGAGGCCATTTTTGTCGATGACGGCAGCATGGATGGGACCCTTGAGGCGCTGATTGCCTTGCGCAACGCGTATCCGGCCCTGCGGATCCTGCGCCACCCGGTCAATTGCGGACAGAGTGCCGCTATTCGCACCGGGGTGATGGCGGCCCGGGCACCGCTTATTGTGACCCTGGATGGGGATCGCCAGAACGATCCGGCCGATATTCCCGCCCTCATTGATTGCCTCAAGCGGCCAGGCGTGTCCCCCGACGTAAAAATGGTCGCGGGCCAGCGGCTCAAGCGCCAGGACAGTGCGGTGAAGAAGGCCGCCTCCCGGGTGGCCAATGCGGTGCGCTCCCGCCTGCTCAATGACGGCACCATGGATACGGGCTGTGGCCTGAAAGTGTTTTACCGGGACAGCTTCCTGCGGCTTCCCTATTTCGATCATATGCACCGCTATTTGCCGGCTTTGATGCGTCGGGAAGGCTTCCGGGTGGAGTTTATCAGCGTCAATCACCGGCCAAGGACTCATGGGCGCTCGAAATATGGCGTCTTGGATCGGCTTTGGGTGTCGGTGAGCGATATTTTCGGCGTAATGTGGCTTAATCGGCGCTGCCGCAGGCCTGGGGACCCGGTCGAGTGGTAATGCGCCGCCCCTTGCGGGTGTCCGAGGAACGGGGCCGTGCGGGCCCAAGGAAAGGGTTGCGTAAAGGACGGGGGCGTGAGCCCGTGGGGGATGGGTGATGCGCGACATTGAAAATGGCCGGGAAACGGGCGAAGAGCGCCAGGACGATGCCTTGGAGGCTCTGGCGTCCCCGCCATTGGAAACGCAAGACCGACCCCGCCGCCTTCTGCCTGCGCTGGTCCGCATCAGCCTCGTTGGCGGCGTGCTGGCGGTGCTGGCGGCAACGGTCTGGAGCCAGCTTGGCAGCGTCGAAGGGGCCGGCATTGGAGAGCGCGTCCAGCAGGTGATCGGGCTGGCCCGCGGCAGTGACTGGGCGCCGCTCATCGCGGTCGGCCTCCTCACCGCGCTCAATGTGGCCGGTGTGCCCCTTATGGTGCTGACCGCCGGCGTGACAGTGGTCTTTGACAGCCTGGCCCTGGGCTTCATCCTGTCCTGGACCTCGTCCATGGCCGGCGCGATACTCGGCTTTCTAATCGGACGCTGGTCGGGCGGATCTGTATTGCGGGATTTCGGCGGCGATCGGATCAATGCCCTGAGCGCGAGGCTCGGCCGTCGCGGCATTCTGGTGTGTTTTCTGATCCGCCTGGTGCCGACGGCGCCTGCGATCATCGTCAATATGGCGATTGGCGCGTCCCACATTCCGTTCGTCAAATTTCTGCTCGGGACCAGCCTCGGAATTGCACCCAAACTGGCGTTTATTGCCGTCGTGACCAAAGGTTTGCTGGATTTGGATACTGACCAGGGCCCTTACATCTTTATCGGGCTGGCCATCCTCATCATCTTCTGGTTTGCGACCATGGCCTTGGCCCGGCGTCTCGTGCGCTCAGCGACCAGCGGGCCTGAGTCGGGCTCGTAAGGGCCTGCGTGGACAGCTTTCCCGGGGAAAAGGCTTCCAAATGGCGGTTTTAAGGGGCGCTTTTGCAATACGAGGACGACTGGCGTGGATACAGGATCAGCATCAAGGGAGGCCGAAAGCCACGGCTCCGTCGAAACAACGGCCATTGCGGAAGCAGCAAACCGGCGCCGTCGTCTGGTTTTACTCATCGGACGGGCCGCCATCCTGCTCGCTGTGATCGTCGCGGCGCTTTTGATGGTCGGCTCGAGTTTGGGGGATCTGCCGCGCACCGAATCGGGATCCGTCGACTTCACCGCCGTGTTCGACGCAGCGCGCGATTCGCCCTGGGCGGTGGGCCTCGTCACAGGATCCTATGTGCTGCTCAATTTTGCGGGCGTGCCCCAATTTCTGCTCGTTGGGGCGACGGTCATCGTGTTCGGGCCCTGGCTTGGCTTTCTCTATGCCTGGGGCGGCACCATGGTGAGTTCCAGCGTGGGCTTTTGGCTTGGTCATTTCTTCGGTGGTGAGCTCCTGCGCCGGTTTGGGGGCGACAGGGCCAACCGCCTGAGCGAGCGCTTCGCCAGCCGCGGTGCCCTAGCGGCCGCCATCGTGCGCGTCGTACCCGCGGGCCCCGCCATCGTTGTCAATATGGCCTTCGGCATGTCCCATGTGTCCTTTGGGAAATTTCTGCTGGGTACGGGTCTTGGCATCCTGCCCAAGGTGGCGCTGATCGCCCTCGTCGGCAAAGGCGTGGTCGGCCTTTTGAGCGGCGAAAACCTGATCATGATCGGGGGAATTACCGCCGCTATAGTGGCTTTGATTATCGCCCTTTTTGTGATGAAGAGGGTGTTGCGGGGGTGGCGTTCTGGTGAGCCTGCCCATCAGCCCCGGGGATTTGCGCCCGCTCTGGCTGGCGATGCCGGCCTGGCCGCACAGACCTCCCGCCCCGATTGAACAGCTCGTCGAAACAGAAGGCGCATTTCGAAAGTGGGTCTGCGCAATGGCGGAAATGCTTGACTGAACCGTTAGGAAAAGCCCCAGCGCTTTCGGGAAATAAGGCGCCATCCCGGCAAGACTGTGTTAGGAAATTATGACTGTCACGGCGTCGTGGAACCCGCGCACCGTGGCGACTGGTAAGACATGGAGCGGCCGGCCGCTGGGTTCTGACCCGCCGGATCGGCACAAGACCTTCACCACCACGGCCGGCCACGCGAGACCATGCAGGTTCGCCGGCGGCTCCTTTTCGAGGGGACAGTTATGGCTCAAGCCCGGTTCAGTATTTTCGGCGCGATCCCGCTGATCATCATCGCCGTCTTTATCTACAACATCCTGGCCTTTGCCGGTCCGCTGCTGTTCGGCGGCGATACGGTTGATGCCATCCTTGAGTACGGCTTCGCCGTGCCTTTGATTTCGGGCGACTCATGGCGCATCACGTTGAGCGATCTGCTTCTCGTGCTGGGCCTTATTCTGCTGCTGCTGGAAGTGATCCGCTCCACACAGACCGGTAGCGCAGCCATCACCAATCACGCTCTGTCCATGCTGCTCTTCGTCTTCGCAATGATTGAGTTCATTGTGCTGCCGGGCTTTGGCACCTCGACCTATTTCCTCATCATCATGATGACGCTGTTCGACGTGATCGCTGGCTTCACTGTGGGCATCGTGGCCGCCCGCCGCGACTTTGGTGGCGGTGGCATCGTCACCAGCTAACGCAGGCGCGTAACGCAAGACCGGTGGGTCTTGCCAGGGCCTTGTGCGGACAATCCGCAGGCCCTGGATTAAAGTGAGGGCCTAAAGAACAAAAGAGCCCGGCCGGCGCTATCAAGCGCCGGGCGGGCTCATTTTTTATTTGCATCGATAGAGTACCAAACTCTTGGTCGCGTGGCGTCGCCTTGCTCGGTTCGCGATGACGATGGGCCTGGGACGATGGGCCTGGGACGATGGGCCTGGGACGATGGGCCTGGGACGATGGGCCGGGATCAATGCCCGCCAGTGTTACTCCGCGGCCGCGGCTTTTTTTGCTGCGGTCTTTTTAGCAGCGGACTTCTTGGCGGTCGCTTTCTTGGCAGCCGTTTTTTTCTTGGCTGCGGTCTTCTTCTTGGCCGCCGTCTTCTTCTTCGCCGTGGTTTTCTTGCCCGATTTGGCTGCCTTTTCCGCCAGGAGCTGGAGCGCGTACTCCATGGTCATGTCCTGGGGATCGGTGCCTTGGGGCAAGGTGGCGTTGATCTTGTTATGGCTCACATAGGGGCCATAGCGGCCCTCCATGATATTGACCGGATTTCCGTCCTCGGGGTGCTCGCCCAGCTCCCGGATGGGTTTGGCCTGGGTACGGCCCCGAGTCTGCTTCTCGGCCAGAACCGTCACGGCTCGGTTGATGCCGATCTCGAACAGGTCCTCAACGGATTCCAGACGGGCATATTTGTTGTTGTGCTTGAGATACGGCCCGTAGCGACCGAGCCCTGCCAGGATCGGCGCACTGTCTTCCGGGTGGATCCCCACTTCGCGGGGGAGGGCGAGAAGGGCGAGGGCCCGCTCCAATTCGAGGTCCGCCAACATTTCCTTCGGCACACTGACGCGTTTGGGCTTCTCGTCCTCCACCGGCTCGCCCAGCTGGATATAGGGCCCGAAACGGCCGGCACGCAAGGTAACGTCGAGATTTGTCTCCGGGTCCTGACCAAGCACTTTGGGCTCGTTGGCGAGGCTAGCCGTGCCATCATCGCCGCCCGTGGCCAGTTGGCGCGTGTAGTTGCATTCCGGATAATTCGAGCAGCCGATAAAAGCGCCATAGCGTCCCAGCTTGAGAGACAGCTCCCCTGTGTCACAGGCCGGACAGGCGCGCGCCGGCGTGCCATCTTCCTTGGCCGGAAAGATATGGGGGCCGAGAACCTCGTTGAGCGCATCAAGAACATCCGAAATGCGCAGTTCCTGGGTCTCTTCCACCTTGGCGATGAAGGCCCGCCAGAAATCGCGCAGCAGTTCCTTCCAGCCCAGCTTGCCGTCGGAAACGAGGTCAAGCTTTTGTTCCAGATCCGCCGTGAAGTCATACTCCACATAACGGCCGAAAAAGCTCTCCAGGAACGCGGTCACAATGCGCCCCTTGTCTTCCGGCACGAAGCGGTTGCGGTCCATGTGGACGTAAGTCCGGGCCCGGAGCACCTCCAGGATCGAGGCATAGGTGGAGGGCCGGCCGATGCCCAGCTCCTCCATCTTTTTCACCAATGTGGCTTCCGTGTAGCGCGGTGGCGGCTCCGTGAAATGCTGGTCCGGCGTCGCCTTGAGCAGGTCCGCTTTCTCGCCCTCCGCCATGGTGGGCAGGCGGCGGCTGTCGTCGCTGTCCTCGTCCGAGCTGCTCTCATGAGCGTCTTGCCGCACATCGTCCCGGCCCTCCTGATACAGTTTCAGGAAGCCGTCGAACTGGATGACCTGACCCGTGGCGCGCAGGCCGGCGGACTTGTCCGCGTTCAACAGATCGACCGTGGTGCGCTCGACGCGCGCGCTTTCCATCTGGCTCGCAATGGTCCGTTTCCAGATCAGGTCGTAAAGTCGCTTCTGGTCGGGATCGAGAAAGCCGCCAATATCGTCCGGCAGGCGCGACAGATCGGTCGGCCGCACGGCCTCGTGGGCTTCCTGGGCGTTTTTGGCCTTTGATTTGTACATGCGCGGGCTGTCGGGCAGATAGCGCGTGCCGAAGCGCTCGCCGATCACCTCCCGGGTCTGGGTCAGGGCTTCGGGCGTCACCTGCACGCCGTCTGTTCGCATATAGGTGATGAGGCCAACGGTCTCGCCCTTGATGGCCACGCCTTCGTAAAGGCGTTGTGCCGTCTGCATTGTGCGCTGGGCGGAGAAGCCGAGCTTGCGGGCGGCCTCCTGCTGCATCGTGGAGGTGGTAAAGGGCGGCGGCGGATTGCGCCGGCCCGGCTTGGCCTCGACGGACTGCACCGTGTAGCCGCCGCGTTCGATGAGAGCGAGAGCCTTCTGGGCGTCCTCTTCCGTCTTGAGGCTGAACTTGTCGAGTTTCTCGCCGTTGAGCGCATGGAGGCGGGCCACGAAATCCTCGCCCGCCGCCGTCTTCATGGCGGCCTCGATGGTCCAGTATTCCTGGGTGACGAAGGTCTCAATCTCCAGCTCCCGCTCGCAGATCAGGCGCAGCGCCACAGACTGCACCCGGCCCGCCGAACGCGAGCCCGGCAACTTGCGCCACAGCACCGGCGAGAGCGTAAAGCCCACCAGATAGTCGAGGGCCCGGCGGGCAAGATAGGCCTCCACCAGCTCCATATCGATGTCCCGGGGCTGTTCCATTGCCTCAAGGATCGATTTCTTGGTGATGGCATTGAACACCACCCGCTGCACCGGCTTGTCCTTCAGGGCCTTTTTCTGGCGCAGGACCTCCAGCACATGCCAGGAGATGGCCTCGCCTTCCCGGTCAGGGTCGGTCGCGAGGATCAAACGATCCGCGGATTTGACCGCGTCGGCGATGTCGGACAGCCGCTTCTGGGCCTTTGGATCAACGGACCAGGCCATCTGGAAGTCCTCATCGGGGAGGACTGATCCATCCTTAGGCGGAAGATCACGCACATGGCCATAGCTGGCGAGGACTGTATAGTCTTTGCCAAGATATTTGTTGATCGTCTTGGCCTTGGCCGGGGATTCTACAATGACGACGTCCATGCCGCCCCATCTCACTCGTGTCATTACCGATCGGGCTGCCCTGCCGAAGGCGCATTGGACCGGCCCATCCCGAACTATCAGGTACAGCCGGCCTGAGCTCCCGGGGGATCCTCCCAGAAGGCAAAACCGATATGGGCCATGCCCCTAACACCCAAGAGGTTGCCAAGATCTGACGGCCCACCGCCAACACCCGTATTCAACGTAATTAGCGGCGGACAGTGGTCAAATCCCGGAGAGGTGTCAACCGAAGGACCTGGTGCGCAGACGAACGGGCCGCCGCCAAAAGCCTCAACAGAGCTTTAATCACGAACTTTGTTGGAAATACACGTCTTCCTCTCCTGCCGGTTGGTTTTCTCCTGGCTCGAACTGTGGCACCCCAAAAAGCTCAAGTTGTGTGGGTTAGAAAAACACTCAGCACGCGTAAGGTGCCCCTTGTTGGTCGGCACAGGTCGCATATGTGCCCGTTTGGTTGAATCACCAGGATCTTTTGGCGGGGGCAGTTGGTCAGGTCAGAAGGCGTTCCACGGGATAAGGCGCCTGGTCGGTCGGGGCCGCGCCATGGGTGTTGGCCGCGAGGGCTGTGGTATGGCGTCCCGTTCTGGGGGTCCCCCCGAAATCGAGTCGGTTTGGCCTTTGGAAGCCGGCCGCAAGGCGGAATACATGTATGATCTGCTCCAGAGCCTTGCCCTGGTGGCCCGCCGGCACCATCCTGAGACCATGCGAGAATTGATCTATTTCATCGAGATGGCTGCCATGGAGGCCGATGCCGTTCGCCGGAAATGCCAGAAGGACTGATCTGGCTCCCGTGAGCACATGATGCGATCAATCGGCAGCACCTTCAGACCGCGACTGCGGTCCCGTGCCCCGGCTTCACGCCCGCGGCGCATGAGCGAAAGACGCCCATAGCGTTGTAGTTTAACGGAAATGGTTCAGGGCTCCAATGGCCCGGTCCTGCGTCACCCCATCAACGGAACGGTGTCAGGGGCGCTGCTCAGTCTGTTGAGGCCGAACGCGCGGTGACACTGCCGCCTGGTTCGCGATGGATGCGTCCGGCCAGATCCCACTCCATCAAAACTGTGAGGGCGAGCTCAGTTGGGACACCGGCATCCTGGATCAGCCGGTCAATTGGCGTGGGGCTTGCCCCGAGCAACGGCCAAAGGGCCCGGCGTGCGGCCTCAACAGTATCTTCCGGGGGCTCCTCGCGCTCGTCCGGGGCTACGGTGATCGCGCTTGGAGGGTCCTGAAAGCGCGTTTCCTGGGGGGCCATGGTGCGGCTGTGGGCGGTGATGCCGATGGCTTCGACGACGTCTTCGGCGCATTCCACCAGAGTGGCCCCTTGACGCAAAAGATGATTGCAGCCCCGGGCCCGCGGATCGAGGGGGAAACCGGGCACGGCCATGACCTCACGTCCCTGTTCAGCGGCGTGGTTGGCTGTGATCAGGGAGCCCGAGCGCACCGCCGCCTCCACCACGACGACACCCAGGGCCAATCCGGCCACAAGGCGGTTTCGCCGGGGAAACAGGCTGGCCTGCGGCGCGGTCCCCATCGGCATTTCAGACAGCAAGGCCCCGGTTCGGACCAGAGCCGCCGCCAGATCCTCATGTTCTGGCGGATAGATCACGTCGAGGCCGCCGGCGAGGACGGCGATGGTGCCTGTCTCCAGCGCACCGCGATGGGCTGCCCCGTCAATGCCCCGGGCGAGGCCGGAAACCACCGGGTAGCCCGCCTGGCCGAGATCTCGTGCCAGCCGCTCGGCGAATTGCCGCCCCAAGGCTGAGGCATTGCGCGCCCCGACAATGGCAATGCTGGGCGCACTTAGGATGTCTGCCTCGCCCCGAAGGCACAGCACCGGTGGGGGCGGGGACAGGGCGGCAAGGCGGGCGGGATAGCCGGCCTCGCCCAGCACCAGGAAGCGGGCGCCCAGTTTCTCCGCAGCCTCGATTTCCCGTTCGATGGTGTGAGCAGGCGGAATGCGAATCGGCCGACTGCGCCCGCCACGACGGGCCAGATCCGGCAGGGCGGCCAAGGCCTTTTCCCCGGAGCCGAAACGCGCGATCAGGGCCTCGAAGGTTGTTGGCCCCACATTCTCGCTGCGGATCAACCGAATGCGGGCCAGGCGTTCAGCGGTGCTGATCACGCTGTCATGGCGGGGCGTCAACAGGTCCGAGAGGGTTCCGCTGGAGACGGGGCCACCCGAAATGGGGCCTTTTTTGGAGATACCGCGGGGCGCTGCCACGGCTCAGGCCTTCGAAGCGCCGATGCGGGGCTCCGCACCGGCCCAGATCCGAATGACATTGGCCCGGTGGGACAGCCACACCACCACTGCCATCAGCGAAACGAACTCGGCCCCGGTCGGCGCCAGAAGCCAGAAATAGAGCGGCGCCAGGGACGCAGTGTAGAGTGCCGCCAGGGACGACATGCGGGTCGCGGCGGCCGTGATGATCCAGGTGGCGAGGCACAACAGCCCTGCGATCCAGGAAAAGGCCAGCAGGACCCCGAAGGCGACCGCCACACCCTTGCCGCCCTTGAAGCCCAGCCAAACGGGAAACAGATGGCCCAGAAACGCGCCGCCGCCCGCCAGGATCATCAGGTCCGGATGAAAACGGGCGGCCACGAGCACGGGCAAGGCGCCTTTGACCACGTCAAACAGCAGGGTGAGGGCGGCCAGGTCCTTGCGCCCCGTGCGCAGCACATTGGTGGCGCCGATATTTCCTGATCCAACGGACCGGATGTCCCCCATGCCGCCCCAACGGGTGATCAGAAGGCCAAACGGGATCGATCCCAACAAATAGCCCCCGGCAAAGGCCAGGGCGTAATAGGGCAGGACCATCTGCAGATTGATTGGATCAAGCATCCCATCCCCCAGGGCGTGTGTCGTCATTTGCGGTCAAGAATACTCCAGCGCGTGGCATGCCTTGAAGCGCTTTCAGGTTGTGAGCGCGCACCTGATCTGGAACACCGGGTTTGGAACACCGGGTTTGGAACACCGGGCCGCTAAGGAGGGTTTGGATGGGGAGGAGCGTGTGAATGGGGAGGAGGCTGTGGGGATCGGTGCGGCAGTCATGGTCTGCCGCTGAGACGGGGACGTCTTGCGGGGCAATGATCGAATCTTTGCACCTCGCTCCGACATCTGCTAGCTAACAATTTCCGCAATGCGGACCGGTCGGAGCGTAGCGCAGCCTGGTAGCGCACTACACTGGGGGTGTAGGGGTCGTGGGTTCAAATCCCGCCGCTCCGACCAATTTTGAGTATTTCTTCCTCGACGCGTTCAATTGTTGCCTGTGCCGCAGTCGCTGTGCCGCAGTCGCTGTGCCGCAGTCGCTGTGCCGCAGTCGCTGTGCCGCAGTC
>CAYUYV010000077.1:0-20380 GCA_964449455.1 uncultured Alphaproteobacteria bacterium | reverse complement strand
CCAGGTTTTCGCGCACCCGGTCATAGACGACGACCGTGTCGTTCATCGAGTAGCCGATAATGGTCAAGAGGGCGGCGATAATCGCGAGGGTGAATTCGAGCTGAAGCAGGGAGAAGATCCCGATCGTCAGCACCACGTCATGGACGAGGGCCAGCACAGCGCCCAGGCTGAACTGCCATTCGAACCGGAACCAGATATAGATCAGCATCATGACGACAGCCACGACCACGGCAAGGGCACCGGTCTTCACCAGCTCGCCAGACACTTTGGGGCCCACAACCTCGACGCGGCGATAGTCAATGGCGCCTTCATAGCCGTCTTCCAGGGCCTGTTTGACCGTGTTCACGACCTCGTTCTGGGCCAGTTCCTGGGCCCGAGCATCCCCGTCCACGCTCACGGTTTCCACGCGGATGAGAATATCATCCGGTGCGCCAAAGGCCTGCACCTGGACATCGCCAAGCCCAAGTGCCCCGAGAATGCTGCGGATGCGTCCAATATCGGCCGGTCCCTCGGTGCCGATCTCGATCAGTGTTCCCCCTTTGAAGTCGATCCCGAAATTCAGGCCTTGACCGAAAAAGAGCCCGATCGAGCCCAACATGAGAACAGCGGACAGCACATAAGCGGCGGTCTTGAAACGGACGAACTGGATGGTCGTCTTGGCCGGGATGAGGCGCAGCAGTTTCATGGCCAGGGATCTTTCCTCTTGAGGGTCTTTCCTCTTGAACCGCGGGGGCGGCCTCAGATGGGCAGGGCTTGGGGCCGTTTATGCCGCAGCCATGTGGCAACCATGAGCCGGGTCACGGTGAAGGCCGTGAAGACGGATGTCACGATGCCGATCGCAAGCGTCAAGGCAAAGCCCCGCACCGGTCCCGACCCCAACTGGAACAGGATCACGGCAGCGATCAGTGTGGTGATATTGGCGTCCAGGATGGTGCCGAAAGCCCGCTGGTAGCCGGACTCCACGGCAGAGATCGGGCCTTTACCGGCTCTAACCTCCTCTCGAATGCGCTCAAAGATCAGCACATTGGCGTCCACCGCCATGCCGATCGTCAGCACGATGCCTGCGATGCCGGGCAAGGTCAGGGTGAAGCCCAAGAAAGACATGGCCCCGGCAATGAGCACCAGATTGGTCAGCAGGGCCACATTCGCGTAAAGCCCAAACAGCCCGTAGGACACCGCCATAAAGATGACCACGCCGACAAGGCCGATAATGGCGGCAATCTTGCCGGCATCAATGGAGTCCTGGCCGAGGCCGGCACCAACGGTACGCTGCTCGACGGGCGTCAGAGGCGCCGGCAGGGCACCGGAGCGCAGCAGGATCGACAGATCATTGGCGCTTTCCACCGTGAAGCTGCCCACGATCTGGCCCGACCCGCTCATGATCGGGTCGCGGATAACCGGTGCACTGATCACTTGCCCGTCCAGCACAATGGCGAAGCGTTTGCCCACATTCTTGCGCGTCACATCGGCAAACCGCCGCGCGCCCGTGGAGTCAAAGCGGAAGGTGACCACAGGCTCATTCGTCTGCTGATCGAAGGACGGCTGGGAATCGATCAGGTTCTCACCCGAAACAAGGACGCGCTTGCGCAGCAAAATCTGCGGCTCGAATGCTTCGGAGGTGGGATAGATCGCGGAGCCCGGCGGCACTCGTCCCTGAATGGCTTCCGTGATGGGGATCGTCGCGTCATGCATATGGAATTCAAGACGCGCAGTCTTGCCGACGAGATCGATCACCCGTTGGGGGTCGTCAAGCCCGGGGACTTGAACGATGATCCGGCTGTCGCCCTCGCGCTGAATGGTTGGCTCGCGTACGCCCGTGTCGTCAATCCGGCGGCGGATGGTCTCGATGGACTGGAGGATGGCACTGTCGCGCAGTTGGGTCACGGCGGCTTCGCTGAGACCGATGCTGACCTGGTCCGCGCCGATGCCCTCGACGACGAGATTGGACGCGGCGCCAAAGCCCGTGAAAGCGCCCGTGACGGGCTGCGCCAAATCGCGCACCAAGGTGATGACCTGGGGCACATCGGCGGCGTCGCGCATCTGCACCACAACCCGATCGCCCCTGATGCCGAGGCCGGTCATGCGCAGGCGCGCCCTTAAAATGGCGGCGCGAACTTCGTCTTCCAGGGCATCAAGACGGGCCTTCACCACATCATCGGCCTCCACCTGGAATGCCAGATGAGCGCCCCCTTGAAGATCCAGCCCGAGATTGATCTGGCTCTTGGGGAACCAGTCTGGCATGGCATCAAGGGCCGGGCGCGGCAGCACATTGGGCAGGGCACAGACGATGCCGAGGGCAATCGTCGAAAGGATAAGAACGACCTTCCAGGTCGGGAAATACACCATGGCGCGGACCCGATCACAGGCTTACGGGACAGGAAACCGATGCACGGATCCGGCAAGCTTGCATCGGATCATAGCCTCGGGCGGGGATGCGGCAGCGCCCAAAGAACCCCATGGGCGCTGTAGGCCGGATCAGGCTTTTTCTTTGGTGACAGTCTTGTCTTCGCCGGCGACCGGCTCGCCTTTGGCGGTCACGTCCGACAGAGTCTGTTTCAGCACACGGACTTTCACGTTTTCCGCGATTTCAACCAGCACCTCGCGCTCGTCCATGACCTTTGAGACTTTGCCCACGAGACCACCGGCTGTCACCACCGTGTCGCCGCGGCGCACGGCTTCCACCATCTCCCGGTGCTTCTTCAACCGTTCATTCTGCGGACGGATCAACAGGAAATAGAAAATGGCAAAAATGATCGCCATTGTGAGGAAGAAACTGAGATTGGGATCCATGGGTCTCGGCGCCTTTGACGGTGTCACATACGGGGCAAGATGGTCCTTGACCATCCAGCGGAGCAAAACGAGCGGATGTGATGGTCATCACAAGTCAGCCGGCCTTACAACCCAAGACCGAGCAGACCGGACCGATAGCCTCATCGATCATGCGATGTCCTGGGATTAACAAGGGCCGTGTTCCGCGCGAGTTCAAGCCCCGGCATTGGGATTTTAGGCATTTTTTAAGCAAAAGGGGAATGTTTGCCTGCGCTCTTACGGGCTCACAGCCTGGGTTGAACGGGCAGAAGTCTGGCGCTGACGGTCCAAAACTTTGCCCTTGGGCTCCTTACGGTCGTCCCCGGCGCCTGGACACAATCGGCGAAGCTCGCAGGCCAAATCCTCAAGCTGGATCGGCTTGGCAACATAGCCGTCCATCCCGACTTCAAGGCAGCGTTCCCGATCGCCCACCATGGCATGGGCGGTGAGCGCAACAATCGGCACGGTGCCGACGGGCGGCGGCATTTTTCGGATCGCCTGTGTGGCGGCGAAACCGTCCAGCTCGGGCATCTGGAGGTCCATCAACACAATGTCGAACGGGTCTTTGGCCATCCGTTCCACGGCCTCGCGCCCGTTTTCAACGATGGTGGCCTTGCAGTCCATGGCCGCAAGGACATGGCCGATGAGCCTTTGGTTGATCGCGTGGTCTTCGGCAACAAGAACACGAAGACCAGGGAATGAGAGGGCTTCCTTCACCTTTCCGGATGGCTCTTCCGGTGCCTGTGCACCGGCAAAGGCAACCTCGAACCAGAAACAGGCCCCTTCGCCGGGATTGCTCTCCACGCCAATCTGCCCGCCCATGAGGTCAATCAGGTCCCGGGAGATGGCCAAGCCCAGGCCTGTGCCGCCATAGGTTCGAGTCGGGGAGGAATCGACCTGCTCAAAGCGCCGAAAAATCCGCGTCTGGTCCTCGTCACTAATGCCAGGGCCAGTGTCTTTGACTTCAAAGCGGAATGCCCATCGATTGCCGGGCAATTGCGTGATGCGGGCATTGACCTGCACCATACCCGCTTCGGTAAATTTGATGGCATTGCCCACAAGATTGGTCATGACCTGACGCAGGCGCGTGGAGTCCGCCAAGACCCAGCACATCCGCCCACCGACCACATCAACGCACAGATCGAGCCCCTTTTCCTCGGCGCGGGGCAGTAGCAGGGACACGACGGTCTCCACTTCCCGCTGCAAGGAGAGCGGCACGGGCCTGATGGTCATCTGCCGAGCGTCCAGGCGGGTCACGTCCAGAATATCGTCAAGAATTTTCAGGAGTGTCCGTGCGCTCTGCCGGGCGATATCGCCATAAGCCTTGATCTTGGCCCGATCCTCCTCCCGGTCTGCAAGGTCGAGCATGCCGAGCACCCCATTCATGGGCGTGCGCAATTCGTGGCTCATATTGGCTAGAAACACCGACTTGGCGGCATTGGCCTTGGCCTCGGCCTCGGCAAGCGCGCCCAGACGCGAAAAGGCGCGTTCCGTCATCACCTCATAGATCACCACCACGACCGCACTGGCACAAAGGCCAATCAAAGTTGTCATGAGGGCAAGCCCAAGCACCCGGTGGAGATCCTCGCCGATTGGAAACACATCGACAGTGGTATGGCGAAGCCAGAAAGCGCCCGCGATCGCGGCGATGGTGTAGAAAATCGCCGTGCGCCGGCCGAGAAAGAAACAGGCGGACATGGGGATCAGCATCATAAAGTTGGTCACGGGCGAGGTTATGCCGCCCGTTTGTGATGCTCCCGAGAGCACGCCGAGCACCATAGAGGTCAAGAGAATATGGCCGGCGAAATTAAGCCGCCCGGTGACCTTGGCAATGACGAACGCCGAGGTGTGGATAAGAGCCACGACAACGCCAATGGCCACGCGCTCTATTGGTGGACTGGCTGTTATGACCCGCTCTATCAGCAACACGATGCTGAGGAGCGTGCCGATCGCCGACATCACCAAAAATGTCTTGTGCCGCAGGGACTGACCAACATCGGTCGGCGTCTGCGCGTGCGCAATATCTGTGGACCTCAAGCGGACCCCTCCTGCGCTGCAGGACCAAAGATATGCAGGCTATCACCACCACCCTAACAAGTCTCGCCGATTGCGCGGCTCGCTGCTCAAATTAATCAGCAATACACTCAAAGGTAAGGGGTAGGTCTCAGCCACGACAGCCGGGTTGTTGCGGCGCGTCCACCCGCGCGGTCCAGCAGTCATGGCCAAGACGTGCGCAATAGCCTTCGGCCATCCGCTGGTCGCGAAACGCGCCAAGGCGCACGCGATAGACGCGCCCCTGATATCGCAGGTCACTGCACACGACCTGAAGGGTGTTGCAGACGGTCGGATCACTGGTCCCATTGCAGAAGGATTGGCGAAAGCCGGCCATCTTCCGTTCCGCGTTCGGCATGGCGGAAAACGCGCCCACCTGGACGGTCCAGAACGCGTCGCTCATCCCGCCGGCTGCGCCGCGGGACTGGCTTACGGCGCCAGTGAGCGTCCGTTCAACCGGCGGACGGGCGGGCTGCACGGGGACGCTCGGGCTGCTTGGAGACAGGCCACCAAAACGCGGTGTGTTCACCGGGGCATTGCTCGGCAAGGTGCGGCGAATAGGCATGGACGACGCAAGGCCCCGCCGCTCTGCATCCGGGTCACCTCGCCCATCGGCCGTTTTCAGTGGGGGTGGAAAAACGTCGCTTGCACGAAACACGCCGGGTCTGGTGAGGGTCGATTGGGCGACCAGGCGATCATATTTCGTTGGCTCGTCCGGCTCCACGCATCCTGCGAGCCCGGCACAAAGCACACCAGCAAAACCAGATATGTAAAAGACGGAGCACGTCTTTATTCGCCGTCCCATGACCCCAAAAACTCCACAGTGAAGCCCATTAACGGTGTCGCTATTCTTCCGCGCCCTCTTTGTCTCTACGGCAATCATTGACCATTATGCAAGCTGAAGCACCCATCTTGCGACCCCTGCAAGCTCCGCGCCTGCGAAACGGATCTCGCGCCGGCACACGGGCGCCATGCCTTGACCATTGGGGAATCCCTGCCCTAGTGGAACCAGGAGCGGGCCTTGCTGGCCCGCGAGGGTCAAGATCCGGGGTTGGGCCGGGCCGCGTTCCGAAGGACAGACTGTGACAAGGAGCAAGCGCCGCGCCGACCAAGACACAGCCCATCAGACCGGGGGCCTGCCGAGCAAGGGCCAGATCCTCGATTTTCTCGACCAGTCCGAGGATCGGGTCGGCAAACGGGAAATCGCCCAGGCCTTCAATATCAAAGGGCCGGACCGGGCTGCCTTGCGTGACCTGCTTACAGAAATGAAGGCCGAGGGTCTTCTGGAGCGCGGCCACCGCAAAGCCACCCACCGCAGCGGCTCCCTGCCCCCGGTTGGCGTACTCGACATTGTCGACCGGGACGTGGACGGCGAACTGCTGTGCCGGCCCCATATCTGGGATCGGGAAACCGCTCCTCCGCGCATCCTGCTCGCCCCGGGCACAGGCAGCGGGCGGCGTGGTGAGGCCGCCATGGGGATCGGCGACCGGGTGCTGGCACGCCTCGCACCGGACGGCGATGGCGGCTATGAGGCCCGGGTGATCAAGCGGCTCGGCGCCTCGGCCCACCGGATTCTCGGCGTCTTTGAACGGGCCGGGCACGGCAAGAAAGCGGACGGCCGCGTCGTGCCCGTGGACCGGCGCAGCAAACAGACCCTTGTGGTCACCCATCAGGATGCGGACGGCGCCAAGGACGGCGAAGTCGTGATGGTGGAGATGCTGACCACCCGGCTGCACGGCGCCAAGCGCGGCCGGGTCATTGAGCGCTTCTGTGACCATCGCGATCCCCGGGCGATCGGCCTTATCGCCATCCACAGCCACGGCATTCCGACCGACTTTCCACCCACCGTTCTGGCCGATACGCAGGCCATGGCCGAGGTGGGCCTTGCGGGCCGCACGGACCTGCGCGATCTGCCCCTTGTGACCATCGACCCCTTCGACGCCCGGGACCATGACGACGCGGTCCACGCCATGGCCGATCCCGACCCGGACAATCCGGATGGCCATATCGTTACGGTCGCGATTGCCGATGTGGCCGCCTATGTCACGCCGGGCTCGGCGCTCGACCGGGAGGCGCGCCGGCGGGGGAACTCCACCTATCTGCCGGACCGGGTTGTGCCCATGCTTCCCGAACGTCTGTCGGCGGATTTGTGTTCGCTCCATGAGGATGTGGATCGCCCCTGCCTTGCCATCCGCATGGTGTTCACCGCCGAGGGGCGCAAGAAGAGCCACAAGGTGCTGCGCGGCATGATGCGCTCGCGGGCAAGTCTCACCTATGAGGCTGTCCAGGCGGCCATCGACAGTGAGGGGCGCAATGGCGCCGTGCCCGATGATCTGTTCAAGGAGGTCGTGCAGCCGCTCTACGCGGCCTATGCCGCCATGTGCAAGGGCCGGGACAAGCGCCAGCCCCTCGATCTTGACCTTCCGGAGCACTATATCAAAATCGGTGATGATGGTTTCGTCAGTGCTGTGACGGTCCGGGAACGCCTTGATGCCCATCGCCTCATTGAGGAGATGATGATCCAGGCCAATGTCGCGGCCGCCGAGACCCTGGAGCGGCGCAAGATGCCCCTGCTCTACCGGGTCCACGACGCGCCGGACAAGCTGAAGCTTGCGGCCCTTGCGGATTTTCTGGAGAGCATTGGCCTGAAACTCGCCAAGGGCCAGACCATCCAGCCCGGCCACTTCAATCGTATTATCGAGAAATCACGGGGCACGGAGAATGAAAGCTTCATCAGCGAAGTGATCCTGCGCTCCCAGTCCCAGGCCGTCTACAGCCCGGACAATCTGGGGCATTTCGGCCTCAATCTGCGCCGCTATGCCCATTTCACCTCGCCCATCCGGCGCTATGCGGATTTGATTGTCCATCGCGGACTGATCGCCGCCTGCCATTTGGGTGCGGACGGCCTGCCTGAGGATAGTTTCAAGGATCTGGCCACAATCGGCGAAGAGATTTCAGGCCATGAGCGCCGGTCCATGGCGGCCGAACGGGATGCCAAGGACCGGTTCATCTCGGCTTTCATGGCCGACCGGGTGGGCGCCGATTTCAAGGGCCGGATCAGCGGGGTCACCCGCTTTGGCCTGTTCGTCAAGCTCAACGAGACGGGGGCGGACGGCTTCGTGCCCATTCGTGATCTGGGGGATGAATATTTCCACCATGACGAAGAGGCCCATGCCCTTGTGGGCGAGGAAACAGGCGCCATGTATCGCCTCGCCGATGCGGTGGAGGTCACACTGGCCGAGGCCGCACCGGTGACGGGCGGCCTGCGATTTGAGATCGTGTCAGAACCGGGCGCCTATGCGGAGAGGCCAAAACGGGGTGGCAGGCGTCGCGGGGGCCCACCACCTGGAGGACCCAAATCAACGGGCCGGGACACAAAAGGCAAAAAGGGACGTGGCCGCGGCCGAAAATGACCGCCACAATCGGGCTCTCACCAGAGTGACCCGGTGCAACGCCCCGCCGGGTCCCATAAAAGGAGAAAACCCATGAGCCTCCTGCCCGGAACCCCAGCACCCGATCTCGATCTGCCCCTCACCAATGGCGCGCGTTGGATCCTGTCCTCTGAACGGCGGGACTTCATGACCATGCTCATATTTTATCGCGGCCTGCATTGCCCGATCTGCAAGAGCTATCTGAAAAGCCTCCAGGACCTGCTGCCCGAGTTCAAGGCTTTGGGCGTGCACGCGGTGGCCATCAGTTCCGACCCGGAGGACCGGGCCAAGGAAACGAGCCAGACCTGGGATATCCCTGATATCCCCGTGGCCTATGACTTTCCCATTGACCAAGCCGGCGCGTGGCGCCTCTTCGTGTCCGAGGCGATCCGCGAAGGCGAAACCAAGGTCTTCGTTGAGCCTGGCCTGTTCCTTGTGCGCCCCGATAGCACCCTCTACTACGCGGCCATTCAGACCCAGCCCTTCGGCCGCCCGGCCTTCGCCGAAATGCTGAGGGCGCTCACCTTCATCAAGGACAAGAACTACCCGCCGCGCGGCACCGTGCCTGTTCGGGGCTGACAAGGCGTGGCCACACCCGGTTCCGCGCAGCCCCCGCTTGCGTTACCCTGAAAGCGGGGGCGAAGGCCCGGAAAGACCCGCGGAGCCGATCGCATAATCATTCATCCGTGCTTTTATCGTCCCCATAAGGATGGCCGCACACCGACCGGCGCGCGGCCCAATTCCATGGGAGGACACGGCATGAAAAGACTCGCGACCCTGACTGTCGCGCTGGGGCTGCTCACGGCATCCGCCACGCCCCTCGCCTCGGCCCGCGCGGACGATCACAGCATATCCCTTGAAACGCCCCTCGGCACATTGATTGGTGCCAAGACAGCCGATGACGGCATTGCCGTCTTCAATGGCATTCCCTTTGCCGCGCCCCCTGTGGGGCCCTTGCGCTGGAAGGCGCCTCAACCTGCCGCGGCCCTGGAAAACCCTTTCGATGCGACGACATTCGGCGCCCTGTGCCTTCAAAGCCGCGGCGCCAATGCCTATGGCCAGCTCATGGCCCGGCGGGTCGGCCTGACGGAGGCGGAACAAAAGGCCCTGGCGCAAGCAGCGAAAAACGCAACACCGCCCAAACAGAGTGAGGACTGCCTCACCCTGAATATCCGCACCGGGAATGCTGGTGGTGAGTCGCTGCACCCCGTCATGGTGTGGATCCACGGCGGCGCGCACCAGAATGGCACGGGCTCAAACCCGCTTTACCAGTCCAACACGCTGGTCAAGCAGGGGGTGGTGCTGGTCACCATCAATTACCGGCTTGGCCCCCTTGGCTATATGGCGCATCCGGCGCTGAGCGCGGAAGCGGAGCAAAATGTCTCCGGCAATTACGGCCTGATGGACCAGATCGCGGCCCTGGAGTGGATCCGAGACAATATCGCAGCCTTTGGCGGCGATCCCGACAATGTCCTCATTTTCGGCGAGTCCGCCGGCGCCCAGTCCGTAACGGAACTGATGGCGGCCCCGAAATCCCATGGGCTCTACCACAAGGCCATCCTGCAAAGTGGTGTCAGCTCCGGGAATATCCGCCATCTGAAAACCTCGCGCCTCGGCATGCGCAGCGGTGAAACTGTCGGCACGGAATTCATGGCTTCCCTCACCAAGGCTGATGCGACGGCGGATGATCTGCGGGCCGTGCCTGCCGCAGCATTGATCGACCGGGCCGCCGAGCGCGCAGACCTGTCGCGCACCTTCCTGCCCGTGATTGACGGCGTTGTCCTGCCCCAGGCCATCGGCCTTGCCATCCGGGACGGCAAGACCCCCGACATTGCCATTCTGGGCGGTTTCAATGCCGATGAAGGCTCGCTCCTCTACCCCTTCATCGGGACACCAACCCGGTTCCGCCAGCCTTTCCCGACCAACCATGCCGATCAGCTGACCGCCCTGCGGGATCTGTACGGACGGCAGGGTGGCAATCGCATCGCGGCGCTTTATGGCCTGGATGATCCGGAGGCGTTTGAACAGGGCTCGGTGGACATGATCGGCGATGACATTTTCGGCGTGCCGACACGCTTTCTCGCCAAGGAGCACACTGCCCAGGGCCGCGCCTTCTATGGGTATTTCTTCACCCGGGTTCCGCCGGGCAAAGGCCAGACCGCCGGCGCCTTCCATGCGGCCGAGATCCCCTTCGTGTTCGACACCCACGGCGGCGTCTTTGTGGCCAATGACCGCGACCGCACCCTGACCAAGACCATGGGCCGCTATTGGACCAATTTCGCCAAGACCGGCAATCCCAATGGCAAGGATCTGCCCCAATGGCCGGCCTATGATCCGGTCAAGGATCAGTGGCTGAACCTCGATCACCAGGTCCGGCTGGTCTACAAGGTCCGCAAGGAAAAGTTCGATATCCAGGAAGCCGCCTTACGCGACATTCTGAAGGATGTTGAAGCCATGGATCGGACGGAGTGAAAGATCAGGGGCAGGACGACTGTTTCGTCCGGTATCACCGGCTGACCGTCGCGCAAGCGCACCGGCCGATCCTGCCCCTGCTCATTCCCATCAGCGCTGGGCCAGACGGGTGCACTCGAAAGGGTGTTTCAAACTGACAGGCGCAAACAGCCGCGTTGCCGTTGCCGTTGCCGTTGCCGTCCAAATGGTGATGGGTGTGCCGGGACACACCCAAAAGCCGTGACGGTTCAGTCTTCTTCGAAACTCTGTTCGTCCAGAATTTCGTCCTCAAAATCGTCCTCGCAAAGATCACCGTCACCGGGCCCCATGCCGTCGCCCTTGGGAACCGGCACGGCGAAATCGGGCGGCAGGCGCCAGTCGAGGAGGCCGGCCGACTTCAATTCCTCCAGACCCGGAAGATCCATCACGGATGAGAGCCCGAAATGGTCAAGGAAGGCGTCCGTTGTGCCGTAAGTGATTGGCCGGCCCGGCACGGGCTTGCGTCCGCGCATGCGGGCCCAACCGAGATCGAGCAGCACATCAAGCGTGCCCTTGCTGACGGAAACCCCGCGCAGTTCCTCGATTTCCGCCCGGGTGATGGGCTGGTGATAAGCGATAATAGCCAGGGTCTCCATGGCCGCACGGGACAGTTTCTTGGGCTCGACCCGCTCCTTCTCCAGCAGATAGCCGAGATCTGCAGCGGTCCGAAACGCCCATCCTCCGGCTACGCAGACAAGATTGACCCCGCGGCCTTCATAGAGCCGGGCCAGATCCGCAAGGACCGCCTCGACATCGCAGCCCTCCGGCAGACGTGTCGCAAGGTCCTGTTCGCTCAAGGGATCCGCGGAGGCAAAGAGCAGGGCTTCGGCAATACGAACGAGATCATCCGGCGCCGGACCATGGGCAGGTCCAGACCCATCGCTCGCCTGGGTATCCGGCTCCTGCTGTTCGGCCGAAGGCTCCTCATCCGCCGGGGTGACCGGCGTGATGGGTGTTTCAAGTGATTTCTCCAGGGACTGGGCGTCGGATGCCGGCTCGGCAGACCCCGCATCGGATTTGCGCGGCGGCGCCAAAACGGCCTCCTCGCCCGCGGCGCGCGCACCGGGCTCCGGCATGACGCCGGCGGGCCGACGGCCCCGCCGGCGCAGGCGTACGGGCGCCTCTTTGAGCACGGCCTTGCGGATGGCATCCAGGACAACGGCATCGGCTGCCGCCTCATCGAGCCCCGCCGTGTCGGGCACCGCGACCGGATCGGGACCGCCCGCCTGCCGCGGGCTGCGCCGGGCGGCGTCACCCGGTCCACGCGTGTCATTATCGCTCGTCATGGGAACCCTTCACTTCCGCGGCCCAAACGGGCCCAGCATCCGTCAGCTTTGGGGATAGGTCACGGGGCCACCAACGGCGCCGTCCTCAGGCTCATCCGCACGGTCCCCCGCAGCGCGGCGGCGGATGAAAAGCGGTCCGAACTGGCTGAGCTGGCGGACTTCCATCAGGCCGTCCCGCACCAATTCCAATGTGGCTGTGAACGTACTGGCAAGCGCTGTCCTGCGCATCGCCGGCCCGTCATCCACACCATCAACCTCCTGGGGCAGAAACATGTCCAGACTGCTCCAGTCGGAAATCTCTCCCAGCATGGCCTCGATTCGCCGGCGCGCATCCTCAATGGCGTAAATCGGTGGCCGAGTGGGCTCATACGTAATCTCGATAGTGCGGGTCCGCTGGCGGGTATAGGCCTTGAGCAGGTCCTGCAGCGTATCCCGGTGGTCCCGGACCAGACGCAGGCGCAACGGCTCCGGGTCACCCCGCGGAAAGATGTCCCGGCCAAGCCGGTTGCGGGCCATCAAGGCGGCTCCGGCATCGCGCATGGCCTCAAGACGCTGGAGCTGGAACTGGAGCCGGGCTGCGAGTTCTTCGCCCGTTGGCTCTTCGTCTTCCGGCTCTGGATCCGGCAGCAGCAGTTTGGATTTCAAGAAGGTCAGCCAGGCCGCCATCACCAGGTAATCGGCGGCGAGGTCCAGGCGCTTCTTTTTAGCGTGCGCAACAAAGACCAGATATTGCTCGGCCAGTTCCAAAATGGAGATCTTGGCGAGATCGACCTTTTGCGCCTTGGCAAGCGACAACAGGACATCGAGCGGGCCTTCAAAGCCGGCCACATCCACAATCAGAGTGCTGCTGGGCCCCCTTGCAGGGGCGCCGTCCTCAAAGCCGCCGTCATGCTCCGCTCCAGCCGCCATCGCCTCTTGTGGCGCCCCTTCTGGCGCCCCTTCTGGCGCAATGGGTTCAACGGTGCTCGAAGCCTCGGTTTCATCGCTCATACGTGTATGGCTCCCACACTCGGGACTAAGGGGCCTTCGCAGTCAGGATCCCGAATCGATCAGTGATCCAAGTTTATCCCAGGCGGCCGTCGGATCGAATGGCGCCGCCCCCATGCCCACATCGCCCCCCAGGCAGGCAAGGGCCCGGTCCGCCCGGCGCAACGCCCCACCGGCAAGGCGCGGTGTGCCGGCCGTCACCTCGACCATCTCGGCCATGCTGCCATTGCAATGCAGGACCACGTCACAGCCCGCGGCGATCGACCGCGCGGCCCTGTCTGCAAAGGGTCCTCCCAGGGCACCCATGGAAAGGTCGTCCGTCATCAACAGCCCGTCAAAGCCAATCTCCTGCCGGATCACCTCCTCAATGACCTTCACTGACCAGGTGGCGGGCAGGTCTGGATCAATAGCCTCGTAGACCACATGGGCCGTCATACCGAGGGGCAGTCCAGCAAGCGGTCTGAAGGCAGCAAAATCGAGGCCGGACAGGGCCTCCCGCGTGGCACTCACCACGGGCAGGGTTTCATGACTGTCGGCACGCGCCCGGCCATGGCCCGGCAAATGTTTGAGGACCGGGAGAACGCCATCAGCGAGCAGCGCCTGGGCTGCCGTTCCAGCAAGGGCCGCAACCGCCTCGGCCGTGCGTCCGTAAGCCCGATCGCCGATCACACCATGCTCGTCCGGAGACGGCACATCAGCGACGGGTAGGCAATCCACGGTAATGCCAAGGGCGCGCAGCTCATGGGCCATGAGGCGGACCTGCAGGGTCACCGCCTCGGCGGCAAGCTCCGGATTCTGGGCATGGAGACTGCCCAGCGCCTGGGCCGACGGATAGGCGGGCCATTCCGGCGGGCCAAGACGCTGCACCCGGCCGCCTTCCTGATCGATGAGCACCGGCGCATCCGCCCGGCCAACGCACTCCCGCAAGGCCTGGACCAGGGCACAGACCTGCGGTCGGGTCTGGCAGTTGCGCTTGAACAGGATGAACCCCCAGGGGTCCGCCTGTTCAAAAAACCATTGCTCACCAGGGGTCAGAACCGGGCCGGAACAGCCGAAAATAGCAGCGCGAGGGGCAGGTCGGGCAGCGGTTTCGCTCAACAGCTCATCTCCAGGACATTTTGGGGGTTGGGTCTTGTGTGGGGGGCTGGGTCTTGAACCAAGAAACCCGGCTCGCAATGGAGCCGGGTTTCACAATGAGGGGCAGGAAGCCGGTCACCAGCCTTAGCGGCCAGCCACCAAACAATCCTGGCCACGCGTCTTGAGCGTCTCGCACAGATTGGCGGCCGCAGACCGGTTCTGGAAATACCCGACGCGCAGGCGATAGAACACGCCCCGCGCACCGAGATCGGCCACCTGGACATCTTTCTGATAGCCGCTGAGCAGATCGGTCATGCGGCTGGTGATCCGGGTCCAGGTTTGGTCGGCAGCCGTCGAGGACGGCAGTGAGGCAAGCTGAACCACAAAGTCACCCGACGACGCTGCACTCGCGGCCGGCGCCGGCTGCGGACCAACCCGCTGGGGCTGGGTGCGAGGCGCGCTCACGCCTGGATTCGGGCCGGGAACCCGTACTGCAGGCGGCGGCAACTGGGATGTGGGTGCGCGCAGGGTGTCGGACGATGGCGGCACGCTCGGCTGCGTCGACCGGACGCCAGGAGCTGGGACCCCAGGAGCTGGAACCCCAGGAGCTGGAACCGACGTGCTTGGCAGAGGCACCCGACTCGACGGGCTCGGGACACTCGTGGTTGGAGCCGGTGCCGGAACCTGGGCCTGTTGTTGCGGCCGAATCGACGGTTGAGGCCGGCTCTGGGCTTGCGGCAAAGGCGGCAGGGAGGACGAGGACGGCCCGCTGTTTGAGAAAGTGGACGGTGGCGGGACTTGGCCCGGACCGCGCAGACCCGGATCGTCAAAGCCCGGCCGCTCAATACCGCGCTGGGGCGCCGACGGCAGCTCGACGATCTGTTCTTCGCGGGGAACGACCTGGGTCTCGGTATCCCGTGTGCGGGAGGGCTCGCCGAATATATCGCTGCTGCGCGGTTCAGGCAGACCACCGGGATCGTCCGGCCGCTCGCGTCCAGCATTTTCATTGCCGATGACGAGCGGCACGCCCGGACCTTCGGCCCGTCCGTCCTCAAGGCCCTGATTATAGGCAACGAACCAGACACCGACGATGGCGGCGATGACAACGAGGATCAGGATGAGAAACAGCGGCATGCGGAGGCCGCCTTCCTCATTCTCGTATTCGTATTCCTCGAGATCGGGATCGTCGGAGCGAAATGTGTCCCCGTCATAGTCGCGGGACCGATCGACATCGTTCATTGCATTCATCCTAGCTCGCGCTCCGCATCTGACTACGCAACATTGGGGGGCGTCATTCAGGCCGTGCCCCAGGGGTTTTCCGCGGCGAGTGGGTAGGATCCCCGCCCATCACCCGGGTGGCCTTCTTGCCTGACGGGATCGACTCGCCGGTCTCGCGACCCAGCGCATCCTGAAGAAATTCCGTCGGGGATGGAAAACGGTCGACATTCACCGCTGACGCGACTGACACCGCTGACGCGACTGACCGATCCCTTCGCCCGTTTCCGGAATGCATGCAACGATTCACATGCCCCATTCAAGTGCGCCGTTGATGGCGTCGGACAGAAGGACCCGCGGTTCAATACCCTTTTTCGAACTGGTTAAACAGTTGTCCGTGCAGTTCCAAGGCGCCGCGGTCGGTCATGCCAGCGATAAAGTCACAGATGGCATGGGCCGTTGCCCGTTCGCCCGGACCACTGCATTGATCGGCAATGGCCGGCGGCAAAAGGCCTGGCTGCTCCAGGAACAGCGCAAAGAGGTCTCTCACCACACGGCGCGCTTTGTGTGTCATTCGATTGACGAGATAGTGGCGATACATGTTGCTAAAGAGAAAGCGTCGGATTGCCCGGTCGATCTCTTCCATCTGCAAAGAAAAACCGGCCACCGGTCTCTCAAGCCTGCGGACCTCTTCGGCGCGCACAATGCCCGCTTCGCCAAGCCGCCGGCGCGTTTCATCGACAAGGTCGTGAATCATCGCGCTGATCAGCCGCCGGGTGAGCTCATGAATCAGCCGCTCCTGTTCCAGGCCCGGGTAACGCCGCTCCAGATCGCCCACAATCGCCCCAACCAGGGGCAAGGGCCGCAGCTGCGCGACCGATAACAGGCCGGCGCGAAGGCCGTCATCAATGTCGTGATTGTTATAAGCAATGTCGTCGGCCACGGCCGCGATCTGGGCTTCCACCGACGGGAACGTATCGAGGGCAAGGTCCTGGATGCGGGCATGATCGGCAATCACGCGCGGCAGGGGTCTGGGCCGAGCATGCGGTCCCATCAAGGGACCATTGCGTTTCACGAGCCCCTCAAGGGTCTCCCAGGTGAGGTTCAGCCCGTCAAATTCTGCATATTTGCGCTCAAGAGTCGTGACGATTCTTAATGTATGGGCGTTGTGGTCAAAGCCGCCGAACTCGGCCATGCAGGCCTGCAATGCGTCCTCGCCCGCATGCCCGAAAGGGGGATGGCCAAGGTCATGGCCGAGGGCCAGAGCCTCAGCGAGATCCTCGTCGAGGCCCAGGGTTCGGGAGGCCGAGCGCGCAATCTGGGCCACCTCCAGGCTGTGGGTCAGCCGCGTGCGAAAGGAATCACCGGCATGGGCCACAAAGACCTGGGTCTTTTGTTTAAGCTGCCGAAAGGCTGCGCAATGGATGATGCGGTCCCGGTCCCGCTCATAGACGGTTCGGTTATCGCTTTCCGGTTCCGCGTGGAGCCGCCCCTGGGTTAGGGCCGGATCGCAAGCGAAGGAGGAGCGCACGCGCCGGTCCCGCCCAAAGGACCGGTTGGCCCCGCCACCGGACACTGTCCCAGCCTGTGTCACTGTCTTCACCCGCGTTGAGTTGGTGGGTGTCGTGAGAAGACACCCTTTGACGATCTGGACGCGGTCCCACATACCATGAAGGAAGGGGCGATGTGTTACCGGCCCCCAGGGCAGTGCCGCACCGCCATCAACCAGGAGAGCCGTCATGGAAGATGCTTTTACGCCACCTTCGGGAGAGACCCTCGCCCCGGTGACCGTCAGTGCCCGGGCGGCCCAGCAGATCGCGACGATCATTGCCGCCGAAGGCAGCCCCAAAATGCTCCGCGTGTCGGTCCTGGGCGGCGGGTGTTCCGGCTTCCAATATCAGTTTGACCTTGTGGACACCAAGAATGACGATGATCTCGTCATTGAACGGGACGGCATCATGGTGCTGGTGGACGAGGTCTCCCTGCCCTTCATGGCCGGCTCGGAAATCGACTTTGTCGATGAGCTGATCGGGGCTTCCTTCCAGATCCGCAATCCCAATGCCACAAGCTCATGTGGCTGCGGCACCTCCTTTTCGGTTTGACGGCGTTCCCTGCCCCATGACGCCGATCAAGATCGCCAGTTGGAACGTCAATTCCATCAAGGTCCGGGCCCAGACGGTCGCCGATTGGCTGGACGGCAGCGGCGTCGACCTTTTGTGCCTCCAGGAACTGAAGACCACGGAGGACAAGTTCCCCTTCGCCCTGTTCGAGGAGCGGGGCTACCGGGCTGCAGTGCACGGACAAAAAACCTATAACGGCGTGGCGATTCTCTCCCGGCTGCCGCTTGAGGACGTCATGGCCGGCCTGCCCGGGGATGATGAAGACGACCAGGCGCGTTACATTGAGGCCACCGTGTCCACCGGGACCGGCGCCGTTCGCGTCGCCAGCATCTATCTGCCCAACGGCAATCCGGTGCCAGGACCCAAATACACCTACAAGCTCGATTGGATGGCGCGGCTTGAGGCGCGGGCGCGGGACCTGCTCGCCCTGGAAGACCCCTTTGTCCTCGCCGGCGATTACAATATCATTCCGACAGCGGATGATGTGCACGATCCTAAGGCCTGGGCCGAGGATGCTCTGTTCCGGCCTGAAAGCCGGCAAGCCTTCAACCGGATTGTCTGGCTTGGGCTGACGGATGCGTTCCGCGCCTGCCACGGCGAGCCCCACCGTTATACATTCTGGGACTATCAGGGCGGTGCCTGGCCCAAAGACCACGGCATTCGCATCGACCATCTTCTTCTATCACCGCAGGCCGCCGACCGATTGGTGACGGCCGATATCGACAAAGCCCCCCGCGGCCACGATCAGCCATCGGACCATGTGCCGGTGTGGTGTACCGTGACCATTTGACCGCGGAAAGAAAGCAAAGACCCGTAACCCGATGTTTCAACCACCCCCGGCCAGTGCCATTTCCCGGGCCGCGGCAAGAACACCGGCAGGAAGACCGCCGCGATAGGTGGCATAGCGGGAACCAATCAGTTCCGCGAATGTGATGCGGCCGAAGCCGGCCTCCGCGTCAAGCGCCAGCACTCGGCGGGACCAGCCGTTTTCTTCGCGCTTACTTGCCGCGTCATGGGCCCGGATGAGCCAGGCAAACCCGGTGATCTCGTCCTGATCAACACCAAGGCCTTCCAGATAGAGCTGGGCCAGTTTGAATTGGGCGTAAAGCACCCCCACATTCGCGGCCTGACCATACCACTCGGCGGCATGGACCGGGTCCGGATCAAGATGTCCGGGCACCCCCTCCAGGAACAGATCGCCAAGATCCGCCTGGGCGACGGGATGGCGACGGGCCGCCGCCTGATACAGCAAGGCAACGGCGCGTTTGAGGTCCTTTGGAACCCCGAGCCCCTGGCGATAGAGGGCGGCAAGGCTCACCTGTGCTTCCGTAAAGCCCTGATCGGCGGCCTGCTTGTAATAGTCGGCGGCAATGCGCGGTTCCGGGCGCGCCACCCCCTGCCCTTGCAGATACATGTTGCCCACGAGCCAGGTCGCGGCCACATGGCCACCTCTGGCGTCCTCGATCCATTCCGCCAGGGCACGTTCGAAATCGCCTCGGTCATAGGCCGCCATGCCGTCCTCAAAGCCGGCCGCCACCAGGGATGGCGTGCCGAGTGCCAGGACGAGCACAAGCCAAGCGATGCGCAAACGGATCATAGGGTCCCCTGTTCCCTTGCCAGCGTAGTGCTCAGGCGCCCGCGGAGCCCGCGGATGCCGTGCGCAGATTGCCCAAGGCTTCGCGGATCCGCGCCGTGCGGTTTTCGGCTTCCGCCCGCCGCTCCCGCTGCTCCTCGATCACGTCCTCAGGCGCCTTGGCCATGAATTTCTCATTACCCAGCTTGGCATCGATCTTCTGGATTTCCCCGGCGAGCTTGGCGATTTCGGCTTCCAGGCGCTTTGTTTCCTGCTCCAGATCCACAACATCCGCAAGCGGAAGAACAAATGTAGCCTCATCCACGACAATCTGCACGGCCCCGGGCGGGATCTCGTCGGCGGGGCGGATCCAGTCGAGGCGCGCAAGCCGCTTCACCACTTCCTCATGGAGGCGCAGGCGGCTGTGGGTCATCTCCCCTGCCCCTTTGACCATCAGCGGGATCTTGGCCGCAGCCGGAACATTCATCTCGGCCCGGACGGAGCGGATATCGCTCACCACCCGGATCACCCAGCCCATTTCCGCGTCCGCCGCCTGGTCCTGTTTCCAGCCATCAGGGGTCGGCCAGGCCGCATGAATGAGCATGGTCTGGCGCGGCCCCCCATGATGGGCCGCGAGAGACTCCCAAAGCTCTTCGGTGATGAAGGGCATGAAGGGATGGAGGAGCGCAAGGATCTGATCAAGCACCCAGGCTGCCGTCGCCCGGGTCTCCATTTTGGCATCCCCGTCCGGCCCATTCAGCAGCGACTTGATCAGCTCCAGATACCAATCGCAGAAAACATTCCAGACAAAGCTGTAAAGCGCTCCGGCGGCATCATTGAAGCGATAGGCCTCCAGAGCTTCCGTAACGGCCCCAGTGGTGCGCGCAGCCTCGCCAACGATCCAGCGATTGACCGTCTCCTGGACCTTCGCCGGATCGAAGACATCTGCCCGCGTACATTCATTCATCTGACAAAAACGCGAGGCATTCCACAGCTTGGTGCCGAAATTGCGGTACCCCTCAATGCGGCTCTTGGCGAGCTTGATGTCCCGGCCCTGGGCAGCCATCGCCGCCAGGGTAAAGCGCAAGGCATCGGCGCCGAACTCGTCCACAAGCTCCAGGGGATCGATGACATTGCCCTTGGACTTCGACATTTTCTGGCCCTTCTCGTCCCGGACCAGGGCATGCATATAGACCGTGTGGAAGGGCACTTCTTTCTTGAAATGCAGGCCCATCATCATCATCCGGGCCACCCAGAAAAAGATGATGTCAAAAGCCGTCACCAGAACATCGGTCTTGTAGAAACGGGCGAGATCATCCGTCTCATCGGGCCAGCCCAGGG
>CAYUYV010000076.1:0-20575 GCA_964449455.1 uncultured Alphaproteobacteria bacterium | reverse complement strand
AGAGCCCTTTCAATGACCCGGACTTCTGATCCACGACACTAGGCGAACTGGCGCGCCGGTGCGGTTCCCCGCGCCAGCGCGTCCCTGGGCGGTGTCAGGCGATAGGCCGCATGGACGGCCGCCGCCAGCACCAGCACCGCGCCCGCCTGATGGGCCGCCCCAAGGCTCAAGGGCACGGCGGCAATCAGCGTCCAGATCCCCAGCAGAGCCTGACCGGTGACAGCCGCCCCCAAAATCGTGACCGCCCGCCGCCCACTGAGGGGAATCGGACGGCGCCACACGAAAATGGTCAGCGCCAGCGCCGCCAGCACCGCGCCATAGGCCGTCATCCGGTGAATGAACTGCACCGTGGCAATGTTCTCGAACAGATTGGTCCAGCCCGGCGACAGGTCCCACAGTCCAGCGGGTACGAATCGTCCGTCCATCAATGGCCAGGTGTTGTAGGTCATGCCCGCATCGAGCCCGGCCACAAAGCCACCAATCACGCATTGCAGATAGACCAGGCCGGACAGCGCCAAAGCGGCCGCCCCAACACCGCGCGATCCGTGAGCCGTCATCCGCCGCCCCAGCGGCCCGATGATGAGGTCGCAGGCCACCCAGACCATGCAGGCGAAAATGAACAGGGCGAGACCCAGATGGGCTGCGAGTCGGTACTGGCTGACATCGACCCGATCGACGAGCCCGCTTTGCACCATGTACCAGCCAAGGGCCCCTTGGAGGCCACCCAACACGAACAGGGCCCAAAGCCTGATCGCCAAGGGCCGGTCCAGCTTCCGGGTCACATGGAAATAAACCAGACCTGCGAGGAAGGCCGCCCCGATCAGCCGGCCCAGCAGCCGATGGCCCCACTCCCAGTAATAGATGACCTTAAATTCGGCGAGGCTCATGCCCCGGTTGATCTGCTCATATTCCGGAATCTGGCGGTATTTCGCGAACTCCTCCTCCCAGGCTTGCGCGCTGAGAGGCGGGATGGCGCCGGTCACAGGGCGCCATTCGGTGATGGAGAGCCCGGAATCCGTAAGACGCGTGGCGCCGCCCACAACAACCATTGTAAAGAGCAGCCCAGCCATGGCGACGAGCCACCAGCCCACTTGCCGGCGATGGCTGAGGGCGCGGTCCGCGGCCTCAGCGACTCCGTCAGCCCGAATTGCGTCCGTAGCGCCCATGGTCCAATACCCCAGTGGTCATATGTCGAAGAGTGATGCGGTGAGGCGGCGGCATGACCACGGCCCACCGATCTTTCCGAAGATATAGATCGTTGCGATAGCAGGAGCACCCAGTCCATGACCATGCGGCAACGCAAACTGTTCGGCGGCATTGCCCTCGTCCTCGGCCTCACCCTTTACATCATCGCGGTTTCCGCGCTCGCGCCATCGATTGTCGGCGGTCGGTTCTGGCTGGAGCTGGTGCTTTATGCCATTGCCGGCATTGCCTGGGCCTTCCCCGTGCGCAGCCTTATCCTGTGGATGAACAGGCCAGACGATTGACGATGCCTTCAGGTGCGACATGTCATCCATGACGCATCAATGCGGCTGACGGCACCATGGTCCCCCGCGCTAAGATTGTGTATGTAGCGCGTTAGACCCTTCACCGGCCCGGTTTAGCCGCCTAACCTTTAAGAGAGGACAGTCCCATGGCAGCGATCCTTCCCATTCTGTTGTTTATCGTGGCTCTTTTCATTCTGAATCGGGTCGAATTCGGCCGCTTCGACTGATCATCCCAGCCCGCTTCGAGGTCCGGGACCCTTAAACCCTGCGAGGAGCGCGCGGCATGAGCCTGATCATTCCCGCCCTCGTGGCTTACATGTTGGTCCAGGTCGCGGTCGGTGCCTGGGCCTCCCGCTTCGTCAAGACCGAAAGCGACTATCTGGTCGCAGGCCGAACCCTTGGCCTGCCTCTTGTTGCCATGTCGTTGTTTGCGACCTGGTTCGGTGCGGAGACCGTGATCGGCTCCTCCGCGGCCGTGTCGGCGGAGGGCCTGGCCGGTGGCAGGGCCGACCCATTCGGTTATGCCTTGTGCCTCCTTGGCATGGGCCTGTTTCTGGCCTATCAGCTCCGGGTGCGGAGTTATATCACCATCGGTGACTTGTTCCGGCAGCGCTATTCCCGGGCGACGGAGATTATCGGCTCGCTTCTTTTCATCCCAAGCCTTGTCACCTGGGGCGCTGCCCAGCTGCTGGCTTTTGCCTATATCATCACGGCCCTGACGGGCCTGGACCTGCTCTATGCCCTACCGCTGGTGACGGCTCTGGTGGTGCTCTACACCTGGATGGGCGGCCTGCTCGGCGATGTGGTGACCGATTTCATTCAGGGCACGGTGCTGATCCTGGGTCTTTTCATTTTATGCGCAGCCGTCGTGGCAGCGGCCGGCGGGTTCGAGGCTGCCGTTTCGAGCATCACGGCGGATCAATTGCGCCTTGTGGCACCGGATGAATCCGTCTTTCAGCGTCTCGACATCTGGTCCGTGCCCGTGCTGGGCTCCCTTGTGTCCCAGGCAGCCCTCGCCCGGCTTCTTGCAGCCCGCACGCCCGAAATTGCCCGCAATGGCGCCTTTGTCGGCTTCGGCCTTTACATTACCATCGGTCTCGTACCGGTGTTCATCGCTCTGGTCGCCAGCCATCTGGACCTCAGTCTTGCGGAAGGGGATCAGTTCCTCCCCGCCCTTGCCGAGGCCCTGCTGCCCGGCCCGCTCTTCGTTATTTTCATGGGCGCATTGGTCTCGGCCATTCTGTCCACCATCGACAGCACCTTCCTGACCATTTCCGCCCTGATTTCCCACAATGTGGTGGCACCGGCCCTGCCCAGTCTCAGTGAGCGGCGCAAATTGGCCCTCACGCGGCTGGTCCTGCTCATCACCGGGCTCACGGCCCTTGCGATCGCGATGGCGCAAAGCGCGAACAGCAAGAGCATTATTGATATTCTGCTGCTTGCGGACTCCCTTGGCACATCGGGCCTTCTGGTGGTGGTCCTGATTGGTCTTTACACGACGCGATTTGGGGGGCCAGGGGCGGCAGTGACGGCCTTTTTCATTGGGGTCGCCGGCTATGCTGTCGCGAACCAGATCCTGGCATTCGAGGCCCCCTATCTGTTCAGCCTTGCCAGCGCCCTTGTCGGTTATGTCGTTGTTGCGCTGTGGAGCCGGCAAAGGGCACGCGAGAGCCTCGCCTGACAGATCATCCGCACAGGATGGTTCATGGCCAGATGCGCCCCGCTCACGGTCTTATCCTTACGCAGAGCATCGTCTGCTGGCGGAAAAAGCGCATGGACCCCAGCACTGCCCGACGATTCACGCTTCGTTCAGCATACCGCACACGCGCAGTTAAACCCACTCTTAAGCCTCACGCCTTAGTTTTAGCCATGGGAAAAAGGGATGCCGGCCGCAGGAGGGGCCGCCGGCTTGGCGACACAATGGGGAGACGGGTTGGATGTCAGCAGCGGCAGCGGCGAGCTATGCGCGGGTGGTCGATCCCATGGATCCGTGGGCGAGCGATGAGCCCCAGGACCGGTTCAGCACCTATTTGGCCTCACTGACCTTGATCGAACGGCTGCACCGCCAGTTGCTCGACGTGATCAAGGACGAGCTTGAGCGGCTCGGGCGCTCGGACATCAACAGCGTGCAGGCCATGCTGATCTTCAACATTGGTGATTCGGAACTCACCGCCGGGGAGCTGCGCACGCGGGGCCATTATCTGGGCTCGAATGTCTCCTACAATCTTAAAAAGCTCGTGGATCTTGGTTATCTGCGCCATGAACGCTCGGATACGGACCGTCGTTCCGTGCGCATCAGCCTCACCGTTGCCGGCCGCGAAGTGAAGGACATCGTGACCGGTCTTTTCCAAAGGCACATGAATTCGATCCGCGAAGCCGGCGGGATTTCGGATGAATCGATCCAGTCGATGAATGTGACCTTGCGCCGGCTTGAGCGGTTCTGGACCGATCAGATCCGCTATCGCCTCTGATCAAAAAAAACGCGGCGCCTTGTGCCGCGGAAGGGCCTTTAAGTGCGTGCATGTTTTGTGGCAGGCATAACAGGTCGGCACGTCGCCGGATCGTTATGCCCGCCCATCCGCACAAGGAGCCCGACCGTTGCGCGCTGCCCTTCGCCCCAGCCCTGACGCGACTCCGCCCGAGCCCGATATGCCGGTCTCTGGCGAGGAGCATGAGCGTGCGGGCGAGGACCATGCGCCGCACATGGCGGACTTTGTCCTGTCGCCGGATTTCGTGCGCGCTGTCGTCGAGGCCCTTGATGCGACCGATGACGCGGAAGTACGCCGCCTTGTCGAACCGCTCCACGTGGCCGATGTGGCCGACCTTCTGGAAATCATCCGCCCCTTTGAACGACGGGCTCTGATCCGCGCCCTTGGCGATGCCCTGGACCCGGAAGTCCTTTCAGAACTCGACGAGGACGTGCGCGATGACGTGCTGGCCGTCATCGAACCGGCCGTGCTGGCCGAGGCCGTCACGGCGCTCGACAACGATGACGCGGTCTATCTCCTCGAAGACCTGGAAGAGGAGCGCCAGAAGGAAATCCTGTCCCATGTGCCGGATCGGGAACGCGCCGCCGTCGAACTGGGCCTTCAGTATCCGGAATATACTGCCGGCCGCCTGATGCAGCGGGACGTGATCGCGGTGCCCGAGTCCTGGGTCGTCGGTCAGGTGATCGACTATGCCCGGGAAACCGACGATCTGCCTTATGAGTTCTTCGAGGTCGTCGTCGTAGACCCGATGCACCGGCCCGTGGGCACGGTGCCCCTGAGCCGACTCTTGCGCCAGAAGCGGGATGTGGCCCTGCGGGACATCCTGGACGAGGACGCCATCACCATCGCCGCCACCATGGCCCAGGAGGAGGCCGCCTATCTCTTCCAGCAATATCACCTGGTGTCAGCGCCGGTGGTCGATGATGCGGGACGCCTTCTGGGCATGCTTACCGTTGATGACATGATCGAAGTCATCCAGGACGAGGCGGAAGAAGACGTGCGCGCCCTCGCCGGTGTGGATGGCGACGAAGGCCTGTCGGATCCCGTGTTCCGGACCATGCGGCGGCGCTTTTCCTGGCTGTTCATCAATCTGCTGACAGCCGTTTTCGCCTCCATCGTGATCAGCCTGTTTGACGCCTCGATCCAGGAGATCGTCGCCCTCGCGGTCCTCATGCCGATTGTCGCGTCCATGGGGGGCAATGCCGGCACCCAGACCCTGACCGTCGCGGTGCGGGCGTTGGCGACCCGCGACCTGACACCGACAAACGCTCTGCGGATTGTTTTCCGGGAAGGGCTCGTGGGGACCCTCAATGGGCTGACCTTCGCGGTGATTATGGGCCTTGTCGCCGTGCTCTGGTTCCAGAACGTGGCTCTTGGCGCGGTCGTCGCCGTGGCCATGGTGATCAATCTCGCCCTCGCTGGCCTTTCCGGCATTCTCATTCCCCTGTCCCTCCAGAGGGCTGGCGCCGATCCGGCCCTTGCCTCCACGGTCTTCGTCACCACCGTCACCGATGTTGCTGGGTTTTTCGTCTTCCTGGGCCTTGCGAGTATCGTGCTGATCGGATGACATGGTGGACCAGGGCGCCACAATCGGGAGTTGACGTCGTGACCGCGCAGACCGCTTTTCAGACCGCCCGCATGATCGCCTTGCGCTTTTTGCTTGTGACGGCATGTTTCATCGCCTCCGTCTGGACCAGTGCCATGGCCGCCGGGGACGGCTCCTGGCGTTCGGCCCGGCCCATGGAAACCGCACGCTCCAATTCCGGCAGCGCGGTTCATGGCGGCGAGATCTATGTTGCCGGCGGGGCCAGCGTGTTGGGCGCGCGGGACGTGTTCGAGGTCTTTGACCCCTATTCAGAACTCTGGCGCCCACTGCCGGCCCTGCCCGAGGGGCGCGAGCGTTTCGGCATGGCAACGCTGGGCGACCGCGTTTATATCGCTGGCGGGTATGGCAAGGATGGTTTGACGCCCCGCGCTGACCTTTGGATTTATGACGTACCGTCAGGCCGTTGGCTCACGGGCCCCTCATTGCCGAGCCCGCGTGCCGGTCACACCATGATTGCCCTTGCCGGCAAGCTTTATGTCATTGGCGGCCTCGCGCAGGGGGCGGCAGCGCGTAACGCCCCCGTCTTCGCCTTTGATCCGGGCACCAACGCCTGGTCCGCAAGCAAAGGCACCCTGCCCCAGCCGCGCGGCGACCTTGCCGCCGTAAGCGATGGCAAGCGCTATATTTACGTTCTGGGCGGACGCAGCGGCAAAGGCCCCACGGCCCGGGTCGACCGGCTCGACGTCGAGACCGGCGGCTGGGAGCGCATGGCCGATATGCCCCGGGCCCGGTCAGGACACACGGCCGCCATGCTCAAAGGCCGGATCCACGTCACCGGCGGCGTCGCTGTCGAGGCCTTCAAGACTTATGACAATCACGATGTGCTGGACCTCGGGCGGAACCGCTGGTCTGAAGCGGCGCCTTTGCCGACCCCTCGGCATGGGCTGGTCTCAGCGGCCATCGGCGACACCTGGTATGTCATTGGCGGCGGATCGGGCGCAGGATTTTTCGCGGTGTTCACCGAGGCGGATGCAGTTGAAGTGTTCGAGCCCTGACGACTTGTCGGGACCAGCGGACTCATTCAACTTCTGAGTTTGTAGCCGTTTGCATCTTACTCTTCATCTTCATGACGGGGACAGCCCATGACGCCCGACAGCGCCCCAAGCGCTGAACCTGCGCCCCTGGAAAGCCGCCTGGAGCAGCTCGCGGTTGCAGGTGTGCGGCTCATTGATCCGCGGCAGGTCTATATTGCTGAGGACGTGGAGCTCAGCCGCATTCATCCGGGTGCGGTGCTGTTTCCGGGCACCCAGTTGCGCGGACCGCGCACCTTTGTCGGCGCGGAGGCCCGCATCGGCGTCGAGGGCCCTGCCGTTCTCGATGATGCGGTCATTGCCGATGGAGCGAGCGTCGCCAGTGGTTATCTCAATGGCGCCGTGTTGCTGCCCGGCGCTTCGGCTGGCGCCAATGCCCATTTGCGGCCCGGCACGCTCCTGGAGGAGGAGGCCTCAACAGCCCATGCCGTGGGCCTGAAACAGACCATCCTGATGGCCTATGTGACCCTCGGTTCCCTGATCAATTTTTGCGATGCGCTGGTCACGGGGGGGCGTTCGCGCAAGGACCATACGGAAATCGGCAGCGGCTTCATCCATTTCAATTTCACGCCCTGGGGGCGCCATGGGGACAAGGCCACGGCTTCCCTGGTGGGCCGGGTCGTGGACGGCGTGTTCCTTGATCAGGACAAGATCTTTTTGGGCGGGCTGTCGGGCCTGGTCGGCCCACAGAGCATTGGCTTTGGTGCCCTGTCCGTGGCCGGACAGGTCATCCGCGAGCCCGTTGGGGACCGGGAGATCGTGGCCACTGCACAGCGGGAGGCTCGCCGGCCCTGGAGCTTCGGCCGTGTCGACCCGCCAGCCCGCCGGCGCAGGGCTGCGGCCGCTTACATGGCCCAGCTTCTGGCGCTCAAGGCCTGGTATGGCCAGGTCCGCCTGCCCCGGGCGGTCGCGGCCCAAGGCCCCTCGGGCCGCCTGCCCACCGTTCTCAATGAGGCCCTGACGACCCTTGATGTGTGCCTTGAGGAGCGGATCAAGCGCACCAATGCTTTCGCAGAAGAACGCAACGCGCCCCTCATCGAAACGCCGCCAACGGATCTGCCCGCCTGCCCGCTCGATGTGGCGGGCCTCGCCCCCGGCGAGTCCCACACCACTTGGGTCAAGACTCTGGCCCCGGAGACGCGGCACGCCCTGAAGACCTGGCTTGCCGAGATCGCCAAGGCGGGCGAGGCCTCTCTGCTCAATCCGGTTACGGATAGGTCGTGAAGCGGGTACTCGCGCCGCCGATGCCATAGGCGGGCAGAATGCGCGCCTCCGTCTGGGCCAAGGCGAGGCGCGCCGTGCTCAAATCATTCTGCAGCGTCAGCCGATCCCGTTCGATATCCCGGTATTCGCGGCGGAAGTCCCGCAACTTGTCGAGCAACCGGTCCCGCTCCTCCGGCGTGATGTCCGGGTTCCGGAGCCTTTGTTCGACATCAAAGGATTGCTCTTCGATGGCCTCGATCCGGTCCGCGAGGCGTTCCATATCGCTGGTCGCCTCCTCCACCCGGTCGCGCAGGTCATAGATCTGCCGGCCATCGTGATACGCGGTGAGAAACTGGGGCGCCAGATTGGGCGGGCACACACCATTATAGGTCCGGCCATCAAGGCCGACCTGAAAGCCCCGCGCCGGCTGGCAATAGGACCGAAGCCCCTCGATCCGCCCCACGCGGTACGTGTTGAGATCAGCCGTCACGCCATGTTTGGCGCAGGCCCTCTGGTGATCCGCGAAGCGGCTTTCGGGCCAGCCCTCGGTTCCGTCAATATAGCCCACCTGGCGCCAATTCGCGACCTCACATTCGGATTCGTTCATGCTGGCGCACCCCGAAAGACCAGTACAGACGAGCGCAAGCAGTGCAAGACGCCCCTTTATCCGTATCATGATTGTCCCCTCATTTTTTAGGCCAACTGAAGACCGCCCTGGCGGGCCCGCCCTCAGGACTCAGAAATCCTCTCCCCCCGGAGCATATTGATGATACCGGAGAAGTCTTCCCCGCCATGGCCCTGGGCAAGGAACAGGCTGTAGAGCGCGGCAGCCTGGGCCCCGAGGGGCGTTGCGGCATCATTGGTCTGGGCCGCGTCCTGGGCGAGCTTGAGATCCTTGAGCATCATGGCAGCGGCAAAGCCAGGCGCGTAATCCCGGTTCGAGGGCGCATTCGGCACCGGCCCCGGCACGGGGCAATAGCGCGTCAAGGACCAGCATTGGCCCGATGCGGTGGAGGAAATCTCGAACAGTTTTTGCCAGTCGAGGCCAAGTTTCTCTGCAAGGACGAAAGCCTCGGCCGTGCCGATCATTGAAATGCCAAGCAGCATATTGTTGCAGATCTTGGCGGCTTGACCGGTTCCAGGCGCGCCGGCATGGAAGATGTTCTCGCCCATGGCCGATAGGATCGGCTTTGCCCGCTCAAAACCCTCATTGCTGCCCCCCACCATGAAGGTCAAGGTTCCGCCCTGGGCCGCCATGACCCCGCCCGAGACGGGCGCATCGACCATGGCAAGGCCCTTTTCTTCGGCTGCGGCACTCACCTTGCGGGCCGTGTCCACATCGATCGTGGAAGAATCGATCAGCAGCGTGCCCTGGCCGGCATGGGACAGCAGGCCATCCGCATCCGTATAAACGGCCATCACATGGCGTCCGGCGGGCAGCATGCTGACCACCACATCGGCGCCCAAGACGGCTTCGCTCAAACTCGCGCAAGGCGTCGCCCCACCCTCGGCCGCCTTGCCCCGCGCCTCCGTGCTGAGATCAAAGGCACGCACCGCGTGGCCGGCCGAGACGAGATTAAGAGCCATGGGCAGGCCCATATTGCCAAGGCCGATAAAGGCGACTGTGGTCATGGCGGCGTTCTCCGACTTCTTGTGGGGCGCGTTTGGGGCACGGGCCCTTGCCCAAGCCGGCCCTGCCAAAGGATTGACGGGGATCAGGATTGACTGGGATCAGGGCGCCCCGCGCTTCATCACATTATCTTTACGTCAACTTGCCCCAAGGCCCAAGGGGGCCCAAAGCCGTGCTGTACGGGGCCAATGATGCAAGGTGCACAGTCGAATGCATTACGCTCACGGCGTTTTGTGCCATTGGGAGCGGAAAATCAGATAGGTCTGATGGGGGGTGTTCGCCGGGAGGATCCTTGCCCAAATACGTTGCGACCAAATACATTGTATACAGTCCGCACAAGGAGTATCGCGTGATCCCGACCCGAGCATTGAACCAGCATCCGCACCCGTCCTATCCCTTCGACTTCACCCTTTCAGCGGCAAGCCGTGACACCCGGACCGCTTTCGAGACCTATGGCATTGGCTTTCTGTCCTATGACAAAACCCTGCCGGCCATCATTGAGGCGGCCGAGGCTGATCCCGATTGCCCCGGCGCCCAAATCCATGCCGCCGCGGTCCATCTCGCTTGCGAAAGCACAGAAGGATTTGAGACGGCCCGCAGATTTCTGGCCCGCACGCATCGGGCCTATGGCGCGGCAAGCCCGCGGGAGCGTGTGTTTGCCCGGGCGGTGGCCGCCTGGCATCGGCTCGATTTCCGCAAGGCCCTTGATGAGATCCTGGCCCTTGCGGAGCGGTGGCCGGAGGACATCGTGGCGCTCAAATGGGGCCAGTACCACGCTTTCAACCTGGGGGATCACGAAGCCCAGCTCAGCCTCGCAGGCCGTTTGACGCAAGCCTATCCGGGCGCACCATACGTTCACGGCATGGAAGCCTTTGCGCTGGAACAGATGCACGCCCTGAATGCGGCCGAAGAAGCGGGGCTGCGAGCAGTCGCGATCGAGCCACGCGATGGCTGGGCCCACCATGCCGTGGCCCATATTCACGAGACACGCACTGCGCCGGACATGGGCCTTGCCTGGATGGACGCACACGCATCGTCTTGGGAGGACCGCGGAAAATTCATCAAACTCCATAATTGGTGGCATACGGCCTTGTTCCATATGGACCTTGACGATGTGCCGAGCGCTCTTGCGATCTATGATCGCCGACTCTGGGGTATCAATCCCGGTTTCTCCCAGGAACTGGTCGGGGCCATTTCAGCCCTGTGGCGCCTGGAACTGCGGGGGGCGGATGTCGGGGACCGTTGGGTGCCCATCCAGGAGGCGATCCGGGCGCGGCCCAGGGAACACATCCTGCCTTTCCTCGACTTGCATTATGTCTATGCCCTTGCCCGCGCCGGCCATGGGCAAGGACGGAGCGCCGAGGTCGACGATTATCTTGCGTCCATGGACCGGGCGGCGCAGGCCCGGCCCCGTCTTGCCTGCCGGGCCGTCTGGCGCGGTGTCGCGTTGCACGCGGCGCGGGGCGTGGCGGCCCATGGGCTGGGACGATACGGAACCGCCGCACGGCATCTGATGGGCGTGATCGATGGCCTTAAGGTCGTCGGCGGGAGCCATGCCCAGCGTGCCATCTTCACCCTGACGGCCATCGACGCGCTGCAACGCTCGGGGGCCCGGGACGCTGCGAAACGCCTGCGCTCGCGGCTCCATGGCGCTGCGGATCTCGCAGCCGTCGCGTGACCAAACCTTGAGCCCTGTTTGCGCCGTCAAACCGGCGGCGCGAGCCTGTTCTTCTTGCGGAACTGTTCGTAGCCGGCCTTCCGCAGACGGCAGGCGGGGCACTCGCCGCAACCATAACCCCATTCGTGGCGCACCGTCCGTACACCATTGTAACAGGTGTGGGTCTCTTCCAGGATCAGGTCGATCAGGGGCTCGCCGCCGAGGCTGCGGGCAAGATCCCAGGTCTGGGCCTTGTCGAGCCACATGAGCGGCGTGTCGATGACAAAACGGGCATCCATGCCGTAATTGAGGGCAAGCTGCTGGGCCTTGATGGAATCATCCCGGCAATCGGGATAGCCGGAGTAATCCGTCTCACACACCCCCGTTACGATGCGCCGCAGCCCCCGCCGGTATGCGAGCGCTCCGGCAAAGGTCAGGAAGATGAGGTTCCGCCCCGGCACAAAGGTCGTCGGCAGACCATTCTGGCCCATCTCAATGGCCACATCCCGGGTCAGCGCCGTGTCGGAGACCGCATTGAGAACCGGCAGGTCCATCAGATGGTCGCCGCCGAGCCGGCTGTTCCATTGGGGAAACACCGAGCGCAACCGCTCCAGCACCTTCACCCGGCACTCCAGTTCCACAGCGTGCCGCTGGCCATAGTCAAAGGCCACCGTCTCAACCCGCTCATACCGGTCAAGGGCCCAAGCAAGGCAGGTCGTGCTGTCCTGGCCGCCGGAAAACAGGACCAGGGCCGTTTTCAGGATCGGATCGCTCGATTGCGCGGTCATGGCTCACCTGTGCAACTGTCTCGTGCCACCATGCCTTGCTTGGCATAGGCGGGTCGGGCACACCATAGAACGGGACGGGTGGTCTGTCCTCCTACCGGCATAGGCGACCGGTCGGAGGGCCATTTGCAAGGGAAAGTTGAGCCCATGAGCGTAACCGACCAGACGCCGGCCGGCGGGCCGGCCCCCGAAGCTCCGGTCCCGGTGGAAACGCCGAGCCCGACACCGCCCCAGACCATTATCGCCATTCACGGCGTGGGCAGCCCCGAACCCGGGCAGCTTGTCACCGATGTGGCCGACGCCCTGGCCCTCGACCACGCCATCGAGCGGCGCGCGGATCCGGTGGAAGCGGGCGGTCAGAGCCATGCGCGGCTGCGCCTGACGGGCCATCCCCATGTGCGCGATGTCATTGAGGTGAACTGGACCGATATTGAGGAGCCGCCGCGCGGTGTCTTGAGCCTCATGCTGTCCTTGTTCCGGATCCTGATCGCGCTTGTGCAGATGGCGGCCAGCGGATGGCGCGGCGCCCGCCAGGGTGTCCTTGCCCCGAGCTTCTTTGCCAGCCTGTTCGGCTATTACATGACGTTTATCGGCATCTGGGCCATTGGTCTGCCGCTCATCAGCCTCCATATGCTGGCGGCTCAGTCGGAGGGTGGCAAAGCCATCGCCCTTAGCGCCATCACCCTTTTGACATTTGTCACCACGCTGGTGACCGCCCGCTATGACCGGCGCTTTCGCATGGGCTATGTGTGGACGGTGATTAATTTCGCCGGGGGCATTTTCCTCATCTCCTATCCCGAATATGCAGCGCTCTTCACGGCCAATGCGGCACTGATGATTGACCTGTTGCAGGTTGTCGGCTTTGGCCTTCCGATCCTCGCCTTTTTCGAAATGCTGGTGCGCATGGTTATTCTGGCGCCCACCGCCGAGGACGGCGGCGCGACTCGAGGGGACACGATCCTGCCCTTCCTGGTCCGCTTCGCCTGTATGCTCCTGCCGCTGATTGTCATTGCGGGCCTCACGGCACTCGTCTTCCTGATGCATATTCTGCCCTACACCTTCGGCAGTGAAGCCAGCCTGCTGCTGGAGCTGTGGCTGGAGCTGTTCCGCTATAGCGGTCTGGACACCCAGTATCTGCATCGGGCAGCCGGGTGGGCGATTGGCACGATCGGCGTTTTCGCCCTCGTGTTCATTCTGGTGCCGTTTTTGCTGTCCTTGCGCTCCCGGTCTGAGACGCCGCCCCCTTCAGGACGCACCTTCCAGACCGGCATGGCCGTGGTGCTGTTTCTTCTGCCCTTCCTCTTCCTGCCCCTGGGCATCACGGCGCTGGTTGACATGCTGAAACTCGGCATTCCGCCAATCATCCTCGACCCCCTCACAGTCCTGATGCCGGAGATGACCATGTCGGCGGATGAGGAGCTTTACATCCGATCTGGTATCAGTGCGGCCATTCTGCTGGCGTTCATGTGGCTCCTGCTCGGTCCCGGGCGTGCCCTGATTGATGTCTCCGGCGATGTCATATTCTACGTTCTGCCTGCGGAATATGAACAGAACGCCACCGCCACGGCGCTTCAGATCCGGGTGCAGGCCCTGCTCGATCATCTGGAGGAAACGGGCGATCATGGCCCCCTCGTTCTCACCGGCTACAGCCAGGGCAGCGTCATTGCGGCCGATGCCATCAAGATGCGCGAGAGTGGATTGCGGGGGCGCCTTGTCACCGTGGGCTCGCCCATTCGCAGCCTCTATGACCGGTTCCTGGAAGTGCCGACCGGGTTTGACGGAAGGCGGCCCCAGCGCTGGGACAATCTTTATCGGCCCACGGATTTTGTCGGCGGGCCCATCGGGCAGGACCGCAGGTCCACCACCAGCCCGGCCGACAAAGACACGACCGTCATCGGCAATCGCGGACGCCACCATTTGGACTACTGGTTCGAGCCGGAAGTGCGCGCGGCCCTCACTCAAGGGGGGAGCGCGGCTGCATGAGCGCGTTGCGTCTCGTCTATATGACCGCGGGGAGCAAGACCGACGCGCTGGATCTCGCCCGGGCATTGGTGGAGCGCCGGCTCGTGGCCTGCGTCAATGTTATTGATCCGGTGACATCGGTGTTCTACTGGGATGGCGAGGCGAGAGAGGAAAGCGAGACGGTCCTCATTGCCAAGACGACGGCGGAGGCCATGCCGGCCCTGACCGAGGCCGTCCGCACCCTGCACAATTACGATGTACCCTGTTGTGTTGCCTTGCCCATGGCCGCGGACGAGGGCAATCCGGATTTCCTGTCCTGGATTCGGGAGGAAACCAAGGCGCAAACCTCGTGAACTCGAACAGATGGAGTTGGGGGGGGCGGCGCTCCCTGCCCGTCAAGGCGAGGCCGGCCGAGCAATCTTGAGCAGCGGATAGGGAGCAAACGACTCCGGACCGCTTCGCGGCACTCGCCATGACAGGTCCCACTGCCAAAAAAGAAACGGGGGCGGACAAAAGCGTCCGCCCCGTGACTGCATCCCGTGCCTCCATCCCGTGCCTCCATCCCGTGACAGGGACAAAACCGTCTTAGACCGTGGACCAGGCCTCAGGCGCGGTCATCCCGCACCATAGCCTTCGCAATCTGCTCCATGGAGAAGGGGAAGACGATGGTGTTACTGCGGTCATTGGCGATTTCCTGCAGGGCGCTCAAGTAACGCAGCTGCATGGCACCGGGCTCGTTGGCCAGGGTTGTGGCCGCGTCAACCAGCTTTTGGGCGGCTTGTTCTTCACCCTCGGCACTGATCACCTTGGCACGCCGTTCCCGCTCGGCTTCGGCCTGTTTGGCAATGGCGCGAACCATGCTGGCGTCGATATCCACATGCTTGATTTCGACATTGGCGACCTTCACACCCCAGGCGTCGGTCTGCTCGTCCAGGATCACCTGAATGTCCTGATTGAGTTTGTCCCGCTCCATGAGCATCTCGTCAAGATCATGCTTGCCGAGCACGGAGCGCAGGGTGGTCTGGGCAAGCTGGCTCGTGGCCATCATGAAGTCTTCGACCTTGTTGATCGCCCGGTTGGGATCGATCACCCGGTAGTAGATCACGGCATTGACCTTCACGGAGACATTGTCTCGGGAGATCACATCCTGGGACGGAACATCGTGGACGAAGGTCCGCGTGTCGACCCGCACCATCTGTTGGACAAAGGGAATCAGAATGATCAGGCCTGGGCCGCTTACACTGGTGAAGCGGCCGAGCGTGAAGATCACGGCGCGCTCATATTCGCGCAGGATCTTGAAGATCTGGGTGATCAGGCCGCCGACGACAACGACGATGGCGACAATGAGTGAGATATCCAACGGCATCAAACCCTCCTCGATGCTGGCCGGCTTCCTGGGCCTTGCCGGCGATTGCCTCTTGTCAGTTCACGCCCCTTTTTAGGGACATTAAGCGGGGCGGACCCATACGACGAGCCCGTCAACCCGTTCGGCGACCACGGTCTGTCCGGGTTGCAAGGGGCTCTGGCTCCGGGCCTTCCAGATTTCCCCCTCGAGCCGCACCGTGCCGTCCAAGCCATTCCAATCGATGACCCGCCCTAGGGCACCGACCATGCTTTCGGCGCCGGTTACCACCTTTCGGCGCTGGGCCGAGAGGGCATAGCCAACCACGCCGAACACGAACACGGCCATGATCGCGGTGCTGATCAGGACATAGGTGATCGACAGGCGGAATTCAGGGACATCCGTATCGAACAGGAAGAAGGCGCCAAAGCCGAAGGCGACCGCTCCGGCCGCTGCCAGGATGCCGCCTGATGCCACGAACAATTCCAGGAACATGAACACGAGCCCCGCAAACAGAAGGGCAAGGCCACCAATGCTGACCGGCAACACAGCAAGGGCCGTGAGCCCCAACAGGAGGCAGACCACGCCGACCACACCCGGAAAGATCGCACCCGGATTGTAAAGCTCGATGATAAGTCCCAATACGCCGAGCTGCATCAAAACGAAGGCAATGTTTGGATTGGTGATGGTCGCAAGCAGTTCCTGGATCCAGGTCATGCTCTGGCGCACGATCGACAGGCCATCCGTATCCAGAGTGACATCCCGGCCGCCGGTGACCTGAACGGTACGCCCGTCCACTTTGGCGAGCAGATCCTGCAGATCCGTCGCCACAAGATCGATCACATTGATCTTGACGGCCTCGCTGGAATCAAGGCTCACGCCCTGTCGCACCGCCTGCTCCGCCCATTCCGCATTGCGCCCGCGCAAGGTGGCAAGGCCCCGGATATAGGCGGCCGCATCGTTCACGGCCTTGCGCTCCGCCGCGCTCAACCCCTTGGTCTTGTCGTCAGCCGGTTGTGCGGGTGCGGTCTGTTGTGTTTGGGCTGCCGGCGTGTCCGACCCGCTCTGGGCCGGCGACGATGGGGCGGCGTCCGAAGACTGCGCTTCGGTCGCACTGGTCGCGCCGGCCGCACCGGTCTGATCGGTCTTTGCCTTGCCGGCCGAGTCGTCATCGGACCCATTGGTCTCTTCGCGGCCCTGGAAACGGTTCAACAGCTCATCGACGGGAGATGTGGACTCAGAGTCACCGCCGCCCGGGGATCCACCACCACCGCCGAGCTGGATGGGGGTGGCCGCTCCCAATGTCGTGCTTGGGGCCATGGCAGCGACATGGCTCGCATAGAGGATGTAAGTCCCGGCGCTGGCCGCCCGGGATCCGCTGGGGCTCACATAGCTCACGACGGGAACGGGTGAGGCGATGATCGCCTGGATCATTTCGCGCATGCTGGTGTCGAGGCCGCCCGGCGTATCCATCTCCAGGATCACGAGATCGTGCCGTCCGACGGCGTCCGCGAGGCCTTCGCGCAAATAAAGCGACACCGCCGGCCCGATCACACCGGTGACCCGGAGAACCAGGGCCGTCCGCCCGGAACCAGCCGTGCTGGCGGCGCTTTCACTGTCCTGGGCAAGACCCGAGCGCAAGGGCGCACCAGCCAGCAAAACAGCCAGGGCCAAAGCGATGCATGCGGACCAGAACACGAGCCGATGCGGAGCGGAAACCCGTCTGCCCGCCCTCACAAGGCCCTGCCCCACAGCGTCCCTGCCCGTTTGCCTTGAGACCCTGACCTGTGATCGTGCCATGACTGTCTCCCAACCCTGCCGGTATCACGCGGCACAAGTTTCTCCCAGACGACCCACAATTACCAGGGGCAGGACCGCCCAGGGTCACAGCGCCGCGACCGGAGAACATTGCGCCGGCGCTCCATGCCCGTGGCCGGCTCTGGACGGCAAAGAGCCTTTCCATTAAACGGAAAATTAGGGTGTGGTTGGGTGGTCGCACTGGTCAAAAAGTGGCTGACACAAAAGGACGGGCAGACGCGGCCCGTCTGTCGGGTTAGACTGTGCCGATGAGGGACGGTTCTGGCGCGCGGAGCGCCTTTGGAGCCGAAGACGTGGGGGTTTGCCCGGGGCGCCTTTGGGCACCGGGTGCGACAAGAGGTGGATGATCGTGGTGTTTGAGCGTTTCGCAGGATCAGCCGCACAGGCTCGCACAACCGCTCCATCCAGCCTCAACACCGATTGCGGGGCAGCCAAACGCACAAGGTCTCTCACCTTGGGCGCGACAGCTGGTCTCGCCACGGTCCTCCTACCAGCAGCATTTTCCGCCGCTTTCGGGCAGACCTTCACCGAGCCCCTGGAGACGGCCCAGTCCGGTGACATCACGCTCGAAAGCGGTGAGACGATCGAGCTACCATCCGGCGTCGCCGTCACGATCAATTCCGACAACGTTCTCGTGAATAATGGCGCCATCAGCGTGACCGGCGATACCGGCGGTGTTGGTGTCCGCGCCGAGAGCGGGTTCACCGGCGGCGTGACCAATGCGGGCACAATCACGCTGGTCAGTGCTGACGCCGACGCCGATCCCTTGGGCTCGGATAAGACGGGCGTGCTGGTCTCGGGCGGCGAGGATGCCTTCACCGGCCCCCTCACCTTTGAAGGCGGCTCCTCCATTCGGGTGGAGGGTAGTGCATCCGTCGGCGTGCTGGTCGAAACACCGCTCGTCGGCGACATCGTCCATAGCGGCCGGATCGACCTCAATGGTGAAAACACAATCGGTATCCTGATTGATGCGCCGGTCGAAGGATCCGTCGAGATTGACTCCGGCGCTGTGGCCGTCTGGGGCCCGGATGCGCGCGGTGTTCAGGTGGCGGACGCCATTTCCGGAAGCCTGATCAATGGCGGCACGATCGACCTCACCGGCGTGCTCCAGGATTTTCGGGATGATCCTCAGAGCACGGAAGACGATGATCTGACCAAGGCCCGCGCGGTTATCGAAATCGGGGCAGATCTTGGCGAAGGCTTCATCAATGCCGGTTCGGGTCCGGAAGGAGAGCCGGGCGTCCGAGTCGGCAGCGCCGTTATCGATGGCAATGTCGTCGAATTCGGCGTCCTCGTGACACCAGTCGCCGAGAACAACGTGACCTTGAATGCGGCCGGAACGGAGGGGTCGGCTTACGGCTTCATCAACAGGGGCACTTTGACCGTCGACGCCTTTGATGAGGGCGATCCCACGGCGGGTATCCGGATCGAAGGGTCCGTCGCTGGCGCGCCTGTCGTCACCACCACTGTGGAAGGTGGCCTCCTGAACACCGGCACCGTGAATACGACCAGCGTTGATGCACCGACGGCCGCCATCTCAATCGGAGCCAACGCGATTGTTCCTGAAATCGTCAATGAAGGTGCCGTCAGCGCATCGGCGACGGGGACCATTGGCGGGACGTCCCACGCCATCCTCATTGAGGAAGGCGCCAGCGTCAGCCGCATCGAGAACAGCGGCGCATTGGCTGTTGAAACCTCAGGCACCGATGCCGGCGCGATCGTGATCGAAGACCGGTCCGGCGGCGTGACGGAGATCGTCAATTCCGGGAGCATTTCGTTCAGCTTGAGCGAAGCCGGATCGGTGAGCGTGCCGGAAGACGCGGCACGGATTGCCATCGATCTGTCCGCCACGACAGCGGATGTTACGATCACCAATTCCGGCGGCATTGGCGGAGCGCTGCTGCTCGGCGACGGCAATGACATCTTGAACATCGTCGCACCGGACGAGGACAGCAGCTTCGCAAGCCTGATCACCGGCGACATCGACACCGGTGGCGGCGCGGACCAGATTGTGGTCTCCGGCGGCAGCGCCTTGACCGGGTCGATCATCAACAGCGATGGCACCCTGGATCTGACCGTTGAAGACGCGCAAGTCCTGGTTACCCCAAACAATGTGGTTTCTGTCACCAATTTGTCTGTGGGCGCCGAGGGTGAGCTGACAGTTTTCGTCTCCGGTGAAGACACGGATCAACCCCGCATTACGGCGACGGACACGGTCACCCTTGAGGAGACAGCGTCCGTTGAAGTGGCGTTGACGGACTTTTTCGGCGAATCAGCCGAGATCACCATTATTGACGCCGCGACCCTGCTGCTTGACGACACCGTGACCTTGAGCGCCGACGACGTCTCAATCCTTTACACGTCCGTGCTGGATGTTTCGGGCGGAAATGACTCCGATCTGGTGCTGACCCTCGATCTGAAAACGCCCGAAGAACTTGGTCTTAACAACAATCAGACCGCCGCCTTCCCGTCTCTGGTCGATGCGCTCGCAGCGGATCCGTTCCTCGCAACGGCGCTGGGCAATCTTGAAACGACCGAAGACTTCCAGGCAGCCTACAACCAGCTCCTGCCGGACAGCGGTCTGCGCGCGCGCACAATTGCCGTAACCTTGACCGATCAGACAACCGCCGTGATCAACACCCGCCTTGACGCCATGCGCGCGGTGACGGTCGACAGCAGCCCAACGGCGTGGTTCCAGATTTTCGGTTCCGTTTACACCCAGGACCCGATCCTGGAGGATTTCGGATTTGACGGTGAGACCTACAGCATTGCCGGCGGCTTTGATTATCCCTGGCTCGGCGCCAATGCCCTCGGGATCAGCTTTGTGTGGTCCGGATCCCGCATTTCGGAGATGGACTCCCTTGATGAAGATCTGATCGCCGACACAATCCAGCTGGGCCTTTATGGCTCCTGGAGTTTCGGCAACATGTTCTTCGATGTTCAAGGCTTTGCCGGCTACAACAAATATCGTGAGACCCGCCGCGTTGAGTTCGACGGCTTTATCGGCGAAACGGATGGCGACTGGGACGGTTATCAGTACTCGGCCAATGCCCGCGTCGGCTACGACCTGATCTTTGGCAACAATGTCCTGACACCGACCTTCGGCTTTGACTATCTCCAGCTCCACGAAAACGCGCAGTTCGAAACCTCGGCCAATCCAGGGCTTGCCTTGCGGATCGAGGAGCGGGAGACCACATCAGCCCGCGCCGTCGCCGGCCTCGAATATTCCCGCATCTTCGAACGGCGCCGGGGTGGGCGTCTCGTGCCCAGCGCGCGCATTGGCTACCGCTACGAGCTTGAGACGGATCCTGTCGTCAGCGTCGCCAGCTTTGTGGAAAGCGATGAGACCTTCGAAATTGCAAGCGGCGAAATTGAGCAGAACGGACTGACCGGTGGCGCAGGCATTTCCTTTTCCGGGGACACGGTCATCGTGGATGTCAGCTACGATGTCCTGCTCGAAGAAGACTTGATCCGCCATTCCGGCGGCCTCACCTTCCGCTTCCTGTTCGGCCGCTAGTGTCGTGGATCAGAAGTCCGCATGAGAAGTCCCGGCACGTCCGTCTGC
>CAYUYV010000075.1:0-21009 GCA_964449455.1 uncultured Alphaproteobacteria bacterium | reverse complement strand
CCGCTGGCCCGAAGACCCGCTGGCCCGAAGACCTGTTGACCCGAAGACCCTTTAGCCCGATCCGTCCTACGGCATCCCAACCCCATGCCGCGTCGAAAGCGTCTCGCCGGTGTTATCCCCTCACGTCCCGGACGTTGCGCTCACCTTGCCGTGCTTTTCTTCAAAGACACGTAAAACGCACACCAAACTCGCGAATGGCACTCCTGCCCAGGACTTAATCGCAACGCCTTGCTGGTGGCAAGGAATCACTCACCAACGCTCCGACATCCCACTTTGCCCTACGCGTCGCATCGGACCAAGCCCCCCATTTGGGAGATTGGGCCCAGCCCCTTCGCGTTGTGCCGTTGGGGCGCTGTAGGCGAGCTCCCGTGCCCTTGGTGTTGGCCTTCGAGCTTGCAGCGATCAATCGCGTTCCCGCCCAACACGCGACTGCTATCCAGCCAACCCTGCCGCCGCCCCAGCTCAGGCCCTGCAAAAAACGGGGCGGCCCGCTGTGGGACCGCCCCGCTCTGCTTTATCCCTTGCCCCAGTCACATGGGGAGCGCGCCATCAGTTCACGGGGCCATCAGTTCACGGGGCCATCAGTTCACGGGCACGAGCACATTGCCCACCTGACCGGCTGTCACTGTGACAGCGCGTTCAGCCGTTTGCTCACCGACGCGCACACGCAGGACATAGTCGCCCGCCGCAAGATGCAGCACCGCCCGGGCGCTGCCATTGCGCGCCAGTTCCGGGCGGCGCCCCTGGGCATCGGTTTCTGCCCCGTAGATCCACCAGAACACGCGGGAATTGTCCGTGATCGGCGCCCCGCCTTCGCTCAGCGCGGCCTGGGCGATGATGGTGCCGGCATTGGCGTTGAGCGTGACCTGCGTGAGCTGACCGGGCTCGACGGTCACCACATCACTGGCCAGGGCGTTGATCGACCCGAAACGGGACTGGATGACATATGCCCCCGCAGGCAGCTTGAAGAGGGCCTCAGCGCTGCCGTTCCGGTCGATTTCCTTGCGCTTGCCTTCAAGATCCGTCTGGTTCTCAAAGGCCCAGTAAAACACGTCTTTTTCCAGCGCGGCCGTTTCCGGGGCCATAACCGTATGAGCACGGACATAGCCGACATTCAGGTTGAGCGTGACCTCGCTGAGCTGATTGGCCGTGACGGTCACATCCTGCTCGGCATAGGCCTTGCCATGGCGGCTGGCCAGCCGGTAGGTGCCGGCCGGAACCCGGAACAGGGCCGTCGCGCTGCCATTCCGGTCAATCTCCTGGCGGTTGCCGTTAAGGTCCGTTTCGGCACTGTAGAGCCAGTAGAACACATCCTTTTCGAGCACTGACGCGCCTTGAGACGGCACGGCTTTGGCCCGGATATACCCCGCATTGAGATTCATCACCGCGGTCGTCAGCTTGGCAGGCGCCACACTGACCGTGGTACTCGCAGTGGCCTTGCCATGGCGAGCGACGAGGTAATAGGTGCCCGCCGGAACCCGGAACAGCGCCTTGGCCGACCCATTCCGGGCCACCTCGCGGCGCTTGCCCTCAAGATCCGTCTCGTTTTCGTACAGCCAGTAGAAGACATCCTTTTCAAGAGGCGCTGCACCTTCGCTCGCCATGGACGTCACCTGGAGATGACCGGCATTGAAAATGAGGGTGGCCTCGGTCAGCTCGCCCGGCGACACGGTGAGATCCGCCGTGGCCCGCGCCTTGCCATAGCCCGCCACCACGCGATAGGTGCCCGGGGCGATCTCGATTAAGGGCTGAGGAGCCCCGCTGCGCTTGACCTCTTTGCGGTTGCCCTCAAGGTCAGCCGCCCCCTCGTAAATCCAATAAAAAACGTCCTTTTCCAGCATCGCCTCGCCGGGGGCGAGGACAGACGCCAGCTTCAGGCCCTGGGGTCCCGCCGCCTGATCCGGCACGACCGGCGCTGCAATGACTTGTGCCGCCTCGCTCAAGGCGCCTGACAGCTCCGCCGCATTGCCGGCCGAGAAAAAACGGCCGCCGGTCCGGTCGGCCAGACATTGCAGGCTCGCCCGCTCCTCAGGCTTTAAGTCGAAACCGACCACATGGACCTGGAAATCAACGCCCTTTGCCTCCAGTTGGCTGGCGAGGGCACAGGGGTCGGCGTTACAGGTCTCAAGGCCGTCCGAGACGAGCACGATGGTCGCCTTTTCCTCCGTGTACTTCAGCTCATCCGCAGCCCGGGCGACAGCGGCGCTGATCGGCGTCTTGCCCTTGGGCGAGATGCCGCGAACGGCCTGCATGTAACGGGTCCGGTCAACCTTTTGGAGAGGCACCACCGTCTCAATATCCTGGCAATTGCCCTTCTCCCGGTGGCCATAGGCCATGATTCCAAGCTCGACATTGGGGGACCAGGTGCTCAGCAGGCGGTCGATCTCGGTGCGCGCAATCTCGATTTTGGCGACCCCGTCGACCTGGCCCCACATGCTGCCCGACCCGTCGAGCACCATCATCACCTTGCCGTCCGAGGCCGCATGGGCCTGCATGGCGCCCAGGCCCAAAAGCCCGAGCCCCAGTGTAAGATTGATGACAAGGCCCATTGTGAGGGCCGCCACCCGCATCAGTCTTCTGAGCATGTTCCCCAACTCCCCTTGAAGTCGTATTGGCGTCCTTTGGCGAGACTCCGCAGACCAACTTTCCGCCAACCCTAATGCCAACCCTAGTGGAAGAGTCGCGTCCGCCGCCCTTGGAAACCCAATGACTGGACCAGGATGGTCCTTAAGCTGTGGCAGAACCTGGGTCAGATCCGTCCCTGTCAGAAAAGCAATAGGACGGATCTTGGTGGGACCCCCATTCGCCTTATCCAGCGTTGCAAAGGGCCGGTGCCATGGGTGTGTCGCAGAGCACAGGGGCGGTGCTTTCCTCTGGCAGTGCCTCGCCGTCATGGTCCGTGCCCACGATGGGAGCGGCATAGAACTGCCGGACCGCCTCCACAGGACCATAGCGGCCAATGGTTTCCATAAGGAGCCGGCCGCCCTCAAGGCAGGTCGTCAAGGTGAAGACGATCCGCATGATGTCCGGGTTCTCCCCATCCGGTTTCGCCACGACCCGGTCAAAGGCAAACCCGCGCCATTTGAGCCACCCAATCAGGCGCGCGGCCACAATCGGTCCATCGGCCAGGATGACGGACACCGTGAAGCGGCGCCGGGCAGCATGGTGTGAGGAACGAACAGCAGTATCGAGGCCATGGGTCTTCATGGTCTTCCGCCTGGGCTGGATTGTGCGAAGGAGAGGGTGTTTGAGGTCTCTAGGGTCGCTGGTCAGCCGAGGCGGTGATGGGGATGGAGGCAGAGAATCGTGCCTCCCGCCGGCTTGAGACCCTTGAGCTGGGCGATGATTGCAAAGAGCGCTACGCCACCAGCCTGGGCACCCTGCACGAGGCGCCATGCCCAACGCGCATTGGCCACACGCCGGCATACCTGCCGGAGCGTCGTCCCAAACGCGTTATCATGTGCCGTGCGGATCATGGTCACCCACGCCATTGCTCGAATGCAGGCCTTGGTTCAACCAACGCCATGGGTGATTGGATAAGCGATTGTTCCTGCTGGGTCAATCGAAAGGGCGTGTCCCAAATGTGGACAGTCGCGCCGGTGGCGACCGGCAAGTGATGCGGCCGCGCAAGGGCGCTCTCGGGCGCAATCACCCCTTCACCGGCGCGGTCCGACACAAACCGGCGGCCTCAGCGACGGCGTCTTCGGGACGCTCGGCGGGCAGGCGGACCCAGTCGGCCATCTGATGGCGGAACCAGGTTGTCTGGCGCTTGATGTATTGCCGGGTCGCGGTCTGGCCCAGGCGACGCGCTTGCGCCTCGTCCCAGGCACCGGACAGGAGCCCCCCGATTTCCCGCACACCGACGGCTTTCATCACTGGCAGAGTCGGGTCGAGCCTGCGCGCCAGAAGGGCCGTTACTTCTTCCACGCCGCCCTCATGCAGCATGCGGATAAACCGAGCATCGGCCCGGGCCCAGAGCCAGGACCGTGGTGCATCGAGCAGGAGCCGCGCCGTCGGCCGGGGCACGAGCGGCTGACCGGGCTGGCGCTGCCAATGGGCAAGACCGTAACCGGTTGCCTCAAGCAAGGACCAGGCCCGCACAAGGCGCTGACGATCCGTGGGCCGCACAAGGGCCGCCGTTTCCGGATCCCGGAGCGCAAGATCCGCATGCAGAGCCTCCGGCCCTTTCACATCAAGCAATTGTCCTGCCGCCTGAAGGACCGGGGCCGGCACGGGCGGAATGGGCGACAGCCCTTCCGTCAAGGCGCGAAAGTAAAGCCCGGTTCCACCCACGATAATGGCGGGCTGTCCGGCCGCGGCGCATTGGGCAAGCGCGCCCTGCGCCAGATCGATAAAGCGGCCTGCGGAACAGCGCTCAGCGCCATCAAGCACCCCATAGAGCCTGTGGGGCGCACTGGCTTCCTCCTGGGGGCTCGGCCGCGCGGTCAACAGGCGCAAATCCCGGTAGACCTGCATGCTGTCGGCATTCATCACCGCGCCGCCCAGGGAATCGGCAAGGCGCAAAGCCAGGGCCGACTTGCCGCTGGCAGTGGGGCCTGCGATAAGCACGACCGTGTCGGGCAGGCCTTTTTCCGGCAAGTGGTCCATCTCAGGGGCCGTTCCGTTGAGCAAGGCAGGCCGTCAAGCGGCGCTCCCTGAAAAGAGGCATTCCATGTCCCATGTCTTGGTCCTGATCGCCAATCCGGCCGCCCCCGTGCTCGACGATGCGCTGCTTGCGGCGGCCCGCCAGTCCCTTGCAGCCCAAGGCGCCCAGACCGAGACGCCGCGCTGGCTTGCGCCGGGCATTGCGGCGGAAATCACCTTCACCGGCGCCCCGCCAGCCCTGTCCTCACTGGCGCCAGCCTGGGACGGACAGCCAATCGATGGCGCGATCCTGGCGACAGAAAACCGGCGCAAGCGGCTGCTGATTGCCGATATGGACTCCACCATGATCGAGGTCGAGTGCATCGATGAAATTGCCGACGCTTTGGGCCTTAAGGAGAAGGTCGCCGTCATCACCGAACGGGCCATGGAGGGCGAACTGCCCTTTGACGAGGCCCTGCGTGAACGGGTGTCGCTGCTGAAAGGCCTCGCCGAAACCGCGCTTGATGAAGTTTATCGGACCCGCGTGCGCTTCACACCAGGGGGCGCGAGCCTGGTCCAGACCATGGCGGCACACGGCGCGGTGACCGCCCTTGTCTCCGGCGGCTTTACCTATTTCACAGACCGGGTCGCCAAGACGCTGGGCTTCGGCTATTCCCGCGCCAACCGCCTGGAAATCGGGGCCGACGGCGCCCTGACCGGCAAGGTGATCGAACCGATCCAGGGCCGCGAGGCCAAGCGGGCGGCATTGCTGTCCCTTTCCGCCGAGAACGGCCTTGATGTCCGCGATGCCCTGGCCGTGGGCGATGGTGCCAATGACCTTGCCATGATCGAGGCCGCAGGGCTTGGCGTTGCCTTCCGGGCCAAGCCCAAAGTCGCGGCAGCGGCGGACATTGCCATTACGCACAGCGATCTCAGCGCCCTCTTGTATCTCCAGGGCTATGCGCAAGATGAGATTGTCTCCGGCGAGGCGGCCCATGGCTGAGCTGATCCACACGGGCTCGGTCAAGGACGTCTACCGTCTTGGTGCAGACGAGATCGAGTTCCGCTTCTCGGACCGCATCTCCGTGTTCGACGTGCCGATCCCCAGCGCCATCCCGGGCAAGGGCGCGGCCCTGTGCACCATGGCCTGCCACTGGTTCTCGCGGCTCGATGCGGCCGGCATTCCCCACCATTTCCTGGAGCGGTCCGGCCCCGCAGCCATGCGCGTTCTGGCCGTGGACCAGGTGCCGAGCCTTGCTGCCCGCGAGCGGCCCTGGCGCAATGTGTTTGTGCCTCTTGAGTGCATCCAGCGTCATTATGTGGCTGGAAGCCTGCTCGACCGGCTGCGCAGCGGTTCGGTGGCGCCGGAGACCCTGGGTTTCGCCCCGGGCACGCAGCCGGCCATGGGTCTGAAACTGCCCGCCCCCTATTTCGAAATGAGCACCAAATTCGAAGCCAATGACCGTCTGCTGAGTCGGGAAGAAGCCATGGCACTCGCCGGAATCGGTGCGGACACGGTGGAGGAGATCGAAACCCTCTGCCGGCGGATCGACGGCCTGATCGCCCAGGCGCTCTCCCGCGCCAGTTTCTTCCATGTGGACGGCAAGAAGGAATTCGGCTTCAACGCCGAGGGCGCACTGATGGTGGTCGACGTGTTCGGGACCCTGGACGAGGATCGCTTCTGGGACCGGGCGGCCTATGAAAGCCGCGGCGCCACCATCGATCTGAGCAAGGAATTTGTCCGCCAGCACTACCGTGCCATTGGCTACAAGAATGCCCTCGAGGCCGCCCGCGCCGCCGGCGAGCCCGATCCCGCCATCCCTCCCCTGCCTCCTGCCGTCATCGATGAGACCGCCGCGCTCTATCAACGGGTCGTGGCTGAAATCGCAGGCCCGGTGGCTTAAGGCCCTGCGGCTAAACCGTCGCCAAGTCTCTCGATAACCGGCTGATGAGGACATAATGGCCGAAATCCCGCGATGCGCAGGCCGGGTTCTGAAAGATATGGTCGCTCGTGTTCCCTCGATCTTGCGCTTAAGGCGATCAAGAGAGTTAATATCAGGCCAAGCTGGTGGGCAGGGGATTTTGGGGCGGATTTCAGATCACGATTGGCGGCAGAGAGATCCGGGTGTGCGGCTTTGTGCGCAGTTCGGTTCCACCTGACCGAGCAAGATGCCGGGACGGCCTGACCAAAGATCAGCCAATTTCCAAAGACTTGTCTTCACAGCGAAACACCAGAGCACGGGCCCCTATTGGATCCGTGGACGCTCATTTTCATTGCGTTATGGAGATAATGAATGTCCCTTGAAGCGTTGAAAAACTTCATCTTCGACCGCTCGAGCAGCAATGCCGCAGATCGCTATGCGGGGGCCGATATCCCCACCGCCACCCTGAACCGTGACACCTTCACGGCGCCGGTTGGTGTGCCGATGATCATCGGCGATGGCGGTGAGATGAAAGTCGGCGTCGACGTGGTTTTCTCCGAAACCATCAACCAAGCCATGATGGATGGTCTCGTGGCCATGGGCCTGGAAAATCATTCCATTTTCAACGGCTTCTATCTCTCTGGCTTCTTCTCCATCGACGCTCTCGACGACCTCTTCTCCCTCGGCACGGTGTCCGTCGCCTCCCTCGCCACATCCGCACCGGAAACGGGTTCGGTGACCTCCCAGGACGTCGTCGCCCTCAATGTTGATGATGTGTTCGAGGAGTTCGGTGTTGATGGCTCCGGCATCACCGTCGGTGTCATGTCCGACAGCTTTGACTTTTTCGGCGGCGGCGAAGCGGCCGGTATTGCCAGCGGCGATCTGCCGGCAGAAGGCACCTTGATCATTGAGGAAGGCGTGCCCTTGTCCGCCATCGGCGATGAAGGCCGCGCCATGGCCGAGCTGATTTTCGACATCGCCCCGGGCGTCTCAATGCAGTTCGCAACGGCCGTGTTCGGCCAGGCCGGCTTTGCCAATAACATCCTGGCCCTGGCCGACGCCGGCTCCGATATCATCGTCGATGACATTTCCGTCTTTGCCGACCCGATGTATGCGGACGGTATCATCGCCCAGGCCATCGACCAGGTGGCCGCTGACGGGGTGAGCTTCTTCTCCTCCGGCGGCAATGGCGGCAATGCCGGCTATCAGGGCCCGTTCGTGTCCAACGGCGCAACGGTGTTCGGCCAGCAGGCCTTTGACTTCGATCCCGGTGAGGGGGTTGATCCCTTCTTCGATTTCCAGATCGCCGGCGGCGAGAACATCGTGTTCAATTTGCACTGGGCCAACGCCTATGCGAGCACCTCGCCCAACAGTCCGGGTGCGGAAGCCGATTTGGACCTGTTGCTGTTCCAGCGCGTGGGTGACCAGCTCTTCTTCATCGATTTCCTGTCCTCGATCGACAGCAATATCGGTGCCGATCCGGTTGAAATCATTTCCTTCAGCCTGGTGGACGGAGCGCCGAGCTTTGACCTCGCCATCGCCGCAGTCTATTTCGACGGTCCGATGCCGGATGATCTGCGCTTCATCGTGAGCGGCAGCAGCGACATCGTCGATGACGCCATCCTGGACGGCCCGACCACCTTCGGCCATTCGACTGCTGAAGGGTCCCTCGGCACCGCCGCCGTGATCTTCGATGAGACCCCTCCGTTCGGCGTCAACCCGCCCGAGCTCGCCAGCTTCTCCTCGATCGGTCCGGCAACCATCCGGTTCGACATCGACGGCAATCCGCTCCCCGAGCCCGATGTTCGCCTCGGCGTCGAAATCGCAGCCAGCAATGGCGGCAACACCACCTTCTTCTTCTCCGACAGCGTGCGCGACGAAGACGACCTGCCAAACTTCTTCGGCACATCGGCAGCAGCGCCCAATGCCGCTGCGATCGCCGCCCTGATGACCAGCGTCAACCCGGATCTGACGCCGGAAGAGGTTGCCGACATCCTGCGCGAGACCGCCATCGATATGGACGATCCCACCACGGAAGGCTTCGATGTGGGCCCGGATTTCGCGTCCGGCTTCGGCTTCGTCCAGGCCGACCTTGCCGTCCAGGAGGCCTTCAACTCCCTCGTCGAGGTCGTCCATGTCAGTGACTGGTTCAACGAAGAGACCGGCACGGGCGGCTTCCGCGCCACCTTCGAAATGACGACCACCGACGGCATCGTCGACAATGGCTTCTTCGAAGAGTTTGAACTCGACGTGGACTGGAGCGGAAACGGCACCTTCCGCCGGGGCAACATGGACAGCTATGAAGGTCCGGTGTCCTTTGATCGGGATACGGGCACCTTCACCAATGCGGATGAGGGCTTCCAGCCGCTGAAAGAGGCCGGCGAAAAGATCACCTTCACGGTCCAGATCAAGGGCGATGGCTTCGATTTCGACAAATTCGACTTTGTCTTCCGCGACATCGATCCCGAGCCTGCCCTGCCGACCCCGAGCGATGATGTGGGCCTCGTGGCCGAAAGCGCCGGCCTTAATGATTGGGGACAGGGCTTCGTCCAGCGGGTCGAGGTCGTCAATGAGCACGATGCGCCGGTAGACGGGTGGATCGTGAAACTGGAACTCGGTGACATGGAAATGTCGGCCCTGGACGAGTTCTCCATCAACAATGTCTGGGGCGCCGAAGCCATCGAGGCAGACGGGGATGTCTTCTTCTTCCCCGAGACCTACAACAGCGAGCTCGATCCGGGCGAATCCACCGAGTTCGGCTTCCTCGCCAATGTGTTCGACAACACCGGCGTGCCTTATGATCCGGACACGGCTTTCGAGATTGTCAGCCTTGATGAGCTTCCGGACGGCCTCGATATCCCGGACAGCTTTACCTTCGCTTGATGGTCGTCAGCCTTTCGGGGCATGATGGCGAATGAAATAAGAGCCGCGTGCGATCATTCGCACGCGGCTTTTTTTCACGACCGCAGGAAAGGGGGGCTTAACAAGCAGATTTTCGCAAACGCCGCGGCCGCCCTCTCAGCGGCCCAAGGCCGCCAGGGCACACAGGCGCACTTCCGTGCGGGACAGGACCCAACCATCCAGCATCACCGTGTCAAAGCCCGCGAAATCAGCGCGGATAGCCTCGTCAAGCAGGACGCGAAGACGGCTCGGTGCAAGGTGTGTCACGGCCTCTGTCTCCATATCGAGCCGAGCTTCCAGCACTCTGGTCAAATGATCCGTATGCGCCTCTGCCGGATGGTCCGCAAGATAAGCCCGGCCAATCCGCTGCGCCGCCTTCCGGTCAGAGCCAGTACAAGCAGCAAGGCAGTGGGCGGAGCTTTCCGTCGTAAGGCCAGCCCGCGCCCCACATGGCATGAGAGCACTCAAAGCGAGCGCTGCGAGGGTGCTGCGGCGCGACGGGGTGAAAGCGTTATTGCGCTCAGCCATGGCTCAAATCTCCATTTTCAGATGATCGGACAGGCGCAGGGCCAGGGCGACAATGGTGAGAGTCGGGTTCGGCCAACCAGCGGTCGGGAACACGGACGATCCGGCAACATGGATATTCGGCACATCGTGGAGCCGGCAATTGCGGTCCACGACACCGCGGCTCGGGTCATCGCTCATGCGGGTTGTCGCCATGTGGTGATAACCGCCGCGAGCGCCTTCGAGGATAACATCCTCATCATCCGGAAGCTGATTGTTATAGCGACCGAAGCCCGACTGCCCAACTTCATGGGCGATAATCTTGTGGGCCTCGCGAACACATTTGCGGTCAAGTTCCGACAGGCGCCAGTCAAGACGGGCATAGCGCTGACCGAGCGCGTTCTTTTCCTCTGACAAGGTGACAGTGCTGTCCCGGTTGGGCACCTGCTCGAAATAGTTCATCAACTGGAAGGAATCGATGGTCGGCCGCTCCTTGAAGACGGCGGCATTCCAGAAGGTGACCGGGTTGGTCACCGCTTTCATTACATCGTCGGATGTGAAGCGGAGATGGCGCAGATCCTGGAATGACTCATAAAGATCAGAGGTTAGACCAATTTCAGACCGGAATTTCGGAATCTGGAGTTCTTGGGTCAAGCGCTGGGTCAGCGCGATATGGCACCGGATGCGCAGGCGATCGCCGTCCTCATACTCCCGTTCATCCGTGTAGAGCCCATAGGCCTTCTCCATGGCCTGGGGCTGAATGAATCCGTTCGGGTAGGAGATATGCTCCATGAAATAGCGGCCGACGAGCCCCTGGCTGTTGCCGAGTCCTTCGGGGCGCTTGTCATTGGAGTCAAGCAGCAGCCGGGCATTCTCGATGCCGCCCGTGGCCAGGACAAATTGGGGCGCATTGACCGTTACCTCATTGCCCGCAAGGGTCTTCACGGTGAGGTGGGAGGCGCGCAGTCCATCTGCATCGAGATCGATATTGGTGACCGTCGCATAGAGATAGACGAAGATATTGGGCGCCTCATCCAGGTCCTTTGCGAAACGGATGCCGAAACGCTGGCGATTGTACCGGGACAGGGTGGTCTTGATCCGCCCGCCCGTGAACGGGAACAGCTTGTAGCCCAGCTCCGCGGCAACGGGCTCGGCATCAAAACCCGTGCCACCAATCTCGATCACATCATGGGCCCGGTCATAGAACGGGTTCAGATGGTTAAGGCCGAAAGGCCAGCCGCTGTCCGGGATCCACGACCGCTCTGTGAAATCGATTGCTTCCATGCGAACGCAATGGCCGCCCCAATGGTTTGTGGTGCCGCCGAAATAGCGCAGCCGGCATTTGTCGTAGTCATAGTGGCGGCCGACATTCTCGATATTGGCGAGCGCCTGGATGTCCTGTTCGTGATTGAGGCCACCGGTCTCAAGCACGACGACCTTCTTGTCGGTGCCGATGAATTCGCGGGCGATGGTAATGCCGGCAGCACCGCCACCGATGATGCACAAATCGGCGTCAATCACGGCCCCGCTCTCAAGCTGGCGGGTATCAATAAAGGAATTCAGTCCGTTCACGGTGTGTCCCAGCTTCAGGCTTGGGCCCCGACCTTATGGTCAGCGGGCGACATGTTGCAGATAGGCGATGAGATCGGCCCGCTCTTCGGCAGAGGCGACGCCATAAAAAGCCATTTCCGTACCCGGCAGATAGGTCTGGGGGCTCTCCAGGAAGGCGTTCAAAGTCTCGTCCGTCCACACAAAATCGGCGGCCCGCAATGTGTCCGAGTAGCGAAAGCCTTCATCGCCCGCGACATGGCGACCATAGACATTGTGCAGATTGGGCCCGGTTTCGCGGTAATCGGATGCGGACACCGTGTGGCAGATGTCGCATTGGCGCATGAAAGCGTCCTGGCCACTGGCGATCTGGGGCGGCAGGACCTCTTCGCCGCAGGCGGCAAGACTAAGCATCGCGACAACGCCAGTCGCAGAACCCAGCATGGATCGAAGCATGATGTCCCCCATGACGCATGGCGGCTGTTTCAACCGCAGCAACAGAAATCATGCCAGCATATAGGCGAAAAACGCAGAGAATGTCGAGGCAGACCAGCCCTGATCTCATAGGGATTGCTGGGCTCCTTGAAGCTGGTGGGCCATCGAGATCCCATCCTGGGGACGAGTTCTTGCCTCCTCCTTGAACACGAAGTGGCGGCGAAAGAAAAAACGCGTCGATCTGCCCAAGGATAAGGCGCGTAAAGCGTGGCACTGAACGCGGCTGGGCCTGACACCCAAGTCTGCGCGCCAAAACCGAAAAAACACAATCAGAAGATGTGGAAGGCTCGCCGCTCAAGGTTCCTGCCCCCTTTCACAGCGCCAATGAAGAAAAGGGGCACCGGGAGAAAGGCGAGATAGCCCCCAAGAGGGCCGCTTGAAGCGATCTTCATCTTGAAGCGATCGTCAGGGCCATTACGATCAAAACCACGGAAGAAAACCGCGTCAGAGCGTGCTGCGGTCCTGTCTGCGTGAACAAAAACACACCCCACGGAGGAAATTCCATGACTGATCCCCATGCCCTGTATGATGCCTCGAATGGCGTGGCCACCATTACCCTCAACCGGCCCGATGCGCTCAACGCGCTGACGCGCGAGATGGGGGATCTGCTGCGGGACCATATGCACCGGGCGAGTGAAGACGACAGCGTTCGGGTGGTGGTCCTGACGGGTGCGGGCCGCGGCTTTTGTGCCGGCGCCGACATGGGCAATCTCCAATCGATCCAGAGCGACGGCGAAACAAATGAGCGGCGCGACCGCAGCATCCCTCTCCCTTTTGACGGCGATGCGCGGGCGGATTTTCAGAAGGCCTATAGTTATTTCCCGGCCGTGCCAAAGCCGATCATTGCCGCCATCAATGGCCCATGCGCCGGCCTCGGCATGATCCTGGCCCTTTATTGCGATATGCGCTTTGTGGCAGAGAATGCCGTCTTCACGACGGCCTTTTCCCGGCGCGGCCTCATTGCCGAACATGGAGTGAGCTGGCTCCTGCCGCGCCTTGTGGGCATGGCCCACGCGACGGACTTGTTGTTCTCTGCCCGGAAGATCAACGCACACGAGGCCGAGCGCATGGGCCTCGTAAATCGCATGTTCGCGCCCGAAGACCTGATGCGTCAGACCATGGCCTATGCAGATATGCTGGCCCGGGAGGTCTCGCCGCGGTCCTTGCGGGTCATGAAGCGTCAGCTTTGGGAGGCCCAGTTCCAGACCCTTGGCGAGGCCGTGGATGTGGGGGATGCGGAAATGATCAAGAGCTTCGACAGCGAAGACTTCCGCGAAGGCGTCGCCCATTTTGTCGAACGCCGTCCGGCTGATTTCTCCGGCAAGTGAGCCGCCAAAGCAGTCATCCGTAGGGAGCGCCAGGGCGCGCCCTACTTCCCATCATCCGCCCCAGGACCATTGCGGGCGGCAAGATCGGCGCTGACCTGGGACTGGACCTCGCGTGTCACGGGATAGCCCCAGGCGGCCAGGGCAGCAATGAGATAAGACACCCCCGGAACGCCGACAAAGGTCCACATCAGCCCGCGGACAGCTTCCGGGCTGTTCTCCCCGGTCGGATTAAAGCCCACCACGACACCGAGCACGATAAAGGGCACACCCACTGCGACACTGGCCCCGGTCTTATAGGCGCTGGTCATGAGTGAGTAATAGAGCCCGGCCCGGTTCTCGCCCATGCGTGCGAGTTCCAGCTCCACGAGATCCGCCATCATGGAACGCACCATGATGAATGGGGAACCAAACGCAATGCCCGACACGATGGCCCCGATCATAAGCAATTGAAATCCGCCATATTCGGACAAGGGCAAATAGGTCATATACGCCGCGGAGGCGAAAAGGCAGATCACCATCACGATGGTGTGTTTCTGGGTCCGCCGGGCCAGCCACATCCAAAAGGGGATCGCGCAAAACCCGGCGAGGAAGAACAGCATCAAAATAGCGCTGGCCCCCTGGACAACACCGAATCCCCATTCGGCTGCGAACAGATAAGTCGCCGCCGTACTGGCAATGGCGATGCCGATGGCCACCTCGATGATCAGGATTCGCCACAGGGCACCATTGCGCAGGGCAATCCCGAGGGCCTTCAGGCTGAAATCCGATGTGGCATGGGTCGGCAGGGGCGCGGTGCGATCAGGCACAAGGGCAAGCGCAAACCCCACCGTCATCGGAAGGGAAATCAGTAAGATCAGTCCCATGACCATGATCTGCTGGGACCGGTCAAAACCGGCAAAGCGGGCCAGAAGATCCGGCAGGATCAGCAAGCTCAGCAAGGAGGCCGTGTTGACGATCTCCCGCCACTGGAAGAGCCGGGAGCGTTCGTCATAACCCGCCGCCAAGGTGGGCACCCAGGCCTGGTGCGGCGTCTGGAGCATGGTGAAGCCGACATAAAAGACGATCAGCCAGCTGATGAGGTAAACCGGCGTTATATCGCCGCCGCCGGGCACGCCGCCATTTGAGGGCATGCCTCCCGGCACAAAAATGAACCAGGAGGAGACCATCAGGACCGGGACACTCAGGACCAGCCAATGCTTGATCCGTCCCCAGCGGGACGGATGCCGATCCACCAGATAGCCCATGAAGGGATCGGTCGCGATGTCCCAGAAGCGCAAGGTCATGAAGATGGCGCCTGTGGTCTCCAGCCCCAGGCCCACATCACCGGCATAAAAGCGCGGCATATAAACCGCGAAAGGCAGGCCGATCGCCGCCAGGGGCACGGCAATGGAGGCGAAGGCCAGAACCTGGGACAGGGGCAGAGCGGGGCGAGCCGTGTTCATGGCACAGCCCCTCAGTCACCGGACGGTCTCAAGCCCTGTTCATAAACAAGCGCCACGGGCGCCGCCTTATTGGTGGTGAAGGCGCGGATCATGCCGTCCGTGCTGAAGGGGGTGGCGACGCTGCCGTCAGCGCCCACCACAATGACACCGCCGCGCCCGTCCCGGCCGCCGCCCGCCTTGGCCATGGCCTCAATGACGGCTGCCGAGGCCGTGGCCAGATCCTCGCCCCCATGGGTCACCCGGGCCGCAATGCTATGGGCCGCGGCGAAACGGATGAAATATTCCCCATGCCCCGTCGCCGACACCGCCACGGATCCGTTCTGGGCATATGTTCCTGCACCAATCACCGGCGAGTCCCCCACCCGGCCGGGGATCTTGGCACCATAGCCGCCGGTAGAGGTGCCGGCCGCAAGATTACCGCACCGGTCGAGCACCACAGCGCCAACCGTGCCGTGATTTTCCGGGCCTTCGGCAGCCTTGTTGTTGATGAAATAGTCCGGCTTCACCGTTTTGGCGCCCAGCGAGACGGCCGCCGCTTCCCCCCGGTCCCCCACCATCATGACATGGGGCGTTTTTTCCATGACGAGGCGGGCCGCCGTGATGGGATTTTTCAAAAGCCGCATGGAGGCAACGGACCCGGCCTCCAGGCTGCGCCCGTCCATGATGGACGCATCCGTCTCCACAAAGCCGTCCCGGTTGGAAATGGCGGCTTTGCCGGCATTAAAGAGGCCAGAATCCTCCATGAAGCGGATGGATTGTTCCACCACATCAAGGGCCTTTGCGCCGGCATCGAGCTCCACCCGCATGGCCTTCAAAAGCAGGGTCTGGAACAGCTTGCGCGGCGAATGATCCTGCCCGGCCCGGCTTGTTCCTCCGTGCACAGCAATGGCGAACGTTTCCTGGGTGTCACAGGCCGCACGCGTTGGCTGCGCCAGGGTCACACACGCAAGGGCGGCAAAGGCAATGCAGAGCGAAGGGCGCATGGGCTGTCTCCCGCTTGGACGCGCGTCATTGGGCGTCCGTTAAGTTTTGTCTCAGCCTAAGGCGCGCTCGAAGGCCCTGCCAAGCCCTCCAGTGTTCGATCGTCAAATCCGCTCGGCGAAAGCTGCGCTGTGGGGCGGCAAACGGTCAGGCAGCCGGTTCGGCTGGTCCGGCATTCCAAGCGCATAGGCGACCCGCCAGGCGCCCATATCCTCAAAGGGCAGGGATTGCGCCTCGCCGGAGAGATTGAAAACGCACAACATCCGCTCATCGGCATGCACACGCTCAATGGCGATCAGGCTGTCCGACGTCTTGCGCATGTGAAACGCGCCATGGCGCAACGCTTTATGGCTGCGCCGCAGGGCGATGAGACGCCGCGTGACATTCAGGGTGGAGGCCGGGTCCTCCTCCTGGGCATTGACGGCAAGGCCTGGGTGGCGCGGATCCATGGGCAGCCACGGCTCCGCGGTCGAAAACCCGCCGCAGTGGGCCTGGCTGCGCCAGGGCATAGGCGTGCGCGCCCCATCCCGCCCCAAAGTGCGGGGCCAATTGGCAATCGCTTCGGGATCCACCAGACGCTCGCGGGGCACATGGGCCTGGGGCAGGCCCAGCTCCTCCCCCTGATAGACGAACACATTGCCACGCAGGGCCATGAGCAGGCTGGCATAAAGCTGGGCGTGTTGGGGCTCGATGGGACCGTCGATCCAGCGGGAGACGGCGCGCGGCGCATCGTGATTGCTGAACGCGAAAGCAGGCCATCCCTCCCCCGGCGCATCCCCCCAGGCGGTCACGGCATTCTCGACCACCCGAGGCGTCAGGCGCGGGGCATAAAGAAAATCGAAGCTATACGCCGTGTTGAGCCGCGTTTCGCCATGGGTGAAGGCCTTCATCTCGGCCAGGGGCGTCGGCCCGCCCACTTCGGCGACGGTGAAGCGATCCTCATACTGATCGGTCAGCGCGCGCAAGCGTTCCAGGAAAGCCGGAATGTCCCCATGGGACATGTTGCGGCTGTGGGTCTGGAAGTCGAAGGGACGGGTGGCCTCCGCCGGATCAATGCCGCTTGGCGGATTGTCACGCAGCTCCGGGTCATGCATGGCGAAATTGATGGCATCGAGCCGGAACCCGTCCACCCCGCGCTCCAACCAGAAACGGGCCGCCGCCAGAACCGCATCCTGAACATCCCGGTTGTGCAGATTGAGATCCGGCTGCTGGGGCAGGAAATTGTGGAAGTAATACTGGCCGCGCCGGGCATCCCAGGTCCAGGACGGTCCCCAAAACACAGATTGCCAGTTGTTGGGAGGGGAGCCGTCCTCTTTCGGATCGGCCCAGACATACCAGTCCGCCTTCGGACTGTCCCGGGACGATCGGCTCTCCTGGAACCAGGCATGCTCTTCAGAGGTGTGCGAAAGCACCTGATCGATAATGACCTTCAGGCCCAGGCCATGGGCCTTGGCGATCAGGTCATCGAAGTCGGCCAAAGTCCCGAATAGGGGATCGACATCGGTGTAATCGGAGACGTCATAGCCAAAATCGGCCATGGGCGAGCGGAAGAAGGGCGAGAGCCAGATCGCATCGACGCCGAGCGAGGCCACATGCTCCAGATGCGCCGTGATGCCGGGCAAATCGCCCACCCCGTCGCCATTGCTGTCGCAAAAACTGCGCGGATAGATCTGATAAATGACGGCGCCACACCACCAGGGTTCCACAATGCCACCTCATCCCGCTGGACTGCCCGCACGCCGCCGCACTGTGCTGGCGCGTGCGAAAAAAGGGTTTGGCCCAGCTTGCGCGGCGCCAAACCCCAATTCATCGCGGGTCTGCTTACGACGGGACGCCCATCCAGTCCAGGACAGGACCGTTCCGTTCCATGGGATAGGTGTGGGAGAGGTCCTCAATTTCCGAATAGGTGACGCTGGCACCTGCCATGGTCAGGGCCTCCACGGCCTCCCGGGCCATGTCCACGGGGAACATCCAGTCGAGCACCCCATGGGTGAGATGCACCGGCACGGTGCGAATTTTTTCCGGGTTCGCGAGGCTCAAAAGGATGGGATGGAAGCTCGCTGCCACCGGCGCGACATGGGTGAAGGGCGCGTCCGCATTGAAGCCCACCAAATAGCTGTAGGTGCCGCCGTCACTGATGCCCGTCAGCAATTGCCGGGTCGGATCGAGCCGCCAGCGGGACGCAACCGCGTCCAGCATGTCGAGGAGGCGCGCCCCGTCCTCTTCCGGCTGGGTCAGGGACCAGGTCTCGCCGATGGAGGTCGGCGCCATGAGGATCGCGCCCCGGCTGCGCGCGTGGCGCAGCCAGCTCCACAAGAAGCGCCGTCCATTGCCGCCCCCACCATGAAGCGCCATGATCAGAGGATGGGGCGTGTCCGGATCATAGGTCTCCGGAACATAAAGGGCAAAGCCGCCCCGTGTGCCGGGCTCGCCTCCCCCATGGAGAAGACCATTATCACCGCCGCCCTGGAGCCCGCCGCTGCTGAGCCGGCCCATGAGCCCCATATCACCCCGCGCACTTTGCTCCAGGAAATACTGATTGATGGGCAACAGGACCGGGGCCAGCGGATAGAGCGCTTCACAGGCCCGGGACCATTGGCCAAGCGCCTGATAGACACCGAGCACGCCCTGGGGCGCCTTCAAGGCCTCCCGGGCCATGGGAAACGCCGTCGCGACAGCGGATGCCGCCTCCACAAAGCAGGTCCGCACGGGCTGGAGGTGGTCCGGCCAGGGCACGGCCTCCAGACTGCTGAGCTGGGTCTGAAGGGCGATCTCAGGCACGCCGAGGCTCGCCACCACTTCGCCGACCATGGGCGGATGGAGCCGCCGCCCCAGAGTCTCAAGGGCCTCAAGACCGGAGAGAAGCGGCGGCAAGGTCTCGGCGATCCACGCCGCGACCGGAGTTGGGCCATCACTCACGGGCATCAGCCGCGAATGCGCACGGGCATGCTGGCATAGCCCTTCACGAAATTGGACCGCACCCGCTTGGGCTCCTCAACCACCTCAATGGTGTGGAAGCGCTTCATGATTTCTTCCCAGAGGATGCGAAGCTGGAGTTCAGCAAGCCGGTTGCCCACGCAGCGGTGAATGCCGAACCCAAAGGAGAGATGCTGACGCGCGCGGGGCCGGTCGATCACGAACGCATCCGGATTGTCGATGGACTCCTCGTCCCGATTGCCGGAGACATACCACATAACGATCTTCTCGCCGGCTGGGATGGTCTTGCCGCCCAGTTGCGTTTCCTGCGTCGTGGTGCGGCGCATATGGGCCAGAGGCGTCTGCCAACGGATGATCTCGGACACCATATTTTCGATCAACCGGGGATCGGCGCGCAACTTGTCATATTCGTCCGGGTTTTGATTAAGGGCCAGCAGGCCACCGGTGATCGAGTTGCGGGTCGTGTCATTGCCACCGACGATCAGCAGAATGATGTTGCCCAGAAACTCCTGGAAATCCATGTTCCGGGTCGCCTCGCCATGGGCCAGCATGGAGATGAGGTCGTTGCGCGGCGCCTCGTTGACCCGCTCGTTCCACAGGCCGAGGAAATAGGTGCCACATTCGCGCAGCTCCTCGCGGCGGGCCTCGATGGACTCCACAATGCCCGACTTGTCATCCGCTGTTGCCACATCGGACCAGCGGGTCAGCTTACGCCGCTCTTCCCACGGAAAATCGAACAGGGTGGCGAGCATCTGGGTCGTGATCTCGATCGAGACCCGGTCCACCCAGTCAAAGGTCTCGCCGACGGGCAGATTGTCGAGGATCCCGGACACCCGTGTGCGGATGGTCTTTTCCATATCGGCCAGATTGGGGCCGGACACGATGGGCTGGACCACCTTGCGCTGATCATCGTGCTTGGGCGGATCCATGGCGATGAACATGGGCAGCGGAAACTCTTCCCGCGGTGTCATAATGGTGATCGCAGGCTCAGAAGAGTAGATGGCCGGATGGGTCTCGACCTCAAGGATGTCCTTGTATTTCGTGACCGACCAGTAAGGACCGTAAGCGCTGTCCGGGCAGTAATGGACAGGGTCTTCCTCGCGCAGGCGCTTGAAATAGGGCCAGAAGGAATTGCTCAAAAACAGTTCAGGATCGGAAACGTCCAGAGTCTCAAGGGGAAGCGAATAGGGATCAACGGCGGGGGTCTGTTCTCGTCCAAAGGGCGTGCCGCGCATGGGTCTTTCCTCCAAGGTTATCCAGCGAGTTTACCTGGCGGCTGTGACAACCGGCCGGACCGGCACCGCCCCGCTCGCAAAATCCTGACGCCAGCGTCACGGTAACAGCAAGCTGGCCAGTGGCAAAGCCACGTTGGCGATGCTTTGCGCGGCGAATGCAAGCCGCAGAGCGGTGCCGGTCTGCGTTGCAACGCCCCTGGATCGGGCTACATTTGGCGGATCAAGCTCCCAAGAGTGGGCCTGAGACCCTGCCCGCGCGGATCATCAGTGCAACCCATTTGAGCCCAGATGTTTGATCCCATGACCACTCTTGCGATGGTGTTTGCCCTTGGCGGGCCGCCCATAATCGCACTTTACGGCACGCGCCTTTCCGCCCAGCCGATGGCGCTCTCCAGCGGTTTGATCTGTCAGGGGCTGATGATTGGGCTGGTGGTTGCCGTTTTGGCTCTCGCCTTTGCGCCGTCCCAGCTTTCCTTCGCCTCAATCGGACTTCGGGTTCCGGATGGCTCGACCCTGCTCTGGGCAGCCGGCATGGCTGGCGTCTTCATTCTCGCGCTCGGGCCGCTTCTTATGCGGTTGCCCCACTGGTTGGGTCTTGCCGGCTTCGAAGGAGGTCTTGCGCAACTGGCGCGGCTGCCGGTCTGGTATCTTGTGCTGGCGGTTATTGTCGGCGGGATCGCGGAGGAAATTCTCTATCGCGGTGTGGGGCTGACGCTCTTGTCTTCCACGCTCGGCTCGCCCTGGGCTGCCGCGCCGGTCATCATCCTGCTGTTCGGGCTTGCCCATCTGCCCCTTTGGGGACCGGGGCCGGCGCTCACGACGATGATCTCAGGAGCCGCCCTCATGGCCTTCTTCCTGCTGCATGGGGATCTTGTCGCCAATATGCTCGCCCATATCGCGACGGACGCCGTCGGCATCGTGCTTGGTCCCTTGCGAAGCGCCCTCAAACAAAAATCCTGAGGAACGGGCAGCGATTTTTCGCTTTCACGCACACCATCAGCACCATGATATTGTGCTTGTCACAGACGCTCGCGCGCCCGTCCCGGATGGGAGCCGCGAGGAGGACTGGCACGTCACCGGCTAGTGTGGCGGGTCAGGAATTCGCCCGCATGATCGGCGGGCTCCGTAGCGA
>CAYUYV010000074.1:16513-21094 GCA_964449455.1 uncultured Alphaproteobacteria bacterium | reverse complement strand
TCGTCCTGAGAGAACTGGGCCGAAGCCATTGATTTTGCTGGCTAAAAAATGGCGCACCGGGGAAGATTCGAACTCCCGACCCCCAGATTCGTAGTCTGGTGCTCTATCCAGCTGAGCTACCGGTGCCTGTTCCTGCGAACGGAACGAATCGCGGGCCGCAATTTGGCTTCCCGCAATACGGAACCCGCTATAAACCGCATCGAGTGGGGGAATGCAAGCCGATTATGAACGGGCGGCGTGCCCGGTAGGGAGGTGGATATGGAATGGATGGGCAAAAGGCTTCAGGCCTGGGTTTTGGCTGTCGTGATGACGCTTTTGGGAGCGCCTGCCAGCCTCGCCGCTCAGGACGAAAGCGCCGATGTCGAGGTCATGGTGATCGGCTCATTCCATTTCGTGCCCTCAAGGAGTGATCTCATCGCCCCCAAGCCAAGCGATGTCATGACGCCGGAACGCCAGGCAGAGCTGGAACGCCTCACCGCAGCACTGCTGACCTTCAAGCCGACGGCGGTGGCCGTGGAGAATGTGGGCAAGGCGCCGGACTATCTGGATGCCTTTTTCAAGACATTCAGCCCCGCGAAGCTGGCGGAAAACGCCAGCGAGGTCACCCAGATTGCCTATCGGCTGGCCGCCGCGGCCGGGATCACCCGGGTCTATGCCATTGACGAGCGCTCCAGCGAGGGCGAACCCGACTATTTCCCCTTTGGCGCCGTTCTGGAGCATATGAGCAAGACTGGGCGCCGCGCGGAATTCGATGCTGTGTTCGCAAAACAGCGGGCCCTCATCGAGGCAGAACAGGCGCGCATGAACGAAATGACGATCCCACGCGCCCTTTATGAGGCCAATACGGGCCCTCTGGGCAGCGCCGATTTTTACTATCGCCTGCTCGATTACGATCAGGGGGAAGAGCAGCCCGGCGCTGTGCTCAATGCCCATTGGTTCATGCGCAATGCCAAGACCTTCGCTAAGCTAATGGATGTGGCCGAGCCTGGCGACCGGATCGTGGTCCTGTTCGGGGCGGGTCATCTGCATTGGCTGCGGCATTTGGTGGAAAACACGCCGGGCTACACATTCATTGATCCGGGACCCTATCTTCTGGCTGCGGATGAGTGAATCACGTTGGCCCCCTGCTAAAGCAAAGCAATCCAGAGGGAGCCGGGGCCTTCTTCTGAGCACGGCTTTGTAGCGCTCGCACTGACGATGGGTCTGCGTCAATGCCCGTTGGCTTTAGCCGCGGATGCGGGCGTAGATGTCGAAAAGGGCACGGGCATAGGCGTTCACATCGCACATGGGGCTCGTCTTGACTGCCCCGTGCAGCGCCATGCGCCCTGAGCGCAGGCGCGCGACATCTGCCGCCAGCCTCTTGGCGATGTCCACAAACTGCTCCCGATCCGAAGCGATCCATTGGGGCTGGCCGGCAGCGGTCAGCAGGCTCGCGCCCATGCGCGCGCAGCTCCTGGTGCCTTTCATGGTGACGAGCGGCACACCCATCCACAGGGCGTGGGCCGTGGTTGTGCCTCCATTATAAGGCGTTGGGTCAAGGGCGATGTCCATGCGCTCATAAGCGCGCATGGCATCCGTGAACACTTCCGGGCCGTCGAGGATCAGCCGCTCCCGGGCCACGCCTCGTTCGGCAAAGCGCTGGGCCATATCGTCCCGAACGCTGCTTCCGGCAAAGGCGCCGCATTTGATAAGGAGCCGGGCCTCGGGCACCGCGTTCATCACGCAGGCCCACAGCTCCACCGTCAGCCGCCCCAGCTTGGGCAGGGAATTGAGGGAGCCGAAGACAATGGGCCCGTCCGGATGCCGGCCGGTCATGGCGGGGAAGTCCGCCGGTGCCGTGAAGCACAGGAAAGAATGGGGCAGGCGGATCACCTGTTCACTCGCCACGGGCTCTTCCGTTTCCGGATAGAGAACGCCGTCGCTGATCAGCCAGTCAATGGCCTTGTTGCCGCTCGAATGGGGGTATCCGATCATGGTCGCACTGACTGGGGCGGGGCGATGAGCGAATAGGGTCTGGCGGTTAGCGCTGGTCTGGCCCGACAGGTCCACCAGAATGTCGATGCCATCCCCCGCGATGCGGCGCGCCAGGGCCTCGTCATCAAGGCCATTGACCTTCTCCAGGCGGACCATATCCGTGAGGCCGGGCACCGTATTGTCGATGCGGTCCGCATTCAGATAAATGACTTGCTCGACACCCTGTTCCTTGTGGGCGGCGAGAACCGGTGCCATGAACTGGGCCACTGGATGGGAGAGCTTGAAGTCCGCCGTGACATAGCCCACGCGCAAGGCCCCGTCCGAGCGGGTGCGCAAGGGGATGGGCCCTTTGCCTGCGCTGAATTCGGCCGTCAGATCTTCATGGGCTTTCAGGACTTCGGCATCGTTGCGCCGGTCCGTGTACAGCATGGTCATGAGATAGGAGGAAAACGCTTTCGCGCGACCCTCAGGCTCTTCCATGATGTCGGCGAACAAGGGTTCGGCTTCTTCCGCCCGCCCCATATTCACGAGGCAGTTGGCAATTTGAATCTTTGCGTCCATCTGCCCCGGATGGGCTTGCAGGATGTGTTTGAAGCAGGCAATCGCTTCCCCGTAATGGGCGGCCTGGGCGAGGCAATTGCCAAGCTGGAAATGGATCTCAAGGGCTTGTGGCCGTGCTCGGGCAAGGCCCTTCAGAATGCGGATAGACTCATCCCAACAATTTGCGGCCCACAGAATGGGGACAACGCGCAGTAAAGCATCTCCCTGGGTGAAGACGGGATCGGCATCTGCGATGTGGCGGCCGGCAGACCGGGCGGCGGCCAGGATTTCCGCATGGTCGCCCTTTCGGTCCATCAGCATGACGGCCAATTTGAGCTGGGCCCGGCCCAGGGTCGGGCTGCGGGTGACAGCCGTGCGCAGGGCGGCAACCGCATCGTCCTGCCGGTTCATCTGATGAAGCAGATTGGCGAAATTGAAAAACACATCGCCCGTGGCGTCCGGACGGGCCGCGGCGCGGGTCAACAGGGCATGGGCCTCCTCAAGGGCCCCGCGGCGCCGGTGGATGAGCGCCAGATTGGCAAGCGCACCGGCATGGTCCGGATACTGATCGAGGGTCTGCCGGAACCGCGCCGCGGCACCCTCCAGATCGCCTGTTCCGAAGGCTGCCACGCCCTGTTGAAAAAGGGCTTCGGTTCTTGTGTCCACGCGCCTTCTCCCACTCTCAAGCTAACGTATCGGGCTCAAGCCGACCTGCCTGACTCAAGCCAGACCCATCCGGTGTGCTTTCACGGGTGGCATGGGGGCCGGTCATAGACGAAGGCGGGCCGCGGCGCCACAGTGTCGCCAACGCCTTACTATGCCAGGAGGAGCGCCGCCATGGTCCCGGATTATGCCTATTACGATCTGAACGGGTCTTGCGTGACCCATCTTGAATGTGGGGCGACGGGCGAACGGATCCCGAAAAACACGCTGCAAAACCTGTCTCCGGCGGGAAAGCCGATCCTCGTGCGCTATGACCTCGGCGTTGTGGCCAGCCGCATGACCCGCGATGCCCTCAAGGAGCGCGCCCTGGAGCTGTGGCGCTATCGGGAACTTCTGCCCGTTGAGCATTCGAGCCATATCGTGCCGCTGGGCGAAGGCGTGACGCCTTTGATCGCCCTTCCGGCGTCCGCTCAGGCGGCTGGCGGTCAATGGCTCGCGGTGAAGGATGAGGGGCGGCTCCCGACCGGGTCCTTCAAGGCCCGGGGCCTTGCGATGGCGGTGGCGATGGCCCGGGGGCTCGGCGTGCGCGACATGGTCATGCCCTCAAACGGCAATGCGGGGGCCGCGCTCGCGGCCTATTGCGCGCGGGCCGGCATGACCGCGACGGTGTTTTGTCCGGTGGACACGCCTTTGATCAAGCTGGAGGAAACGGAGCTGCACGGTGCCACCGTGCACCGGATCGACGGTTATATCGACGACTGTGGTCGTCTGGCAGCGGAGCATTCGCAGCGGACGGGCGCATTCAATGTTTCGACCCTGCGCGAGCCTTATCGCATTGAGGGCAAAAAGACCATGGGGCTGGAGCTTGCCGAGCAGATGGGCTGGCACTTGCCCGATGTCATTTTCTATCCCACGGGGGGCGGGACAGGCCTCATCGGCATGTGGAAGGCGTTCCAGGAACTGGAGGCCATTGGCTTCATTCGGGGACGCAAACCGCGCATGGTCGCGGTGCAGGCGGAAGGCTGCGCGCCCATTGTCCGCGCCTATGAGGCCGGTGAGACCCATGCGGAGCGTTGGGCCGATGCCCATACCATTGCGGCCGGTATCCGGGTGCCCTCGGCCATCGGCGATTTTCTGATCCTCCAGGCTGTCCGTGAGAGCGGCGGCTTTGCGATTGCTGTAGGGGACACCGACATCCTCGCGGCGCGGCGGCGCATTGCGACCACGGACGGCTTTTTGATGTGCCCTGAGGGTGCAGCCACCTATGTGGCCTATGAACACGCGCTCACGTCCGGCCTTGTCTCTCGCGACGAGCGGGCGGTGCTGTTCAACTGCGCGATCGCTCAGAAATACCCTCTGGCCTTGTGACCAGGGCCTTGTGACCAGGGCCTTGTGACCAGGGCC
>CAYUYV010000074.1:14209-16413 GCA_964449455.1 uncultured Alphaproteobacteria bacterium | reverse complement strand
GTCTGGAACTGGATCCGGTCTGGAACTGGATCCGGTCTGGAACTGGATCCGGCGGTGGTGGGGGCGCAGGCTGTGGCGGCGGAAAAAGGCGAGGGCGTTCGGAAGGGGGCAACAGGACTGCGCTCATTTGCGACAGCGGCTGTCGTCAGGGCCAACGCGACCGGCGACAACAGGAGGCTTTTCATCATGGGTCTTTCCCATTCTCGCCGCCATCTCGTTCGGATAAGAGCAAATACTGCTATTCAGGAAAGGGGTTTTATGAGTTAGGATACTTCAGAGCGTGGTAGCCTGAGGCTTCTAAGAAGCAAGACCCAGGATTGCGCTTTTGGTGCGGGCGACTACAGTCAGATCAAAGGGTTTACCGAAGGAGATGTCAGATGGCCGAACGGGTGGCTGAGGCCCAGCCGGCACCAGACCGCACCAAGGAGCTGCGCCGTGAATTGGGCGCGTGGCTGAAGCAGGGCCGTGAGGCCAAGGGCCTGACTCAGGCGGAACTCGCCGAGAAACTTGGCCTGCGCTATTATTCCTTTATATCCCAAGTCGAAAACGGGATCGGCCGCATTCCCCAAGATCTCTATCGGCCCTGGGCCGATGCGCTGGGGATCGACGCGCCGGTTTTTGCTATGACCGTTCTTGAGCATATCGAGCCGGGCCTCCATGCCATGTTGGCGGCTGAAAGCCGTCGCAGGACCCAGGAGGCGTCTGGCGCGGGGCGGCGCAAAGCCAAGTAAGGCTTACGCCTGTCATGCAACGGACTGTGCCGGATGGTTCAGGCGAGCTGGGGTTAACACCGGCGGGTGGGGAGCCGCGATCCGATGCCGAATTTGCGGATTGTGAAAACGGGACGGCCGGTCAAGGGCTGGACCGATTCCGAGCGGTGGGAGATTTTCCGCACGCGGAAAGTCATCCAACCGCTGTTTGGGCCTCTGGAAGTTGAATTCGGGGAGACCGATCAGGGACACCCCTGGGCGGCCCTTGCCCATGTGAATGAGGGCACGGTCGTCGCCCATTTCGCGCGCCTCAATGATCAGGTGATCGTGGACTTTCCCGATCTTGAGATCATGGGCCAGGGTTTCACCTTGCGCGAAGGGCTCGCGCGGATCCTGACCGAATGCCGTCATGGGCCGGACCTTTCCGGCGCACGGCGCTTGCTGGCCCGCATCTTCGATCCCGCCAATCGTCCGACCTATGGCCTGTCCATCGCATGGTTTCTGGTGGCCTGGGAGGTCATGTCGACCTGGGAACGGCGCTGGCAGGCGACGCACGGCGCCATTGATGAGCCCGTGGGATCAGAGCATGACGCGCTGGCCGGGCACGGGTCCCCCTTCGATGCGACCCAGGGTGACGTTCTGCAGGCGGTGACGCGGATGGCCGCCACACTGACGGCCACGCATGTGACGCCGTGGGCGCCAGGCGAGGATGGGCACCCGGCTCCCGGCCCTGTCTCCGCCCTCACATCCGGCAAGGAGGGCCTGCCGGCCCCCGCTGACGGCGACAACGGCGCCGGTGAGCTGGACGGGGAAAAACCGCCGGAACTCGAGGTGTCCGAACAAACGCCTGAAGATACGTCGTCCCTTGAACAGGCCCTCCCGGAGTTCCGTGCCGTGCCGCCGGACCTGCCCCAGCAGGAGGCCGCGCTGCCCGATGATCTGAGCGTTGCCGAGCCGGTCGATGTAAGCGCTTTTGTTGGACTGAGGAACGCCGACAACCGATCCGTGTTCCAAGGTGACCTGACCAGAGAACATAATCCGTCCTATGATGAGATAGATGAACCCTCCCATGATCCCCACCCGGATGTGGTCGACATCGATGTGTCCCACAGGGAAATCCTGCACCTTGACGCGATCGATGCGGACCGGCTGCAGGAGGCGGGCTGGGAGTTCAGGGGGCTGACCACCGACGAGACAGGAGCGGTCGTCAGTGCCTTCGTGTCGCCCACGAAGGAGAAGGTCGTTCTTTTGCCGTTCGAAGCGCGCGATAGGACCACGTTAGGGACCATCGCCGACAATCGTGACATTATGGTGGACCGGGTCCACGGGGTGGATGTGGATTCGGATGGCGCCGCGACAGACACCACATGGCGCGAGGCCCTCTTTGACCACGGCGTTGTCACGTCTGCCGAGATCGAAAAAGTGGCTGAGTTTCTGGGCTCCAGGGCAGAAGCGCGCCGGGCTGAGGCGCCAGTGACCGAGGCGCCAGTGACC
>CAYUYV010000074.1:0-14109 GCA_964449455.1 uncultured Alphaproteobacteria bacterium | reverse complement strand
GAGGCGCCAGTGACCGAGGCGCCAGTGACCCCGCTTGATGCGATGGAGCCGAGAGCCCTTTTGGGCATCGATCTGAAGGACCATGATGCCGCTGACCGCGACGCCTTGCGTTCATTTTTCTCCGACCGTGCGCAAGGTCTTGAGGACGGACCCACCCTGACCATTCCCGACGGGGCGCTCACGGATTTCCAGGATCGGCAAGCGGCGCGGGATGTGCCATTGGGGCCGGTTGGTCAGGATCGACTCTCCCACCGAGGGGCGGCTGAGGACTCCAGTGTCCCCGATGCCGGCATTTTGGGGCTGGCCAATACTGAGGCCGTCATCCAAGAGCTGACGGCTTTAGAGCCAATGGAGCGGGAGGATGCCTTCGATTTCAGCGGGCCCATTCAATCCGGCTGGATGAAATCCGCCATGCGGGATCAGGTCGACCCGGATTTTGCGGCCCTGGCAGCACGTCTTGAGGCCGGCACGCAAGGGGCCACGCCGCTGCCATCGGCCCTGGACCGTTTCGCTGAAGCGAGCATTCCCGATGAGCTCCTGGACCGTGCCCGCAGCCATGCCATGGATGCCGACATGGAAAACGGCATCCCAGCCTTCCAGGATGCCGCTTCAGACTTTATTTTCTGAGGCCGGATGATCTGGCCGGCGGGCCATGGCCCGCGGAGCCGGTTCGGCCATCTCAGCCGACCGTCAGGCCTTTTTCTGCTGCGAGGGCCTTCAAAGAGGTTTCCGGGCGCGGTCCGTAATGGCTGATGATCTCTCCGGCCGCGAGGCTGCCCAACCGTCCGCATTCGGAAAGGTCCCGGCCGCGCGTAAAGCCGAACAGGAACCCGGCGGCATAGAGATCGCCGGCGCCGGTCGTGTCCACGACCTTCGACACAGGATCCGCGGGCACTGAATGGACCTCGTCCCCTTTCACGATGACCGAACCCTGCTCAGACCGGGTCAGGGCCGCGATGGCGCAGTCCTCGCGCACGCGGGCCAGGGCATCGTCGAAGCTCTCGACCTCATAAAGTGAGGTGATCTCGGCTTCATTCGCGAACAGAATGTCGACTTCTTTGGCGATCAGGGTCTTGAAGTCTTCCCGGTGACGGTCGACGCAAAAGGCGTCCGACAGGGTGAGGGAGACCAGCCGGTCCTTGCCGTGGGCAAGGCCAGCCGCCTTGAAATAGGCTTCCTTGGCCGGCGCCTGGTCAAACAGATAGCCCTCAAGATAGGTGACCTTGGCCTGGGCGATCAGCGCTTCGTCCACATCGTTGGGGCCGAGCAGGCTGGAGGCACCCAGAAAGGTGTTCATGCTGCGCTGGGCGTCCGGTGTGACCAGGATCAGGCAGCGCGCACTTGGCGGACCGTCAGCCATGGGCTGGGTCGTGTAGGTGACGCCGGCGGCGCGGATGTCGTGGGCGAAGATGCGGCCCAGCTCGTCATCGCGCACCTTGCCGATGTAAGCGGCGTTTCCGCCGAGGGAGGCGACGCCCACAATGGTGTTGGCGGCGGATCCGCCTGAAATTTCTTTGCCCGGGCCCATGGCGCCGTAAAGGCTTGTCGCCCGGTCCGCATCGATCAAGGTCATGGCGCCCTTGGCGATGCCCTGGTCGGTCAAAAAGGCGTCATCGGCCGAGGCAATAACGTCAACAATGGCGTTCCCGATCCCGGTGACGTCGAATTGTGCTTCAGTCATGGTGCTCCTCACTGTCAGTCGGTTGGAGCGCACCCTAGAGGAATTTTCCCGCCGCCGCGAACCACTCATCCGTTACACCGAAAAGACAGGGTGAAAGCGCCTTTTGCGGGCAAAGGCCCGGGCCTTGTCGCGCATTAGGTCCAAACCGAGACTCCAAGGGAAGACCCATGATCCTTCACGTCCTCAAAGCGTTCGGCCAGCTCCTGCATCCCCGTTTCGTGTGGCTGCTCCTCAAGACCTTTGCCGTGACGGCGTTGATCCTGGGGGCTCTTTACGCCGGAGGTGTCTATGGGCTCGCTGAAGGCATTGAGGCCTGGACCAATGACTATCTGGGTCGTTTTGGCGACGTGCTGACAGGGCTCGTGCTGCTGATCGTCTTTGTGGTGATCTATCTGCCCGTGAGTGCACTTGTCCTGGGTCTGTTCGCCGAAGAGGCTGTGCGCATTGTAGAAACCCGGCATTATCCGGCCACGATGGGGCGCCGTGAGGCGAGCCTTGGTGAGGCCGTCGGCATGGGGCTGCGTTTTGCCACTGCGCTGTTGGTGCTCAACCTGCTGGCGCTGCCGTTCTACATCCTGCTGCCGGGGATCAATATTGCGCTGTTCCTGGTTCTGAATGGCTATCTGTCGGGACGGGAATATTTTGAGATGGTTGCGGCCCGCCATGTGGCCGGGCCCGAGATCACGCCCCTGCGGCGGCGGTTCCGCTTGCGCTTGTTTCTTGCCGGCATTGTCATTGCCGCGGTCCTGATGGTGCCGTTCCTCAATTTCCTGGCACCCTTGTTTGGAGCGGCATTGATGGTGCATGTGTTCCAGGATGCGGGGCGGCGGGCCCGCCTCTTTGCCGGTGCGCCGGTGTGAGAGGCGCGCTGGTGTGAGACTGGCCTGACTTCGAAGAGATCCGTATCAAGAATGGGATGGTTGGGCATGGTCGTGCGGTCTATGGGTTGGCCACATCTGACGGCGCTTCTTGTGGCGGCGGGGTTGTCCGCTGGCTGCTCATTTGTCGAGGGCAGGATGGGCGGTGCCGGCGCGCCCCCACGTCCCGTTCAAATCCCGACCCTCCAGGAACTGGCCAATGGCACGCCGGAGCGTGTGGTGCGCTATCTGGGGCAGGCCGAGGTCGATCGGGAGGAAGGCGGTGCGCGCTTCTGGACCTACAGCACGGGCCTCTGCCGGCTTTACCTCATCTTCTATGAAGAGCCGAGTGGGCCTTACGCGCTCCACCATCTGGAGATGGAGGCCATTGGCGACATTACGGGGTCAGCGACGGAGCGCCTGCAAACCTGTGTTGGTGCCGTTGCCGCCCAATTCCAGTCTGCCGGACCGGCCGGCCCGATGGTTGGCTCCTGATCAGGCAGATCTTGGTTCCGCTGCTCTTCTTGATCTCGGTAAGCAGATCAGACCGCGTCGTCGGTGTCTTCGGCGCCTGGGGCGGTCTTCTCCTTAAAGCCGCATAGATCGTTGATGATGCAGTCCGGGCAGTCCGGCTTGCGGGCTTTGCAAATATAACGCCCATGCAGGATCAGCCAGTGGTGCGCGTGGAGCATGAAACGCTCCGGCACGACCTTCAGCAGCTTTTCTTCGACCTGGAGCGGGTCCTTTCCCGGCGCCATGCCGGTGCGGTTCGAGACCCGGAAGATATGCGTATCGACGGCCATGGTGGGTTGGCCGAAGGCCATGTTCAGCACCACATTGGCGGTCTTGCGCCCGACGCCGGGCAGTTGCTCCAGGGCGTCGCGGTCCTCCGGCACCACGCTGGCGTGATCCCGGATCAGTGCTTCGCTCAGGGCAATGACATTCTTGGCCTTGTTCCGATAGAGCCCGATGGTCTTGATGTAATCGCGGACGGTCTCCTCGCCGAGGGCCAGCATCTTTTCCGGTGTGTCGGCGATGGCGAAAAGGGGCGCAGTGGCCTTGTTGACGCCCTTGTCGGTGGCCTGGGCCGAGAGCACTACGGCGACCAGGAGCGTGAATGGGTTCACATGCTCAAGTTCGCCTTTCGGTTCAGGCTCGCGGGCCTCAAACCGGGCAAAGATCTCTTCGATGGCCTCAAGGCTGATGCGTCGGCGCATGGGGTTCGGCGGGTTTGTTTCTCAGAACAAGGACGTGCGCAGTCATAGCGTGTTTCGCGGCGCTGGCCTATGGCATCGGTGCCATTCGCACGGGGGGTAGGCTTGGTTGGGGCGAGGGACGCTCCCGGTTGCAGGGTGCGTCATCTTCTGTACCATCGGGCCTTAGGGGGCCCGTCGACATGGGCCGGAGAGGGGAGGGCGGTCCGTGGCGCAATTTTTCATCAGCTATGCCCGCAGTGATGAGGCAAAGATCCAACCGCTTCTGGATGCCCTGGATGCGGACGGCCATGACCGGTTTGTGGATGTGGAAGACATTGCCTCGGGCGAGGATTTCAGGGCCAGAATCGTCGACGCCATTACGCGTGCCGATTATGTGGTCACGGTCTGGTCCCGGGCTTCCTGCAAATCCCGCTATGTGCCGGACGAGGCCAATATCGCTCTGCGTCAGGACAAATACTGTGCCGTGCGCATCGACGATACCGACATTCCCATCGGCTTCGGGATGTTCAACACGGTCGATCTTTACGATCCGGTGCCTGATCCTGAGCCTGGCGCAGACCCTCTTCCCGACGAGATCCGGTTCAAATTCTCCCACAGCCAATACAGGCGCTTCATGACCGGTGTCATCGATTCCGATAAGCCCGATGAGAGCATCGGGCATGATCCGAATTTCCGTCCTGCCCAGCCCTCGCCAACGACCACGGAAGAAATCCCGAAACTTGGCACCTATGATGTCATCCTGGATACGATTTCCGAGCAGGGTGTGTGGATCCCGGAAAACTCTCCCCTGTCAGAAGAGATCCGCGAGCGCATCCGCCAGACGGACTTTCGCGATGATATCTCCGGCTTTCCGGGGCCGGATATTCTGAAGGTGGTCAGAAACTCCAAAGTCTGGGAGGGCGCGCGCATTGCAGCTTCGGACCTGGAGCCTTTTCTTCGGGACCGCAATCGCACATCGGGGCGCCTGCCGCGGGGCATGACTCTGGCGGGCCTGCACATTATCGGCGACATTAATTTGCGGGAGGTCCAACTTGAGGCCCCCTTGCGCCTTATCGGCTGCCGGATTGAGGGGCGGATCTATCTGGATTTCTCCCAGATGCAGACCCTGGACATCCGGGCCTGCGAGATTGATCGGCTGGACGCCCGCGGCGTGACGGTGGCGGGCGATGTGATCCTGTCTGATGTGGTCGTTAAATCAGGCGTCTTCCTTGATGACGCTGTCATTCAGGGGCGTGTGCGGATTGTCAGGGCCAATCTGTCCAAAAGCGATCCCAAAGAGATCATTTCGGAACGTCTCGTGCTGGAGAAGCATCGCAGTGCCATCGCTCTCAGTCTGGGTGGCTCGAAGATCGACGATGTGGTGTCGATCAATGTACTGAATGCCCAGGGTGCGGTGATCCTGGATCATGCAAAGATCGGCGCCAATCTTGCGCTTGAGAACCTCCAGATTGACGGCAAACCGAGCATCGAAGCCTCCGAGCATTATGGATCGGGACAGGGGGAGGCTGCCTCCCGAGGCTTTGCCTTCAAGGCCATGAACGCCCGGGTCGATGGCACCATCGATTTCAGCAACAGCGTATTCCACGGTGAAGTCCGGATGCTGTCGCTGGAGGCGAAGGGATCGCTCTATTTCGACCAGGTGTTCATTCTGGGGGCTAACGGACGATCCCTGCTGCTTGATTTTGCGGCCATCGGTGAGGATCTGCGTCTGCGCGGCTTTGAGGCAACGGGCTGCATCCGTCTGCGCAAGGCCCGGGTGGGCGGCGATCTCATGCTCAGCCACAACGAGGATGACGGCGTTGAACGCCAGCCCTTCCGTGTGGAAACACAAGTGTCCGACGATAAGTCTCCAGAACCGATCGACGCCTATGACCGCATCAAGGGCTTTGCCATGCGGCTGTCGGGCGCACGCATTGAGGGTGATTTTCGGGTCATTGGCACAAATACAAAGCCGGCAGAAATTCTGGGTACGCTTGATCTCAATAGTCTTCACGTGGGTCGCAAGCTGCGCATTGAGGCCTGCAACCTGAAATACCGTCTCGAGAACACAGCGATTTTTGGGCCGTTCCTGGTCGTTGATGGGGACATTCGCTGGTCCGGCGTCCATGTGGAAGGCACGATCGATTTTCAGGACGCAAAGGTCACGGGCAGTTTTGAGATCCTGCCTTATCTCGGCCGCGATGATGAGCGGGTTCGCAGTTTCCGCGCCGATGGGGCCGGCCGTGAGGCATTGCTGCTGCGCCGCATGGAGATCGGCGGCGATCTGCGTATCGATGGCACCGAATTGCTTGAGGAGACCGAGGAGGGCGCCCGATTTCGAATCAACGGTCCCACCATGCTCACCGCGGCCAGGATCGGTGGTGAACTGACCCTTGCACGGGGAACCTGTACGGTGAGTTCCGAGGACAGTGCAGTGTCGGACCATATGGGTGTGGCGGTCGGTGCGCGGGCCGTCGTCGTCCAGCGCGGCATTTTTGTCGAGCGGGGATTTCTGGCCGTCGGCGAAGTCCGCTTCATCGAGGCCGTGGTCAATGGCGATGTGCGTATCGCCAGCATCCGGATGAATATTGCGCCACTCCATGTGCGTGACCATCCCCATGCCCTGCGCATGGACCGCATGAAGATCGACGGCTCTTTGTCTTTTGGTGGAAGGGGCGGTGAGCGGGATCCTGAGCGCTTTGACGTGCGCGGGCGGGACGAAAAGAGCACCATTGGTGCCGCCAGTCTGCCGGAGCCCACGGCACCCCGTTTCATCTGTCGGGGCCCCATCTCTCTTTCAGGCATGCAGGTGTCTGGCTATGTCAGTTTCATGTCCATGCGGATCACCAGTCTGTGGGCGGAAACCAAGACCGCGTCGCCCGTGCATTACGCAATGATCGAACGCTTCGGCGCCGACATGCAATGCACCGCGATCGAGGCAAATTTTCTGACCATCGGCCGGGCCCTTTATTTCGGAAATCGGTCGGGGGCATCGGTTTATGCCTTGGGCTGTCTCAATTTCTCCGGGTCACGGGTCAATGGCGATGTGATCTTCAATCAACTTATTGCCTTTGACGCATCGCCCCCAACGCGCCGCCATAAGGCGGTCTTCGTCGCCGAGCACCTGCGGATCGGATCGAATTTTGACGTGCGCAACTCAATCCTCCTGGGCGGGATGGTCCTGACCCAGCTTGAGGTTTCCGGCAGTGCCCATATTGAGCATTCCTTCTTCGTGGCAGCTTGCCTCGTCGCCAATGGCAATGCGTCAGCGGGCAATAAGTCTGCCGGCAATGCAGCGCAGACGGCGCCCTGGCGGGAGGCCGACGACATACTCACCGATGTGGACCCGCGCCAGGCCGCCCTCTCCTTTCTCCAGGGCCGGTTCGGGCGCAGTCTGAAGCTTCGGGAAAGCACTCAGATTATTGGTGCCCTCGACCTGACGGCCGTGCATGTGGGCAACGATTTTGAGGTGTGGCTGAAACTGTTCAGGCCGCCGGAGACCCTCCATGGGGAAGTGCTGCGGCGCCTTGCGGCCTGGTCTAGTATTATCAATCCGGACCAGATTCATGTGCCCCGCAGGTCTCCTGGCAGGCCCGAGGAACCGTCCCTGTTCTGGGCCAAGCGGGCCAGAATTGATGGGGTCTTTTATGTGGGCCATTCCGCAGATGCCATTGATTCAGAAACGGATGAGAACCATGGCGGTGTCATGAATTTCACGGACCTGTCCGTGGGCACCGTAAATGATGCGCAGGAGAGTTGGCCCGACCAGGGCAAGCTCACCATGGATGGCTTTCGCTATGACCGGTTTGAACGCAGCACCAATGTGCCGCTCGACCCGGATGTCCGGATCAGTTGGATCAAGCGCTGCCGCCGTCGAACGCCCTTTTGGCAGGCGTCGGACTTTGCGCCCGATCTCATGTATGACCAGCTCTATACGGCCTATGCGCGGATGAGCCTGCCGCGCTATGCCGAACGGGTGGCGTTCCGGAAGGTCTATCACCAGACCTTCAATCGCATGTGGGGCAGTGAACAGGCCTCTGATATCCGCCGACAGACCCTTGAGACCGCAGGCCAGCGTCGCATCGGGCTTCCTGCGTGGCTGCTCTCGCCGCTGGCCCAGGGTGTTTCGCGCATTTTGTCCTGGTCCATCATTCCCTTGCGGCTGCTCTTCTGGGTCATCTACGGGCCGGCCACCTATTGCGGTTATCGACCCTGGCGGTTCACGTTCGTGATCCTGCCCTGGTTCCTGCTCGGGGCTGCAGTCCATGCCGGTGCGATCAATGGCGGGGCGCCAACCGCGGAGGAGGCGGACTGGCAGGAACGATCCTGCCTGACCCTGTCTCAGTTGCGAGGCCCGGGATCCGGGCGCAGCGCCGCGATCACCGGCCGGCTGCCAAAACCTGATCCTTATCTCTACACCCTCGACAGCATGATCCCGCTCGAAATGGGCGTGACCCGCTTCTGGCGGGTGACCACGGAAGGGCCGGACTGCAAGACGGCATCCTTGCGCCTTGATGGTCTTTTCGAAGGGGCGCCCTCCTCCTTGCGCCTTGACCTTCCGGTGTCCTACCGGACGTTCCATGTGCTCTTTAGGCTGATTAGTTATCTGCTTGTGGCGGTCCTTATCGTCGCTTCCCTTGGTCTGCTCAAGCCGGTGATTCGCCCGCCGGAACCTGTTGACCGCTCTTCCTGATGGCATGGCGGCCCAGGCCTTGGCGCCTTGGCGCCTGGGAGCCGCGCTCAGCTTGGGCGCACAGAAATTTTCCGGTTCCGTAATATAAAGTTCGCAAAACTTTGCTAACGCTCGCGCGTCCTGATCCACCCCGGGATAGGTGTGCCCATGGGTTCGAGCGAATTGCTGTCGCGGATGAGTCGGGTGCGCGAAGACGTCCATGAAAAAGGTGTCTCCATAATCCCTGATCTGCCCCCTGCAGAGGGTCACGAGCTTCTGAAGACCCTGGCGGACAGTTTAGGGAAGGCTGCGTCTTTTGTGGGCCAGCCCCTTGTCATGGATATCAAGCCAACCCGCTTGTGCGGTGCGAAGTCCTTTGGTGGAACGGGAGAATTTCCGCTCCATACGGATCTTGCATGGTATCCGACGCCCCCGCGATACCTTGCCATGTTCTGTGTGCATCCCGGCGAAGGGGACGGTGATGCGACCTTTGCGGATGCCTTCGACGTTTTGGCGTCAGCGGACGATGGGGATCGGCTCGCCTGGGAAACGACTCCCATTCATTTTCCGGCGCCCAGCCATGCATCCTGGGCAGGTCACACGGCGCCAATTCTGGAGCACAGGGACGGCCGCGTCATTTGCCGCTTCAACACCCGGGACATTGACGACAGGCTTGATGGTCCCTCGCAACGCTTTGCGGCGGCGCTTGAGGCCCACGAGCAGGTGGTGCCGTGGCGCGCTGGCGATCTGTTCGTCTACGACAATTGGCGCTTCTGCCATGGCCGCCGCGCCGTCTCAAAGGGCGCCCGGTCGAGCCGCTGGCTCCTGCGCATGTATGCGGATGCCCTTTGACCCCGTCTTACCCCCGTTATCCCTTGTCACGGTCCTGACATAAGGGATCCAAATCTTTCCATCTCCTCTGTAAGATCTGACCTTTCGGCATGGCCGCCGCCGCATCCGCATCCGGCCCGTGTCGCCACTTGTCAGTCCTGAGGGGAGACGCGCCATGCCTCGTCTGGAGCAGAAGACCGCCCTGGTGACCGGAGGCGCTCAAGGGATCGGAGAAGCCATAGCCCGCGCTTTTGCTGCCGAAGGTGCCACCGTCTGGCTGACGGATACGAATCACGCGGCCGGCGAGGCCCTTGCCAGCGCCCTCGGCAAGAGCGTCCGATTTGCCGCGCTTGATGTGTCCGCTGAAGACGCCTGGGCGCGTGTCATGTCTGAGATCACCGAAGCCGGACAGAGCCTTGATGTCCTGGTCAACAATGCCGGCATCACGGGGCTCGAACAGGGGGCCACCCATGATCCGGAGCATGCGAGCCTTGAAGAATGGCACCGGGTGCTGCGGGTCAATTTGGATGGGGTGTTTCTGGGCTGCCGAGTCGGCATCCGCGCCATGGCTCCGCAGGGCCGGGGCTCCATCATCAATATTGCCTCACGGGCGGGGTCCGTGGGTGTGCCCCTCGCAGCAGCCTATGCCGCTTCCAAGGCGGCCATTCGCAATCACACGCGGACCGTGGCGCTATACTGCGCCAGCAAGGGCCTGGAGATCCGCTGTAACAGTATCAGTCCCGCAGCAGTCCTGACGCCGATCTGGGAGCCGCTTCTGGGCGATGGTCCGGACCGGGAGGAGAAGGTGCGCTCCTTTGTCTCGACGGCGGCCGTCAAACGCTTTGGCGACCCTTCGGAAGTGGCTTCCCTCGCCGTCCTGTTGGCCAGTGACGAAGCGACCTATATGACGGGCGAGGATCTGGCCCTTGATGGCGGCCTCGGGGCCGGCTCGGCGGAAGTGCCGTGAGGCTCTCATGCTGACCATGCGGATGGACCGGGAGGCGGCATGACTGTGGAGCCTGAGCGCAGCTTTGACCCGCCGCTCTATTTTCACGCGGTTCTTTATCCCCACCGGTCCTTGAGCCGGGCCGGTTTTCTCATCGTCATGGGCATCATGGCCGGGGTCAGCCTGATAATCGGCACGGTATTCTTGCTGATGGGGGCCTGGCCGGTTTTCGGCTTTTACGGGCTCGACGTGCTGCTCGTTTATTTGGCGTTCCGCTGGAACTACCGCCAGGGCCGCTTGCGGGAGATCATCCGGCTGAACGACACGGAGCTGGAGATCATCCGTGTGCTGCCCGGGGGCAGGCAGCAGCGGTTTGTGTTCGTGCCCTATTGGGTGCGCATTGAACTTGACGACCCGCCAGACCATGACAGCTATATCCATCTGCGCTCCCATGGTCAGGACACGATTATTGGTGCGTTCCTGACACCCGAAGAACGGACGGATCTGGTCTCGGCCCTGCGTGCCGCGTTGCGGGATCAGGCCAGGGGTGCCTCACCCGCCTCAGCGGACAGCATGTCGGACATGCCGTAAAGGCCAGGAGGTCGGCCGGCGAGCCAACGGGCTGCGCGCAAGGCACCTTCGGCGAACAGGCTGCGGTCATCCGCCATGTGGCTCAGAACGAGGCGCTCGCCCGGTCCGGCCAGCACCACATCATGTTGTCCAATGATCGAGCCGCCCCGAATGCCCGCAAAGCCGATGGCGCCGTCCGGGCGCGGCCCCGTGATGCCGTCTCGGCCGCGCTGGGCCGCGTCATTCAATGCCACATCGCGGGCGCGGGCTGCGGCCTCACCAAGCATGAGCGCCGTGCCGGATGGGCTGTCGACTTTATGGCGGTGGTGATAATCCACGATTTCCACGTCGAAATCGGGCCCGAGTGCCCGGGTGGCCGCTTCCACTGCGCGCGCCAAAACGGCAATCCCGACACTGAAATTCCCCGTATGGAAAATCGCCATGCGCTTGCCGAGCGCCTCAAGAGCCGCCATTGCGAGCCCATCAATGCCCGTTGTTCCGGAGACGAGGAAACGGCCCTGCGCAGCGGCCTCGCGCCCATGGAGCAGCGTCGCTTGGGGATTGGAAAAATCAATTATGCCGTCGCAAGTCTCGACTGCTGCTGCGATATCCGCCGTTAGCGGAAGATCCATCGGCGCCAGGCCGGCACTGGCCCCGGCATCGCGCCCCAGATCCGGATCGTCAGGCTTGGTTGTCGCAGCGGTGACCGTAAGGTCGTCCTGTTCTGAGAGCAGATGGAGCAGCGTATGGCCCATCCGGCCATTGGCGCCCGCAATGCACAGTCTTAATGGGGAGTCGGTCATGGGTGTCGGACATCGCTTTGAGAGATGGGGCCATGAGGCAGCGCCCTTGTGCGTCGTGCTGTTGGGCCGCCATTGTCGACCCTGCAAATCGGATCATGCGGGAGCGGCCAAGGGCGATCGGCAGGCGCAGATACGGTATTAGCCGCAAGCGGCGTTGGGAACACCAGTCACGGCAATCCATCGACGTGGTGGATGCCCTGTCCCGAAGGGCCCCCATCCCGAAGGGCCCCCATCCGGCAAGTCTGGCACATGCGGGGGGGGGCGCATCCTGCGGGCAGAGCAGTCAGTGTCCGCCGAAACCGTCCAGGAATTCTTTCATCCGGCCGAAAAAGCCGTGGGATTCCGGATGGGTCTCCTCGGAGCAGGCCTTCTCGAACTCCCGAAGCAGTTCCTTTTGCTTCTTGGTGAGTTTTTGCGGTGTTTCCACCTCGGCGAGGACGAAGAGATCCCCCACCTGGTCCGATCGGAGGACGGGCATGCCGAGGCCCTTCAGGCGGAAGGTTCGGCCGGTCTGGGTGCCTTCGGGAATTTTCACCTTGGCGCGGCTGCCGCTCAAGGTTGGCACTTCGACCTCGCCGCCCAGGGCCGCCGTGGTGAACGAAATGGGCACGCGGCAATAGAGATTGGCGCTTTCCCGCTCGAACAGGGGGTGGGACGCAATCGACAGGAAAATATAGAGATCGCCATTGGGACCACCGCGAACGCCGGCATCGCCTTCGCCCTGGAGGCGGATTCGCGTGCCGTCCTCCACCCCCGGGGGGATGGTGACCGACAGGGACTTTTCCACCTCGACCCGGCCAGCGCCACGACACTTCTTGCACGGATCCTTGACGATCCGTCCGGTGCCACCGCATTTCGGGCAGGTCCGCTCAATCGTGAAAAAGCCTTGGGTGGCCCGCACTTTTCCGAGTCCGGAACAGGTGGGACAAGTCACCGGTTTGGAACCGGGCTCAGCGCCGGAGCCGTCGCAGCGGTCGCAGGTGGCCGTGCGCGGCACCTGGATCTGCGCCTTTTTGCCAGCGAAAGCCTCGTTGAGGCTGATTTCCATATTGTAGCGCAGATCAGCGCCCCGGGCCCGGCCGGGCTGCCCGCCACCGCCAGGGCCGCCGGGGCGGCGTGCGCCCATGAATTCGCCGAACAGGTCGTCGAAGACGTCGGCAAAGGCGCTGCTGAAATCACCGCTGAAGCCACGGGCGCCGCCAAAACCAGCGCCGCCTCCTTCAAAGGCCTGATGGCCGAACTGGTCATAAGCCGCGCGTTTTTGATCGTCCTTCAGGACGTCATAGGCTTCGCTGATTTCCTTGAACTTTTTTTCCGCCTCCGGATTGTCTGGGTTCCGGTCCGGGTGATATTGCATCGCAAGCTTGCGATAGGCCGATTTCAGCTCCTGGGCATTGGTGCCTTTGGTGACACCCAGGATCTCGTAATAATCGCGCTTGCTCATGGTTCAAAATGCTCCAGGGCGTGTCGACGGAATGGGCGCGGGCATCGTGCAGAACTGGACTTAACCTTCCCGACCCTACCGTTTCTCTTTCGAGACCGTGGGGATCTGGGCGGTAACGCTCCACGCCAAACGGGTTCTCCGGCCCACCCACGGACGGGGCGCACGGATCAAGATCCGTGCGCCATCCTGGCATGGGCCGTGGAAACGAACCGTCAGGACGACTTTTTATTGTCGTCGACTTCCTCGAAATCGGCATCGACGACGGAGTCGTCGCCGCCCTGGGCTTCATCCTCGGCACCGGGCTCGCCGCCAGCACCGCCCCCATCCTGGCGATACATGGCTTCGCCCAGCTTCATGGCGGCCTGGGCCAGGGCCTGGGTCTTCTGCTGCATGGCCGTGGCGTCTTCGCCGTCCAGAGCTTCGCGTAGCTCCTTCATGGCCACTTCGACGGCGTCCTTGTCGGCCGCCTCAAGCTTGTCGCCGAATTCACCAAGCTGCTTTTCGGTATTGTGCAAAAGCGCCTCGCCCTGGTTACGGGCTTCCACCTTCTGGCGACGCTCCTGATCTTCCGCCCGGTGCTCTTCAGCCTCGCGCACCATCCGGTCGATATCGTCATCATTCAGGCCGCCGGAGGCCTGGATACGGATGGCCTGTTCCTTGTTCGTGGCCTTGTCCTTCGCGGAGACATTCACGATACCATTGGCGTCGATGTCGAAGGTCACTTCCACCTGGGGCACGCCGCGCGGTGCCGGCGGAATACCGACAAGGTCGAACTGGCCGAGCAGCTTGTTGTCGGCAGCCATTTCCCGCTCGCCCTGGAAGACCCGGATCGTCACAGCGTTCTGATTGTCTTCGGCTGTGGAGAAGACCTGGCTCTTCTTGGTCGGGATCGTGGTGTTGCGGTCGATCAGGCGGGTGAACACGCCGCCCAGGGTCTCGATGCCGAGGGACAGGGGCGTGACGTCGAGCAGCAGCACGTCCTTCACATCGCCCTGGAGCACGCCGGCCTGAATGGCGGCGCCCATGGCCACGACTTCATCCGGGTTCACGCCCTTATGGGGCTCCTTGCCGAAGAAGTTCTTCACCAGTTCCTGGATCTTCGGCATGCG
>CAYUYV010000073.1:19715-21105 GCA_964449455.1 uncultured Alphaproteobacteria bacterium | reverse complement strand
CTAGCCTGCATCGGGAGCGTTGGCCCGCCGGGAAATTTGCGCCGCGAAGTGCTCCAACGGCAGCCGGGCCATGGCGCGAATGGAGCGGCTCGCCCGTTTGAGCGTCCATAGGCGGCGCGCTCCCCCCCCTCAGACGTTCGAGCCAAAAGCGCCATGAGAAACAATGGCTTGTGAGTGGTTCTCATGACCGATGCATTGGCTTTCGGATGCGCCGCTCCAGGCATGCACCTGTTTCGGCCGAACCATGAGATGCCCCGTTTTTGGGGCTGGCGCAGTGCTCTCTTGAAGGACGGCCCGCCTTCCACCCATGTATAGGCGGGTTTTGGGTTACCAGTTCCCCGTGAACCTTGAGGAGGGACATCCCGTGCTTCGGATCTTGCTTTTTGTCGGAACGAATATCGCCATCCTGGCGATGATCAGCATTGTGTTCAGCCTGCTCGGTTTCAGCGGGCTGCTTGAGCAGAATGGTGTCGATCTCGATCTCGCGGCCTTGCTGGTCTACGCCCTTGTGATCGGCTTTGCGGGTTCGATCATCTCGCTTTTGGTGTCAAAGCCGATGGCCAAGGCCTCCATGGGCGTTTCGATCATCGATCGGCCGCGCAATGACGCGGAGCGCTTTGTCCTGGAGACCGTGCGTTCCCAGGCCAAGCGGGCCGGGATCGGCATGCCGGAAGTCGGCATTTTCGACCATGCCGCGCCGAATGCCTTTGCGACCGGTTGGAACAAGAATGCGGCGCTCGTGGCCGTGAGCACCGGGCTGCTCAATCATATGGAAGCCGATGAGGTGGCGGCCGTGCTCGGCCATGAAGTGGCCCATGTGGCGAATGGAGACATGGTCACGCTGGCCCTCATCCAGGGTGTGGTGAATACCTTCGTGATCTTTTTCTCGCGCATTGTCGGTCATTTCGTGGACCGGGTGGTGTTCCGGGTGGAACAGGGCCATGGCCCCGCCTTCTGGATCGTCTCCATGATTGCCGAAATGCTGTTCGGCATCATCGCCATGATGATCGTGATGTGGTTCTCGCGGCAGCGGGAGTTCAGGGCCGATATCGGCGGTGCAGAACTTGCCGGGCGCGATTCTATGATCCGTGCGCTGCAGGCTTTGAAGCGCACGGTGGACGGCCCGCAAATGCCGGATGAAATGCAGGCCATGGCGATCAGTGGCGGGCGGCTTCATGCCCTCTTCGCCAGCCATCCGCCCCTTGATGTGCGCATTGAGGCCCTGGCCCGTGCGGGCGGCGCAACGCCGGTCCCGTCTTCATCGCGCCAGTCTGGTCCGTGGGGCTGACGCTCCACCGATCTGTTCGACCCAACGACCGGTTGGAAAACACAAAGAAAGGCGGCCCCGGATATCCGAGGCCGCCTCTTTTTGTCTGCTTGTCTGCAGATT
>CAYUYV010000073.1:12434-19615 GCA_964449455.1 uncultured Alphaproteobacteria bacterium | reverse complement strand
TTGTCTGCTTGTCTGCAGATTTCGTCCGGCGAGACGGATCAGTCGTCGCCCTTCTGCTTTTGCTGGCGACGCTGCTGACGCATGCGGCGCAGGGTCTGGCGGGCCGTGCGGAATTCTTCCGAGCTGTAGACGCCGTTCTTGTCCGCATCGAATTTTGCCATGTGGGGCTTCAGGCCTTCGCCCACACGTCCACGCAGCTCGGCAGGCTGAAGCACGCCGTCGATATTGTCGTCCATGGACCAGAACATGCGGTCCCGATCGAGGAGTTGCATGTATTCCTCTTTCAGATTGTCCGTGGTCTCGTCCTTCCAGCGGAAGATCATCGCCGTGTAGAGCATTTCCTCATGGGTCTGCTCACCCCAGAGCACGGTCTTGTCCGCACCCGGATTGGCGAAGTTCAGCTCGGAATTGTCATAGATCGTATCGGCGATGAGCAGGGAGCCGGCGGGGATGTCGATCGGCTCCTCGAACACATAGGAGCGCTGCCAGTTGAAGTCATATTTCGGCAGCGACACCAGCACCTCTTCCGAACCATCCGGCCGGCGCAGGGTGAGTTTGGAGGCATGGCCCCGATAATGGGCATGCGGGAAGGCTTGGATCAGGATCGCGTCTTTCGGAAACTTGATATAGGCCGTTTCCTTGTGCCGCGACGCACCCGCCGGAATGACGATCGACGCATCGAGGATCACTGTCGAGCGGTTGATGTATTTCGGCTTCTCGTCATGGAAATAGAGGCCGACCTCGGTGATGTCGGTCATCGCGCGGCCCGTTGGCGTGTAGTGCATTTGCAGGCCGATGGCGCCGCCAGCCGGCAGGGGCACGCCAGCATCTGCCCCGTAATCCATGCTTTCAGCACCCACGGCGTAACCGCCCGTGGAGAACTCCCAGCGGCTGGTCCAGGCCTTGCCGTCCTCCGGCACCTCGGACATGTAGCCGGAAAGAATGTGGTGCACCACGGGACGCGCGCCGGCCTTGAAGGTCGTTGCCTTCAGCCACTTGGTTTCCGTGAGCGGATTGGGCAGCACGGGATGCTCATAGTCGATGACGCCCGTTGCCGGCACTGTGAAGGCGGGGGCCTTGAGGATCAGGTCCGGCTTGCCAAGCGGCCAGTCCGGCGAGACGAGTTGAGCGGTCTTGAGAGGATCTTCCCCTTCACCCCGCGGCGCGCCGGCTTCGATCCAATGCACGATGGTCTTGATCTCGTCGGCCGACAGGGACCGGTCACCCTGGAAGGTGCCGATATGGGGATCGGCATGCCATGGCGGCATGCGCCGGGTACGGATGACTTCGCGCATCATGGGCGTCCAGCCCTGAACCACCTTGTATTCGGTCATGGCCCAGGGGCCGATGCCGCCTTCCTGGTGGCAGATGGCGCATTTCTTGACCAGGATCGGCGCCACATCCTTCGTGTAGGTGAGGTTTGCCGATTTGGCGTTGGCATTACGCTCAGGGAAATTGATCAGGCAGCCGGGAATGGTCGGCGGACCCTGAACGGTCACGTCCTGGCCGGTCAGCATCTGATCCAGCACCTGGCGAACATAAGGCTTGCTCGCCTCGGCCTTCTGGCGCTCATAGGACTGACGATCATTGAGCGGACCGTGATAGACGATCCGGAAACCTTGTGCCGGATCGATCACAAAGACTTCCGCCGTCCGCGTGACACCAAGACTCTCACCAATAATCTGATGCTCGTCCATCAGCACGGGGATGTCGAAGCCATAGTCGGTGGCTTCCTTGGCCACCGCGTCCCGCGTGTCCTGCAGGTTCGAATTCAGCATGTAGAAAACGACGCCCTTGTCGGCATAGGCGTCCCGCACGGCCCGAAGGTCAGGCGCGCTGTTGCGCACGATCGGGCAGGCATTGCCCTGGGTCATCAGCACAATGGCCTTGGCATTCCGGTAATAGTGCAGCTCGTGGGATCTGCCTTCCTGGTCGTTCAGTCGAAAATTCTCGGCGAATTCAGGCACGGTGATCCGTGCGGGGCGAGCCGACCGGGACGGGGCCAGGGTACCGCGCGCACCGGAGCCGTGATCCATGGCGCCATGGTCTACTTTTGCGGTCCCGTCCGCCTTTTCCGGCGACGTTGCGGCCCAGGCCGAGCCGAAGCCCAGCGCCATGCCGAGGGCCGCACCGGCGACCCACTGGTTGAAATGCCGTCCCATTTTATACCTCCCAGCGTGACGGCGCCCGAGGACGCCTATAACTTTTGTCTCGGTAGCGGACGACATTCCTGACCTGAATTCAACTCTAACAATGCTTGCCCACGCGAGAGTCTCGCTTGGGCCCGTGTCATGGGGGCAGGCGACACCCCATCGGCCTTAAAGCAGATTGTGTCCAAAGCGTGGAGCGGATTTGATAGTCCTGCGGGCGCAGGGCACTACACTGGATTTGAAAATGGCTCGCGGATGGCTGCTTCGAAGCACAGCCTTTGCAGCGTGCCGTTTGGCGTGGCTGAAGCTGATTGGGGAGTTGGGTATGCTGAGCATTCAGGGATTGACGAAGACCTATGGCAATGGGGTGAAGGCCCTGAAATCGGTGTCCCTGGACATCCCCAAGGGCATGTTCGGCCTGCTCGGGCCCAATGGGGCGGGTAAGTCCAGCCTCATGCGCACCATTGCCACCCTGCAGCAGCCCGATGAGGGAACCATCACCTTTGACGGCGTCGACGTTCTTCAGGACCCGGCCGGCGTTCGCAGGATGCTCGGTTATCTGCCCCAGGATTTCGGCGTCTATCCGCGTGTTTCCGCCGAAAGCATGCTGATGCATATGGCGACCCTGAAGGGCATCCCGTCGGGTGAGCGCAAGGATGTGGTCCAGGAGCTGCTGCGCCAGACCAATCTCTACGATGTGCGCCGCAAAGCCCTGTCCACCTATTCAGGCGGTATGCGCCAGCGCTTCGGCATCGCCCAGGCCCTGCTCGGCGATCCGCGCCTCATTATCGTGGATGAGCCGACAGCGGGCCTCGATCCGGAAGAGCGCAACCGCTTCCACAACCTCCTGAGCGAGATCGGTGAGAATGTCGTCGTGATCCTCTCCACCCACATCGTGGAGGATGTGGCCCAGCTCTGCCCGAACATGGCGATCCTGGCAGGTGGTGAGATTGTCGTCGAAGGCGAACCGCTCGCGCTGGTGGAACGCCTGCGGGGCCGCATCTGGCGCAGTGTGGTGGACAAGGATGATCTTGAAGCCGTCCGCGCCCGCCACCGGGTGATCGCCACCCGTCTGCAAAGCGGCCGCATGGTGATCCATGTCGCCGCCGACAGCGAGCCTGCGGGCTTTGAGCCTGTGGAGCCGACCCTTGAGGACCTCTATTTCAACACGCTCGCCGAGCGCGCAGCTCTCGCCGCCGACAGCGCCCAGGCCGCGGCCTGACCGCCCCGTCCATCGATTAGAGCGAGACAGAGATTAAGAAGGGACCCGGGCCATGCTGTGGAGCCTTGCGCGTTTCGAATTCGGTTATCAATGGCGCCAGATGGTGTCGCCGATCGTGTTTTCGATCTTCTTCCTGCTGACCTTCGCGGCCGTGACCGTTGATCAGATCACCATCGGCTCGACGGGGAATGTCAATATCAATTCCCCTTTTGCGATCACGCAGATCATCCTGGTCATGAGCTTGATTGGCCTGTTCATTCCAGCCGCCCTGCTGGCCAATGTCGTCATGCGTGACGGGGAGCTGCGCACCCAGGAGATGTTTTACACCCTGCCGATTTCCCCGCGGACCTTCCTGCTGGGGCGGTTTATCGGTGCCTTTCTTGCCGTGATGATGGTCTTCGCCAGTGTGCCGCTCGCCATCTGGATCGGCAGCATGATGCCCTGGCTGAACCCGGACCGTCTGGGTCCCACGGTTCTGAGCCACTACGCCTACACCTATTTTGTCATTGGTGGGATCAATCTGCTCGTCACTGGGATGATCTTCTTCACCGTGGCCAATCTCACCCGCAGCAATATCGCGGTCTACACGTCCCTTGTGGTGTTCCTGGTGATCTATTTCGTCGGTCTGGGCCTGACCAATGACCCGGAAATGGTTGAAGCCGTGGCGCCCTATGACCCGCTGGGTTTCCTGACCTACGGCCTTGAAACGCGCTATTGGACCGCGTTTGAGCGCAACACCCAGCTTGTGCCGCTCGAAGGCACATTCTTGTTCAATCGCCTGCTCTGGCTGGGGGTGGGCTTCTTGTTCCTTGTTTTCAACGTGCTGACCTTTTCCTTCCGGGCCCGCTCCAGCCGGGCGGGTCGCCGGCGCGTTGCGGAGGCGGCAAAACAGCCCGTGCGCTTCATCCCCACGCGGATTGCCCTGCCGAAAGTGACTCCGGTCTTCACCGGCGCGACCCCCTGGAGCCAGTTCTGGTTGCGAACCCGCTTCGAGGTGGGCGCCGTCGTGCGCAGCGTGGCTTTCTGGGTGCTGCTCGCCCTCGGGATCTTCAACAGCCTGGGCGCATTGTTGAACTTCAATCTGATCTATGACGTGCCGGCCTATCCGGTAACCCGCGTCATGATCGAGCTGTTGTTCGGCACTTTTTCCATCGTGCCCGCCGTGGTCGCGATCTATTACGCCTCGGAAGTCGTGTGGCGCGAGCGCACCTATCAGATCCACGAGATCATCGACTCAACGCCGGCGCCAAACTGGGTCTTTGTGTTCTCCAAATTCCTGGCCATGGCCCTGGTGCTCTTTGCCCTGATGGCCGTTGCCATGCTGACAGGAATTGGGGCCCAACTGGCCAAGGGCTACACGCAGATCGACTATGGCCTTTATGCCTTCCGACTGATCCTGGTGTTCGGCTGGCCCTTGATGTTGACGGCCATGCTGAGCCTGTTCGTCCAGGTGATCTCCCTTAACCGGTATGTCGGTATTCTGATCATGGTGCTGGTGCTGGTGGCCCAGGTTTCCCTCGCCAATGTGGGTTATGAACACAATCTCTACCAGTTCGGCGGTGCGCCCTCGGCTCCCATGTCCGACATGAACGGCAATGGCCACTATCTCATCGGCGTGTTCTGGTTCTACTTCTACTGGACCTGCTTCTCCGCCGTTCTCATGATCATGAGCTATCTCCTGTGGATGCGCGGCGGCAACACGTCCCTCCTGATGCGGATGCGCCGCATGGGGAGCAATTTCGGCCCTATCACGGCCGTGGCGCTTTTGGTGGGAATTGTCGGCTTCATCGGCAGCGGCGCGTTCATCTATTACAACACCAATGTCCTCAACGCTTACGTGACCCGGGACGACCGCGAAGCGCGCTCGGTCGCCTATGAGGAGGCCTATCGCCAGTATGAGGACATTCTCCAGCCGGCCATTGTCGAGATCAGCACGCAGGTCGATATCTTCCCCGATGAGCTTCGCGTCGAGGCCAAGGGGAACTATGTGCTGGAGAACCAGGACGAGGAGCCCATAACCCATGTCCACTACGACTTTGCGTTCCCCCTGAAAGTCGAGGCTGTGGACCTGGCAGGGGCGGTCCTGGAAAGCGAAGATCGCGAGAACAATTATTATATCTTCGCGCTCGAGACGCCCCTGGAGCCTGGCGCGCAGAGCGTTCTGACCTTCAAGGCGGTCTGGGATTATAATGGCTTCCGGAATTCCGGGAACGGAACACGCATCGTCGGCAACGGCACTTTTGTCGATAGTGGCCAGGTTCTGCCCCACCCTGGATTCCGCCGCCAGAAAATGATCCTGGACCGGAACACCCGCCGCCGGCTCGGCAAGGAGCCCGTGGACCGGATGCCCAAGCTCGAGCAGTCGGAATATTACGACAAGAACGGTTTCACCAGATATTCCGCCTGGGTCCCATTCCGCACGACGGTCAGCACCAAGGTGGGGCAGACGGCCATCGCGCCCGGCTATCTGAAGCGCGACTGGCAGGAGAATGGCCGACACTATTTCGAATATGAAATGGACACGCCGATCCTCGCCTTCTTCTCCTATCTGTCGGCGGACTATCAGGTGGCGCGAGATGTCTGGACGGCAAAACAGTCGGGCCATTCGGACGTCAATCTGGAGGTCTATTACCACGAGCCCCACGCCTATAATGTGGAGCGCATGCTGGAAGCAATGAAGTTGAGCTTCGATTACTTCACGGAGCATTTCAGCCCGTACCAGTTCCGCCAGATGCGTATTCTGGAGTTCCCGGACTATGCGACCTTCGCCCAGGCCTTTCCGAACACGGTGCCCTATTCAGAAGGCATTGGGTTTATCGCTGATATCCGCGATCCCGCCAGCATCGACATCATCACCTATGTGACCGCCCACGAAGTGGCACACCAATGGTGGGCACACCAGGTTCTGCCCGCCAATGTGCAGGGCTCCACCATGATCGTGGAGGCCTTTGCCCAGTATTCGGCGATCATGGTGATGGAGAAGTTGTTGGGTCCGGACATCATGCGCCGGTTCCTGAAATACGAACTTGACAGCTATCTGCGCGCGCGCGGCGGTGAACAGCTTGAGGAGCTGCCCCTCAACCGGGTCGAAAACCAAGGCTATATCCACTATCGCAAAGGATCCGTGGCCATGTATGCGCTCAAGGACTATGTGGGCGAGGAGGTGGTCAACCGTTCGCTGAAGCGCCTCATTGAGGGCTGGGCCTATCGCAGCACACCCTATCCGACCACGATCGATTACCTGCGTATTCTGCGTGAGGAGGCGGGTCCTGAGCATGATGAGCTGATCACGGATCTCTTTGAGCGGATTGTCCTTTGGGATCTTAAAGTGACGGATGCGGAGGTGACGGAGCGAGAAGATGGCCGATTTGATGTCGCCATCACGGTCGAGGCCGGCAAGGTGGAGGCCGATGGCGAAGGCCAGGAGACCGAACTGCCCCTCGACATGTCCATCGATATCGGCCTCTTCACCGTCCATCCCGATGATGTCAATGAGGGCGATGATCACGTGATCCAGGTTGAGAAGCAGCGCATCAAGACGGGCGAGCAGACCATCACCGTGACCGTGGACGAACGCCCCACCGTCGTCGGCATTGATCCTTATGTGAAACTGATCGACCGCAATTCGGGCGACAATCTAAAACGGTTGTGAGGCTGAACAAAAGCGCCGTGCCTCTCATTGGTAGGCGCATAGCAAGGAGGCAATCCGAGGCGCGGTTTGAACCCAGTGTGCCCCCGGATTGCTTCGCCGCCTGTACAATTGCGAAAGTGGGTACAATGGCGAAAGTGGGTACAATGGCGAAAGTGGG
>CAYUYV010000073.1:4098-12334 GCA_964449455.1 uncultured Alphaproteobacteria bacterium | reverse complement strand
GCGAAAGTGGGTACAATGGCGAAAGTGGGTACAATGGCGAAAGTGGGCTATTCATGAAACGGGTGGGATGGATCAGAGTCGTCGCACCCGAATGCCCATCAAAACTGCCTCAGTAGGCGGTTGAAATAGTCGAGTTCCTGGCGCGGACGATCGCGCTCCCCGGCGCGCCGGCGCAGCTCTTCCAGGATTTCTCGGGCCCTTTGCAATTCGCTCTTGGTCGGAAGGTCCACATTGCCCCGGCTCAGGCCATCGCGCCCATTGCGTCCCAAGGGATCGCGGCGGGTCATGCCGCCATTGCCCTGGCGGCGCAGAACGTCCTGGGCCAGAGTTTCCGCGGCCGACCGCAGAGCCTCCAATGCGGCACGCTGGTTCCGGAAGGCGTTTTCGAACTGGCTGCCGTCAAGGGCGGACCGCGCGGCCTCCATATCCACCACGGCCGAACCAAGACTCTCGGGCTGGGCCGTGCCCGCCTCATCGAGGCCGCGCATCACATCGCCGAGTTCGTCGCGCAGGCCGGCCTGGCTTTGCGCCAGGTCACGCCCAGCCATGGCCTCAGATGCGCCCGAGCCAGTGTCGCCCGAGCCAGAAGAACCGCCATTAGTGATGCCCTGGCGCGCGAGCTTCTCAGCCATGCCATTCGCCGATGATCCGTCCGCGCCATTAACCGGACCTCCCGGCCGGCGCTTGCGAGGCAGGGCGCTTGGGGACCCGTCCGCCAGATCCTCTCCCAGGGCGCCGCTCGACAGGGACTGGCGATAGGTCTCATCGAGCAGGCTGCGCTGGCGGCCAATGAGATCGGTCAAAGACTCCAGCGCCTCGTTCAGGGCCTCCTCCTGGGGCGAGGGCGAACCACTGCCGCCCGCCTGCCTTTGGCCGCCGCCGGGCCGGAGGCCATCCAGGATCTGCTGCAATTCAGAGAGCAACTGCCGTGCCCGCCCGGTCTCGCCCATCTGGCCAAGCTGGTCAATCGACTGGAGCAGATCATCAAGATCATCCGTACTCAAAGAAGGCGCATCGGGATCGGCGGCCTGTTGGTCCGCCTGCTGGGCGAGTTCCGCCAGATAGCGGTCAAGGGCTTCACGAAGCTGGGCCATGAGTTGGCGCAGTTCTTCCGGCGAAGCGTCCCTCTGGAGGGCTTCGGCCAGGGCCTGCTGAAGCTGGCGCAAGGTGCGCAAGGTGTCCGATAAATCCCCATCCTCGACCCGCAGCGCAAGATCCCAAAGCAGGTCATAGACCGCCCGGGTTTGTGCGGGGCGCGGATTGTGGGTTAAACGCCAATAGGCGGTGCGCAGACCGAAATAAATGATCCGGTCCTCAATGAACCGGTCACCCTCAAGGGTCATCGCATCAATGGCGGCGGCCACGCGGGCCGCCCCCTCCGGATCACGCGCCAGAATGTCCCGCAACTCCACGAAGGCCTTGGCCAGCGGTTCCAGGAAAACCCGGCGGGGCAGGGTGACGCGCGCCGATGAACTATAGGCGTGTTGGCCGGCCCCATCCTCCGCGCGGATCTGCACCATCACCTCACGGCCTGCCCAAGGATGGGCGGCCAAGTTCTCCAAAGCCGTCTCGTCCCGGATGGTCCCGCCACCGATGCCCGAGACGGGCAAGGGGAGGAGAATGGGCTGGTCCGCCCGGGGCCAGGGGGTCTCATCCGCCGGCGCGAGACCGGCCCCATTATCTGCTTGCGCAATCGCGAGGGCTTCTTCGGCATTTTCGGGCACGAGGCGCAATTCGGCCCGCGCTGCCTCCACGCCGTAATCGTCGACGAAGCGATAGAAAAAGCGCAAGGAGGCATTGCCCGTGCCCTGGGGCGGTTGGGGCATAGAGACCACGGGCGCCAGGTCGCCCCGGACACTGAATTGCCACGTCCCAAGCCCACGCCGGCGCACCGAAAGGTCCGCATCGAGATCGGTCAGGATCGGCGCCCGACTCTCGGCCACACCGCCCTCATAGGACACCGTGGCTTGGGGCTGCGCGCCCGGCGCCAGAGGACCGACTGGATCAAGGGCAAGGACCGGGCGCCCGCCAAAGCCCGTGAGACGCACCACAAGGGTCGAGCCTTCTGGAACCCTGATCCGGTCACGCTCGGGCCACACGCTGCCATCGGCGGGCCGGTAAGCGCGCAAAAGGGGCAGGGCAGGCAGACCCGTATAGGCCGGCGGTTCCACCCAGGCGTCAATCTCAAGATCAGCTGGCAGGCCCGGCCCCAGCAGCGGTGCAACGGAGCCGCGCAGCCGGGCGCCCCAGTCCGTGCCCGCAATCAACAAGGACACGCCCAGCATCAGGATTATCAGAAGACGCAGCGCATAAGGGTCATGGGTTGGGGCGTCGGTCCGGGGCAGCACAATTCCGGTCTTGGCGACCTCCCGGCCCATGCGGTCCCGGTGCAGCTCCCACAGATGGCGTGTGCGCGGATCATCAAGGCTGCCGGCGGGCCGGTCCGCATAGGTGCTCAAGGGCCGGTGTTTCAGCCCGCTATCGACTTCAAGCCGGCGCAGACCTTCGGCGCGGGCCGGCAGTCGGGTGCGTCCCAAATGGCGCCACAGGGCGAGGCCCGAGCCCAGGATCATAGCGAAAATGGCCAGCGCCTGAATGGGCTCGGGCACCAGATCCCAAACCCCGACCAGACTGAGGCTTATGAAGATCCCCAGGACGGCAAGCGCCGGCCACAGGGCCGGCCAAATCCGCTCCCAGCCCATGGCCAGGCGGGCCAAGGCCAGGCGCCACACCACCGAGGCCGGCAGATCGGCGGTCTCCGGAATATCGGCGCGGGGCGGAAGCTGGATCGGGTTACGCGTCACGGAAACACCTGATTGAACACATCACGGGCGGCCCGGTCCGGCCGCCATCCCGCCATTACAACACCGGGTTCTTTTGGGCGGATTTAAGCCAGGGCGGCATTTGGTCCATCGCCAGCAGGGCGCTCAAATCCGGGCGGGGGCGCACCACCGCCATCTCAGCGCCTCTCACCATTACCTCGGGCACCAGCGCCCGGGTGTTGTAAGTGGAGGCCTGGACAGCACCATAGGCGCCTGCCGACATGAACGCCACGAGGTCGCCGGCCTCAAGGGGGGGCAGCATACGGGCGCGGGCGAAGGTGTCGCCGCTTTCGCAGACCGGGCCCACCACATCCGCTGGCTCAAGCCGCGCGGCCTGCGCCGGTTCCGTCACGGGCAGGATGGTGTGCCAGGCATCATAAAGGGAGGGGCGGATCAGATCATTCATTGCCGCGTCCACGACCACAAAGCGCCGATCCCGGCCCTCTTTGATGTAGAGCACCCGGGCGAGGAGGATCCCGGCATTGCCGACAATCATCCGGCCGGGTTCGAAAATGAGCCGGCAGCCCAGATCCGCCATGATGGGTTTCAGCATGGCCGCATAGTCGGACGGCAAGGGCGGCGCTGCCTTTTCCGATTCATAGGGAATGCCGAGACCACCGCCCAGATCGATCCGCGTGATGTCATGGCCCTCGCCGCGCAAAGCCTCGACGGCGCGGCGCATGCCGCGAAAGGCGTCCGCCAGCGGTTCCAGGGCCGTGATCTGGGAGCCGATATGCATGGCAAGGCCGACGGGCGCGAGGCCAGGAAGGGCTTTGGCCTGGGCGAAGACCCGAGTCACATCCCGGGAGTCGATGCCGAATTTGTTTTCCGCTTTGCCCGTTGAAATCTTGGCATGGGTGCCCGCATCCACATTGGGATTGATACGGATGGCCACGGGCGCGCAAAGCCCCTTGTCCCGCGCGACCTGATCGAGGAGGACGAGTTCGGGTTCTGACTCCACATTGAACTGATAGATCCCGGCATCCAGCGCTGTTGCCATTTCGCCGGCGCTTTTGCCCACGCCGGAAAAGACAATGCGTTCGCCGGGAATGCCCGCGGCCTGAGCGCGGAGCAATTCGCCTTCGGAGACCACGTCGGCACCGGCTCCTGACTCCCGTAAAGTGGTCAGGACCGCAAGATTCGAATTGGCCTTGACCGCATAGCAGATGAGGGCGTCGAGGCCGGATATGGCTTCAGCAAAGACGCGGTAGTGGCGCCGGAGGGTGGCGTCGGCGTAGCAGTAGAGCGGTGTGCCCACAGCCTCGGCAATCTGGGGTAAGGGCACAGTCTCGGCATGCAGGACGCCATTGTGATAAGCGAAATGGTGCATGGGCGTGACTTTACGATGAGCGGTGAAGGGAAACCAATGGAAAGCCAATCAGCCGTATCCAAGGTGGCGCTGAGTACGGAGCCGGTGCCGGTTCTGCTGGTCGTTGCATGCGCTCTGGTGGACGTGGATGGCCGGGTTTTGATCGCCCAGCGGCCGGAGGGCAAGTCCATGGCCGGGCTTTGGGAGTTCCCCGGCGGCAAGGTGGAGCAAGGCGAGCGGCCCGAAGCGGCCTTGATTCGCGAGCTCAAGGAAGAACTCGGCATCGATGTGACGCAGGCCTGCCTTGCGCCTTTCGTGTTCGCCTCCCATGGCTATGAGACATTTCATCTGCTCATGCCGCTTTATGTGTGTCGGCGCTGGGAGGGTACGCCGCAGGCGCTCGACCACCGGGCCCTGGAATGGGTGCGCCCGGCGCGCCTGCGCGATTATCCCATGCCGGCGGCGGATGAACCGCTAATCGCCCATTTGCGGGATCTTCTGAGCTGATCTCACCGCCGGAAAGCGGCGCGGCTGGGGGAGTCACAAGTTCCAGGCGCCCATCAGGTTCCAATAGTACAAGGACAGGCTCACGGCCGTCAGGGCCAGGACGACCACTGTGTGACGCAGGCGCCCGAACCAGGACCAGAAGCCCCCGAACCAGGCCGGTAGCAGCATGATCAAGGCGAGCCCGGTCAAAGCGGCCCCGCCCAGGGGCAGGTTCATCACCGGCACCAGATCCCCCGGCACCTCCCGCAAGAGCAGGGACCCCGACTGGATTACGACGATCACCCCGCCGATGAGGAAAGCGCCATAAAGGGTGCTAGCGCCAAAGACCGCGAGTCGCGAGATTTTCTCGCCCCATCCCATGGCCGCCCATTTCGGCAGTCCCCAGATTGATCCGATCAGGGTGCCGAAGATCACGAGATAGCCGAAGCCAAGCACAAGCTGGTGGGCGAGCGCCGTTTCCCACCAGACAAGCTTATCAAAGGCCACCAGCGGCGCATTGCCGAGAAACAGCTTGTCGATGCGCCCCGTTGGACTTCGCCCGAAGGCGATCTGTTCCTCCCCATCCACCTGGCGGAAGAGATCCGGATCCACCTCGACAAACTGGCGGGCAAAGCGGCCTGCGCCCACGGCTGTCAGCATCAGCCGGCCATCGGTGAGGGAGACCACCATGAGATCGCCGCCCAGGGACACGACTTTGTCGGCCCGCGTGTAAGGCCTCCGGCTGATGCGGTAGGCGCCGGTATAATCCGTGGCCCGCTCAGCGAAGTCTTCCTGCGCTTCAACCGGCTCAAGCTCCGGGGCCGGAAAATAATGGTCCATGAAAGTGTCGATGAGTTGGTCCCGCGCCAGAGCGCCCAAAGGTGCATTGAAGGCGACGAACAGTCCGACATTCTCCTCAGGCAGAAGAACCACGGCGGAATGGAACTGCAGAGTGTCGCCGCCATGGACGATCAGCCGTCGGCCATTGATGCGCTGTTCGTAAAAGCCATGGGCCATGCCCGGCAGGCGTGGATCATGGTCGAACAGCTTGGTGTGCATCCGGCGCACAGTCTCGGGCCGCAGAATCCGACGGTTCCGGAAGGTTCCGCCATTCAGATGGGCGATCATGAAATGGGACATGTCGGCCGCGGTCGTGGAGAGGGAGCCGGCCGGGGCCATATTGCCGAGAAACTCAAAATCCTGGGCCACGAACAGGCCAGCCTCCCGGCTCAGCCCCTGGGACAGGTAAAGCGACAGGCGTTTGGGCAGTGGCTCGCGGAAGGTGCTTTGCACCATGCCGAGGGGATCGAAGATCGTTTCCTCAATGACGTCGTTGAAGCTTTGCTCACTGATATTGGCAATGACGAGGCCGGCAAGCGCGGCCCCCCAATTGGAATAGGCCGCGACTTCGCCAGGCGGGCGGATGCGGGCCGGCATCTGATCCTCAAGAAACAGGTCGAGTGGCTTCAGGTCCGTCGCGTCCGTCGCTTGGAACAGGCCTAGGACCCGGTCCTCGAACCCGCCGGTATGGGTCAGCAAATGGGTGAGGGTGACTGGCTTGCCGAAGGCGTCAGGGACGCGAAACTGCTTCAGATAGGTGTTGACGTCCGCCTCCAGGTCGACGCGGCCCTGTTCGACAAGCTGCATCAGCGCAGTCCAGGTGAACAGCTTTGAGACCGAGGCGGCGCGGAACAGGGTGCGCTGCGCGTCAATGGATGTGGTCCGCTTGGCATCCGCCCAGCCATAGCCCTTGAGCAGGGCCGCCTCACTGCCGGAGACCACGGCGAGCGTGGCTCCAGGCACGTCATGGGCGGTGAGCAGCGCTTCGACGGCGCCGTCAAAAAAGGCTTCCAGGTCACGGCGATCACCGAGGCCGCTGGCCCGCTCCTGCGCGGTGGCCGGGAGCCCACTCCAAAGGAGGAAAAGGCAGATCACCAACGCAAAGCCGCGTTCTGGATATCCCATGACCCTGTTCCTTGTGCGTCTCGGGCGTTTCGCGAGCGGTCCCTGGTTGGGCGCCTTGCCAGAACGGGTCTTCAGTCTTGGCCCGTTGCCGAAAAAATAACGTCTATCTTGTGCGTTTCAGGATGTGGTGCGTGTCAGGACACGACCACCGGTCTTGCGTGCATTGCAACCAGCTTCAGGGCGGTGTTGCAAATCAACCATCCCAATGTGGGTCAGCCTACCCCATCGAGTCGAATATCGAGGGTCATTTTTTCCACAGCCCCGCCTCAAGGGGGCACGACCGATGCGCTTTTTATACGGGCGGTGCGGCGCTGCAACGGTCTTGCGATAGCGGGGGGCCGGGCCTACCCGTCATCCGCTGGAGCGAAAAAAAGGGCGGCCTCCCTTGGAGACCGCCCGCGATCCGGATCTGGAAACCCGCCAGATTGGGTAATGGGGAGAAGTGCTCAGAAACGCATACCCACACCGATACCGAAAAGGATTGGATTGATGTTCACATTGGCCGTTGCGGTCGTGCCGCCACCCGCGTCGATGAAAACATCCGTGTCCAGGAAGACCTTCTTCACGTCGACGTTCAAGAAGAGCTTCTCGGTGATGTCGATGTCGACACCAGCCTGCAGGACGTAACCGAAGCTGTCCTCGTAGTCGATATCGTCACCACCCGGAAAATTTTCTTCAAAGAACCAGGTGTAGTTGATCCCGGCACCAACATATGGGCGGACGGGCTTGTCCTGCAGGAAGTGGTACTGGGCTGTCAGGGTCGGCGGAAGCAGACGCACGCTGCCGAGATCCAGATTGCCGAGAGCCGTGGCCGTTGCGCCGACGTCATGGGGCGTCGAGGCAGCGATCAGTTCGATGCCGATATTGTCCGTGATGAAATAAGTAACGTCGATTTCGGGCGAATAGCCCACATCAATGTCCGCTTCACCGCCGATGGAAATGTCGCTGCCACCTTCGAAGGGAACAGCGGCAAGGGCACGGACGCGAACCAGGATGTCACCTGCTTCAGCTTTTGCCTGCTCTGGTTTTCCAACCACCAGGCAAGAGACAACAAGTGCGATGGCCGTGGAGGCCGAGCCGAGAGTCTTCAGTGTGTCGATCATGTCTGATCTCCCCCGCTATGCTGAACGTGCGCTGACTTTATGCGGGGCGATCCTCTTCTCCTTGACCAGGATCAAATGAGCCCCCCAATGCTTCATATCCACAATTGTTGTGGCCGAAGACCATTAGGTTGTGTGCTGCCAGAAACCCCATCCCTTTGGCCAGGTCATTTTCTTCCATTTTCCATGGGAGTTGCAAAAGGATGCATCCTTCGCGGGTGTATCTTGCCGCGGGCAGGCTATTGGGCACGCTTGGCGGGTGTTCGCTGTTTTACCGGATTGGTGTGTCCCAGCCCATGCTGGGCTCGATGGTAACTTCAAACCCACCGCCGGCTCGACTAGCGTCCACAGGGTTGAAATCCGCCTAGACTTGGCGCCTCCATGGTGTCGACCAAAGGCACGGGGGCAGGGTTCAGGTGCGGTTCAGCCAGCGGATGCCACCCATAACCTATCGAATGGGCCCGATGAGCCGGGCCCTCCGAATAGCCATCAGGCCGTCGTCCGTAAGGGGCGTCGGTCACAGGCAGGACCGACAATCTGGACCTGCCGGTTCT
>CAYUYV010000073.1:0-3998 GCA_964449455.1 uncultured Alphaproteobacteria bacterium | reverse complement strand
CGGTTCTGGACCGTGCGCATGGGAGCGCGCGTGACCTGGGAGGGACTAAATATAATGCGCTTCATTTCCATACCGCTCCTGACGGCCGTCAGCCTGGCCCTTGGGATGACTGGGCCGACTCGCCCGGCCATGGCCAAGGACTGGTCGCCGGTGACCTCCATGGATCTCACTGGGGGTTTTGATGATCCCCAGACCTGGGATCAGTTCGAGGCGCCCGTCAGTGCCCTGCGCTTTTCCGCTGTGCACGGGCCTGTGCGCTGCCGGCGGATTGTTGCCGTCTATGCGGATGGCACGCGCCAGCAGATCTTCAGCGGCCGCATCGAACACAACACATTCCGGGACGCTGATTTCGACGGCGAAAGCCACGTCACGGCCTTGGATATGAATTGCCGGGCCGGCGGCGACGGCAGGGCACGCCTGCGAATCGAGGCCAATTTCGATGGCGGCGCTTTTGAGGAGGCTGGTGAGGCTGCTTTCCTCTCCGCCCAGCAGCAGGACCGCCTGCGCCGGGAGCGTTTCAATGCCAACCGGGGTGCGGAGTATTATGGCGAGGACTTCACGCGGATCGGTCGGGCGACGTTCGGCCCACGGTTGGAGCGGGAAGTGGAATACAGCGCCTTCCCCGGACGGATTTCGGAACTGAGGTTGCGTGCCCGGGGCAGCAGTATCCGCTGCGTGAGCGTTGTTGCCACCTTTGCCAACGGGAACAGCCGCGAGGTTTTCCAGGGCATCATTGCGGAAGGCTCAAGCCGACGCATTTCCTTCCGCAATGACCGCCGGGTCAATCGTTTGGTCTTCGTGTGCCAGGCGGAACGGCGCGATCAGGGCGCGATTATCATCAGCGGTCGGTATGATCGGAGTGATCGCGACCGCGCGGGGCGCGGGGCGCGTGTGGACTGGGTGCGGTTCGGGACGACTCGCTTCGGCCGGCGCACCGAGGTGGAGCAGATCTTCAACCGGTTCTCCGGACCGGTCAGCCGGATCGGGATCCGGCCGCTCGACGATGATGCAAGGTGTACGCGGATTATCGCCACTTTTGCCAATGGCCGGACCCGCGATTTGCCCTTCGGCCGCGGGCTCCTAGAAGAGGACCGTCTTTATACGGTGGATCTGCCAGGCAACCAGCGCAATGTGCGTCGGCTTGCTCTCGTCTGCCGGGCGGTCGGTGCCCGCGATGTGACCTTGGCCATTTACGGTATCCGAATTGAGGATCGCAATAATCGTGGCCGCGGCGGTCGGGACTTCGATGGGCAAGACGGTGGCTTCCGGGATCCGGGTTTTGAGGACGATCGGCGCCGCGCAGACCCCCGCATCGACCGCATCCGGGTGGATCGGGGGATCCGGGAATTCGGTCCGGGCTGGACCCGTGTGGGCCGGGTCACCTTCGGCGAGCGCCTGGAGCGGGAAGTCCAGTACACCGATTTTCCGGCTGCCGTATCCGGCATCCGGCTCCAGGCCCGCGGCAGCAACATTCGGTGCCGCCGGGTGTCCGCCCGCTTCCGCAATGGCGACCGGCGCGATGTGTTTAGCGGCATCATCCCCGTCGGGACATCCAAGATCTTGTCCTTCCGCCGCGACCGTTTCGTGACAAGCATGAGCTTTGTCTGTCAGGCCGAACGGCGTGACCGCGGCCAATTGCTCATCTCCGGCAAATATGACGGGGGCCGCAAGACGGCGCGGCCGGGCCGTGGGCGCGGTGTTGATGCGGACTGGGTGCGCATTGGCCGCGCCACCTTCCCGCAGCGCGTGGAAGTGACCCGCAGCTTCAGCACCTTCCCCGGCGCATTCCGCCGCCTGGCCCTGCGCCCTCTCGGTGATGTGCGTTGCCGCCGGATCCTGCTGGTCTTCCAGAATGGCAATAAGCGGGACTTGCCCTTCAGCCGGTCGATCCTGGAGCAGGACGAGGTCTATTCGGTCAGCCTTCCGGGCAATCAGCGCTTCATCAAGAGCATCGGTCTTGCCTGCCGTGCCGTGCGTGGCCGCGATGCATCCATCGCCATTCTTGGCATCCGCTGAGGATCACGTACGAAAAAAGCCGCCTCCGGACCATCCGGGGGCGGCCTTTTCTGAAAGGCGGGCGCGTTCACAAAGGCACAGGTCTTTGGACGTGCTTTTGGTTTTCGTTGGTCACCTATCCGAGCCCAAAACACCGCCCACACATCTTTGTGGATGCGCTACCGCCCAAGTTTGGGCTCAGTTTGCCTTGTCCGGATCGCCGGGCAGAGGCGCAACGCCGATCCCTTCTTCCAGCAGATCCTTCACATCCTTCGATGTGGCTTCGCCATAAATGCCGCGGCTTTCGCTTTCGCCGTAATGGATGAGCCGGGCCTCATCGGCAAACCGGTCTCCCACATTCTCGAATTCGTCGAGCACTTTGTGGCGCAGCTGACGGGCCAGCGCATGCATACGGTCCATGATCTCTGCAGGGCTCAAATCGCCCTGTCCGGAACGCTCCGCAGAGTCGCTGCGATCCCCCGGTCCCGAAGCGACGGGAGCTTGGGCCTGGGAGGTCGAGATATTCGGTGCCATGGGCGCTTTGACAACCTGGTGGCTGCCGCAGACGGGGCAGGCAAGCTCACCGGCGCCCGCCAGGGCGTCAAACGCTTTCGATCCCTTGAACCAGGAATCGAATTCATGGCCCGCATCGCATTTCAAACGGTAGACAATCATGCTTCGATAACCGACTGATCCGGTCAGAGACTCTGCAGAGATATGGATCCAACGTGGTTCGCCAGAGCCTTATTGGCAAGGGACAATGGTGTTAGCCCGCAAGGGCAATAGGCCGCTCGCTGAGCAGCACCGGCAATTGTGCCCGCGCCTCCTGCACCCGCGCCGGATCGATCATGGCCGTGATAACGCCGGTTTCTGCCGTTTGCGCATCCGCAAGCACCTCGCCCCACGGATCGACAATCAGGCTGTGGCCATAGCTGCGCCGGCCGCTTTCGTGGCGACCACTCTGGGCCGGCGCAAACATATAGGCCCCATTTTCAATCGCCCGGGCGCGCAACAGGACGTGCCAGTGGGCCTTGCCCGTGGGCACCGTAAAGGCTGACGGGCAGGTCAGGAAATTGACACCCACGCGGGCAAGCAGGCGATAGAGGGCAGGGAAGCGCACGTCATAGCAAATGGTGAGCCCGACGCTGCCCCAGGGCGTTGCCGCCGCCACGGCTTCCCGGCCTGGCGCATAGGTCGCGGACTCCCGGAAGCTGGTGCCGTCGCTCAAGGTCACGTCGAACAGGTGGATCTTGTCGTAACGCGCGGCAACGGCGCCGTCCGGACCAATCAGGAAGGATCGATTCGCGATCCGCTCCCGTCCCACCCGGATCGGGATGCTCCCGATGACCAGCCAGAGGTCGAGTTCATCCGCAAGGGCCCGAAAGGCCGCGAGGGACGGATCTTCCCCCTCGACAGAGACCTTTTCGAACAGGGCCTTGCGCCGCCCTTCGAGCAGCGTCGTGTTTTCCGGCGTCAATACCAGCCGGGCGCCCTGTGCATGGGCCTCCCGGATGAGATCACTCGCCTGTTCCGTGTTGCTCGCCACGTCGAGCCCGGCGCACATCTGCACACAGGCGGCCCTGAAAGGCTCCATGCCTCACCTCACTATCAATCGCCGGCCAGAAGGGCGTCGAGCTCGCCTTGGGCCTCAAGGGCATGGAGTTCGTCGCTGCCGCCCACATGGGTCGCCCCGATAAAGATTTGCGGCACCGTATGGCGTCCACCGGCCCGCGTGGTCATCGCGGCGCGGTCATCCGGCGCGCTCACATCGATTTCCTCGAAAGGGGCGCTTTTCGATGTCAGCAGTGCCTTTGCCCGGAAGCAGTAGGGGCAAAAGGGTGTCGTGTAGATGACGACTTTAGCCATCGGTCTTGGTTCCCTTTGTTCATGTAAGGTCAAAGTCTTGCCGCTGGGACTGCAGGGCGCAACCACCCGCTGGCACATGCCTCGCGGGACCTAAACCCGACGATGCCGTCCTGCAGCGTTGGGGCGTTCAGCACTAG
>CAYUYV010000072.1:16110-22052 GCA_964449455.1 uncultured Alphaproteobacteria bacterium | reverse complement strand
AACGGCGGTGAGAAAGAAGACGGTGACGACGCAGAGGACGAGGACGAGGAAAACGAGGACGAGGAAAACGGGGACGACGAGCGGGACGAAGACGAAGATGAGGACGACGACGAAGAGGACGATGAGGACTCTGACGATGAGGCTGCCCGGGCCGATGGGGTCGAGGAAATCGAGACCGTCGGGTCCGAGGATGCCTTTGAGGACGTCCGCCCCCGTCGCTCCCGCCTGCGCAACTACAAGATCCAGGAGGTCATCAAGCGCCGCCAGATCATGCTCGTGCAGGTCGTCAAGGAAGAGCGGGGCAATAAGGGTGCCGCTCTCACGACCTATCTGTCCCTCGCCGGCCGCTATTGCGTACTGATGCCGAACACCGCCCGGGGCGGCGGCATCTCCCGCAAGATCACCCAGGTCAATGACCGCAAACGCCTGAAGGATGTCGCCGCGAGCCTGGAGGTGCCTGAGGGCATGGGGCTCATCGTGCGCACGGCGGGTGCAAACCGCACCAAGATGGAGATCAAGCGGGACTTTGAATATCTCCTGCGTCTTTGGGAGAATGTCCGCGAGCTGACCTTGCGCTCCTCTGCACCGACCTTGGTCTATGAAGAAGGCAATCTCGTCAAGCGGGCCATTCGCGATCTCTACAACAAGGAAATCGACTCCGTTCAGGTGGAGGGCGATGCGGGCTATCACGAGGCCAAAGCGTTCATGCGTATGCTGACGCCGAGCCACGCGCGCAATGTCCAGGCCTATAAGGACCGTATGCCTCTGTTCCAGCGCTATCAGGTGGAACAGCAGCTCGACTCCCTGTTCTCGCCCAATGTGGAATTGCCCTCGGGCGGCTATCTGGTGATCAACTCCACCGAAGCCCTGGTCGCCATCGACGTGAACTCCGGCCGGTCCACCAAGGAGCACTCCATCGAGGACACGGCCTTGCGCACCAATATGGAGGCTGCGGAGGAAGTGGCCCGCCAGCTGCGCCTGCGCGACCTTGCCGGCCTCATCGTGATCGACTTCATCGACATGGAGGACTACCGGAACAACCGGACGGTCGAGAAGAAACTCAAGGAGTGCATCAAGAACGACCGGGCACGGATCCAGATCGGCAAGATTTCCGCCTTCGGCCTTTTGGAGATGTCCCGCCAGCGCCTGCGGGCCGGTGTGCTTGAGGGCTCGACCCAGCACTGTCCCCATTGTGAAGGCACGGGCAAGATGCGCTCGGTGGAGTCTGCATCCCTCCGGGTGCTGCGGGCCTGTGAGGAGGAAGGCATACGCGAGCGCTGCGCAACGGCGACCGTCCGGGTACCCCAGAACATCGCGCTCTATATGCTGAACCAGAAGCGCCGCCAGCTCATGGATCTGGAGATCCGCTACGGCCTGACGGTCGTGATCGAAGCTGACTATTTCATGTCTACATCGGAGTTCCATCTGGAGCGCGGCGAAGCCCTGACTGACGAGAAACGCGCCGAGATCCGGGACATGGCCATCAGCATGGAGACGGCCTACGACATGGATCTCGACGATCCGACGGACGAGGCCGACGCCGACGCCGACGCCGATGGCCAGGACACCGATGCACTGGACAGCGCGCAGGGGGAAGAGGCGCCCCCCGTCGCAGGAGCAGAAGCGGCAGAGACCGAAGAAGAGAACACGGAGAAGGCCGACCGTCCCCGGCGAAGGCGTCGGCGGCGCGGGCGATCCGATGGCTCCGCTCCGGACCCTGACTCCGTTGAAGCCAGCCAGGACGCCAATGGCAGCGGGCCCATCGAACAGGGTGAGGGTGAGGCCGACGAGGACGCAGAAGACGGCGGCGAGCCTGCTGAGTCAGGTGCCGACGGCGAGATCCGTGCCGATGAGGATGAGAACCCGGCCCGCCGACGCCGCCGTCGCGGCAAACGGGGCGGGCGCCGTTCCCGCCGCCGGGGCGACCAGGGTGAGGACGGCACCGAACAGGCCGTGGCAGGAGCGGACGACGATGCTCCCGAGACAGGGGATGGTGAACCGCTTGACGCGACAGCAGATGATGAGGCCCAGGCCAAAGATGGTCCCCATCGTCCCGAGGATGCTCTGACAGCCGATGGAATGGAGGACGCCGTGGACCATGCCGCGGCCGCTGACCATGGGCTCAATGGCGCCATGACCCCGCCCCAATTGGCCCAATCCAACTCGGCCGACTCCGCCTTGGTCCAGTCCGAGCACGAGTCCGGCGTGGACGAGAACAATGCGCCGGCCATCAACGGCTTTGGCCCCGTGGACGGCACGCATTCGTCAGCCACGCCGGCCGAGGCCAAGCCCGATGAACCGGTGACCCCCAAAGCCACGCAGCCGGACGATGCGGATCACTCCGGCACTGATCCGGTGACTGAGGAAGACGCCGGAGATACGGCCGCAAGCCAGGCGGCAGAAAGCGCCGACGACGGCCCGAAACGTCGCGGCTGGTGGCAGCGCCGCATCTTCTCGTAAAAGCCCAAAACAAGAGCAGGCGCGCATCCACGCGCCTGCTCTGCCCCAAAAGAGGGTGAAAGCGTGCGCTCCCAAAAGGGGCTTCACGCCGCCGGGGTCAGGACCTCGCGCAGGGCCGTGTGGACATATTGGACAACCACAGACCCCTCGCCGACGCCAGAGGCGACCCGTTTCACCGATCCGGCCCGCACATCGCCCACCGCATAGACACGCGGCCAGCTCGTCTCATAAATCGTCGGCATGCGCTCAAGAGTCCACCGGGCGCGCACCAGTTCAAGATTGGTGATCTCAGGCCCTGTTTTCAGAAAGCCTGCCTCGTCCCGGGCCACGGTTTTGGGCAACCAATTCGTGCACGGCATCGCCCCGATGAACAGGAACAGGAAGGGCATGTCCATCTCCACCGGCGTGCGTGCCTCGCCCTCGATCCGGGTGATGCCTGTGAGGCGCTGGCCATCGCCGGCCACCGCGCACACCTCCGCGCGCGGATGAAGGTGGATGTTTGGCGTCTCCTCAAGACGGCGCACCAGATATTCGGACATGGTCTCGCGCAGATCACCGCGGCGGAACAGGACATGGACCTCCTCAGCCACTTGGGAGAGGAACACAGCCCCCTGCCCCGCCGAATTGCCCGCGCCGACAACGGCGACCTTGGCGCCGCCGCAGAGCTGGGCCTCCATAGCGGTTGCGCCGTAATAGATGCCGCTGCCTTCGTAAGTCTCCAGGCCCTCAATGGGCAGCCGGCGATAGTCCGCGCCACAAGCCAGCACAACGCTTTTGGTGAAAACGCGCCGGCCATCCTTGAGATCGATCCGGTAACCATCGGGCTCTTGCACAAGGGCCTCAGCCGTCACCGGTGAGGCGATCCGAGCACCGAATTTCTGGGCCTGAACCATGGCCCGTTCCGCGAGTTCGCGCCCGGAGATACCGGTTGGAAACCCCAGATAGTTCTCGATCTTGGAACTGGTGCCTGCTTGACCACCGGGCGCCCGGGAGTCAAGGGTGATGACCTCAAGCCCTTCAGAAGCGGCATAAACGGACGCCGCAAGGCCCGCCGGCCCGGCGCCAATGATGACGACTTCGGTCCTGGCCCCGTCGGGCAAAAGATCAAGGCCCAGCGCTGCGGAGACCTCGATCAGGGTGGGTCGTTTCATCCTCCCGCGCGAGCCGGTGATCAGCACCGGCGCATCGTCCCGGGTCATACCTTGCTTTTCGAGAATGATGTCCGCCCGTTCATCCGTATCAAGATTGACATAGAGATGGGGCACGGCGTGCTTTTCAAGCAGATCGCGGATGGCGAAGGTGTCGTGGTCATAGGCCCGCCCGACCAGCAAAACGCTGGCCCGGTTGCTGGCCCGGGCCCAGGCCCGCCGTCCGACCATCGCATTGACGAAAATGTCCGACAGGGTCGAATTTTCCACGAGCAAGCGCTGGAAATTTTCATGATCAATGTGGAGAACCTCTCCGGTGATCTCCATCTGGGCCATGACCAGGGACGGCTGTCCGGTGATCTGGGACACATCGCCCGTGAACTGGCCAGGTTCAAGCCAGCCAACGCGCCGCGGCTCGCCATTCTCGAACATGTAGACATTGAGCTGGCCGGAGATGACCACACAGCAATCGGTTTTCCGGTCCCCTTCCTCAATCAGGATCGCACCAGCCTCGTGGTGGTGAACGGTGCCGTAAGCCTTCAAGTCTTCGAACTCGGCACCGGAAAAACGATAACTGATGATCGGATCCGGGCCACGGGTCGTTGAGGAACTGGGGGTCGTCGAGGAACTGGGGGTCGTTGAGGAAGACGGGGTGGTCGTGTCTGACTCCGTGGTCACTGAGACTCTCCTTGGCAGAAGCAGCGGGGCATTCGGGCAAGCCCGCTGCGCATGCTTCCCCGGGCACTGTTCAGGCGCAATAGGCCGTCGGCATGGCCGGCTTGCGCGCGCTGCATTGGCGGGCAGGCCGATTTGGGCGCCCCGCACAGCCGCACGGATTGGACAAGGCGGCAGGCTTCGGCTATCACCCGCGTTCCCGGCTTGTACACCCTTGGAGGACAGCCGGGTCTTCCAGAAAAATGACAGGAGTAAACCATGAGCGAGATGCGCAGCTTGAGCGCCCAGCCTCGCGACCGGGTTGGTAAGGGGGCCTCCCGGGCGACACGCCGCGAGGGCCTGATCCCCGCGGTCATCTATGGCGGTGGCAAGACACCAGAAACCATCGCGATTGATCTGCCCCAGATGATCCGCGCCCTCAACCAGGGCCGCTTCATGTCCAGCGTCTTTATGGTGGATGTGGCGGGCAGCAAAACCCGCGTGATCCCCAAGGACATCCAGTTCCACCCCGTCTCCGACGTGCCCCAGCACATCGACTTTCAGCGGGTCAGCGCGTCGGAAACCGTGACCGTGGCCGTGGCCGTGCATTTCGAGAACCAGAACAAGAGCCCGGGTCTGAAGCGCGGCGGCGTGCTCAATGTCGTGCGCCACGAAGTGGAAATCGAGGCCCCCATCGGAAGCATTCCGGAATCCCTGAAGGCGGATCTGGAAGGCCTCGACATCAATGACTCCCTGCACATCTCTGCGGTGACATTGCCTGAAGGCGTTTCGCCTGCCATCAAGGACCGGGATTTCACCATCGCGACCATTGCGGCACCGGCTGGCGGCGCAGGCGATGCCACGGAAGACGGCGAAGGCGGCGAGGCCGAGGGCTGACGCCGCTCTCGCGGGATTGCGGGAGAGGGAGCCATGAAGCTGCTGGTGGGTCTTGGCAATCCGGGACCGAAATATGCCGCGCATCGGCACAATATCGGCTTCATGGCCGTCGACGCCCTGGCCTCCGCCTTCGATTTCGGGCCGGCCAAGGCCCGGTTCCAGGCGGAAACGCGGGAAGGCACCCTGCCCGCCCCAGGCGGCGGGCAGGACAAGGTCCTGCTGATGAAGCCGACGACCTTCATGAATGAAAGCGGCCGGGCTGTTGGAGAGGCGGCCCGGTTCTATCGGCTCACTGTGGACGACGTGATCGTCTTCCATGACGAGCTGGACCTTGAGGCCGGGAAGATCCGGATCAAACAAGGGGGCGGCAATGCAGGCCATAATGGCTTGCGCTCCCTCTCGGCCCATCTGGGCAATGACTATTGGCGGGTGCGCATCGGCATTGGCCATCCGGGCCACAAGGACCGGGTCAGCGGTTATGTCCTCGGCGATTTCGCCAAGGCGGAGCGGGACGGCTGGGTCCGGGACCTGCTGGAAGCCATGGTCGCAGAAGCGGACCGGCTGATCAGTGACCGGATGGGCTTTGGATCGGCCGTCGGCCAGCGCATACGCCCGCCGGCACCGCTGGGCGGTGACACGGCCAAACAGGACTGACCCACCCCTTCGCCCTCGACCAAAAATGCGCGGCCACGACAGGACAGTGCAGGCACAATACGGTTCGGCCCACAGCGACCATGGTGACTGGGATCATGGTGACTGGGATCATGGTGACTGGGATCATGG
>CAYUYV010000072.1:1465-16010 GCA_964449455.1 uncultured Alphaproteobacteria bacterium | reverse complement strand
GCGACCATGGTGACTGGGATCATGGTGACTGGGATCATGGTGACTGGGATCATGGGCGCCGGCGCGAAACATAAAGGCAGGAGACACACGCCATGGGCTTTAAATGCGGAATTGTCGGCCTGCCGAATGTGGGCAAGTCCACCCTGTTCAACGCCTTGACCCAGACAGCGGCGGCCCAAGCGGAGAACTACCCGTTCTGCACCATCGAGCCCAATGTGGGCGATGTGGCCGTTCCCGATCCACGCTTGTTCGAACTCGCCGAGATCGCCAAATCCGTGAATGTGGTGCCAGCGCGCCTGACCTTTGTGGATATTGCCGGTCTCGTGAAAGGCGCGTCCCAGGGCGAGGGCCTCGGCAACCAGTTCCTGGCCAATATTCGCGAAGTGGACGCGGTCGCTTATGTCCTGCGCTGTTTTGAGGATGGCGACATCACCCATGTGGAAGGGCGGATTGATCCGCTCGCGGATGCGGACACGGTCGAGACCGAATTGATGCTCTCGGATCTTGAGAGTCTGGAAAAGCGCCGGCCGGCTTTGGAAAAGAAGGCCAAGGGCCAGGACAAGGAAGCCAAGGAAACCCTGGTGTTGATCGACAAGGCGCTTGAGCCCTTGCGCGACGGCAAGCCGGCCCGCACCGTCGAGGTTGATCCGGAGGACGCCAAGGCCTGGAAAGCACTTAATCTGCTCACCGCAAAGCCGGTGCTCTATGTGGCGAATGTGGATGAAGGGTCGGCTTCGCAAGGCAATGCCTTTTCAGAAAAGGTTAAGGAGCGAGCGCAAGCCGAAGGCGCGGCATTCGTGGTCATCTCAGCACGGATCGAGGCAGAGCTCTCCACCCTTGATGAGGCCGAACGCGCCGACTTCCTTCAGGAACTGGGCCTTGAAGAACCGGGTCTGAACCGGCTCATCCGCGCGGGCTACGGCCTTCTTGACCTCATCACCTATTTTACGGCCGGGCCGAAGGAAGCGCGCGCATGGACCATCCGTAAAGGAACCAAAGCGCCGGGCGCAGCCGGCGTAATCCACACGGATTTCGAAAAGGGCTTCATCCGGGCTGAGACGATTTCCCACAAGGACTATGTTGCCCTTGGCGGCGAAGGCCCTTCGAAGGAAGCGGGCAAGATGCGCCTTGAAGGCAAGGACTATGAAGTCGCTGACGGTGACGTCCTGCTGTTCCGGTTCAACACGTAACCATGAGCAGCAGACATCGCATTTGCAGAGCGTACGGATGATACGTCGCGGCGCATCTCACGAGATGGATGGGAAGACAGGGGAACGTCATGGCACTCAAAGGACAAGTCCGGGGACAGACGGCCGCCGACGGACATCACATTTCCAACTACCATGTGAGCCCGTCCGACATTGATCCGGGCCTTGCCCGCAAGGGCGGCCTGGTGCTGGTCCAGGAGATCTTTGGGGTCACGGACCATATCAAGGAACTGTGCGACGGCTTTGCAGCGGATGGCTATGAGGTCATCGCCCCGGCCCTGTTCGACCGGATGGAGCCCGGCTTCGCCGTTGGCTATGCGCCCGAGGACATTGAGCGCGCCCGGACCCTGGCCGGCAAGGTGGACTGGGACGGTGTGGTCGCCGATGTGGCCACCTCCGTTACGCTGCTGGCGGCCCGGGGACCCGTATTCATCACCGGCTATTGCTTCGGCGGCAGTGTCTGCTGGGTGGCCGCATGCCGGGTGCCGGGCATTGCCGCGGCGAGTGGCTTTTACGGGCGCCTGACAGTCCAGTTCATCGACGAGACGCCCAAATGCCCGATTATCCTTCATTTCGGCGAGAAGGATCAATCGATCCCCATGGAAGATGTCCGCAAGATCGAGGCGGCCCACCCAGCCGTCCCCATCTACACCTATGATGCGGGCCACGGTTTCAATTCGGACCGGCGCACCGATTATGACGCGGACTGCGCAGCGCTGGCCCGGGCTCGCAGCCTCGAACTGTTCGCCGCCCATAGCGGATGAGTGCCGGGCTCACGGTCCCGTGAGCGCTTTTCGCTGGGACCGGTTTCCCCGATGCGGCATGCTGACACTCTCATCTGTACGCATATCCTGGGGAGGGAAAAGCCATGGCCACCACACCGGCATCGGACGTCAAGGGACTAAAGATTGCCCTGCTGATCATGCGGCTGAGTTTTGCTGCGTTTTTCGCTGTCTGGGTGATTGAAAAATTCGTCGCCCCGGAAAAGACACAGCGGATCTGGAAGGCCTTCTACTTCGTTGAGGCGATCCCGCTGGAAGCATCTTATGTGATCGGCGTCGTGCAAGCCGTTGTGCTGATCGCGTTCGTGCTGGGCATCGCAAAGCTGTTGTCCACCGGTCTCCTTGTGGTGATGCATGGCCTTTCGACCATCTCCACCTGGGAGCGTCTAATCGATCCTTACACGGCCGTAAACCACCTTTTCTGGGCCGCCGTGCCAACCCTTGGCCTCATCATCGCGCTCCTCATCCTGCGCAATCACGACACGCTGCTCACCATCGGCGGAAGCGACAAGTCCTGATACAGAACGCGCGTTCGCCGGGTTGGGTTTGCCCATCAAGAACAGCTGCCACGAAGCACAACGTGTGCGGAAAATCCCCATGGCTGGTCAAGACCTGCCCAACAGGTGTTGATCACCGGCACCTTGGCCGTGTGCGAGCCGGTCAGGCGCCGGACATCCGTCCGCGTGCTACGGCGCGCAAGGGATCGAGGGCAGCCATAGCCATGATCATGTCCGGGCTGAGAAGGAGCCCCGTTGCTCTCGGCGGTGCCGCAGGGCCGGAAAGCCGATGGGGCGATCGGTCCGTGGAAGGATCGGGCATTGCCATCTGACGGGGCGTGTCCCGGTCGGCCCGCTCACCGGCAACCACCCCATAGACCTCGGCCACGGTCCGGGGCCGACCATCCCGCTCAAAGAAGATCGCCTTGTTGGCCTTGGCTGCGGCTGGAAACAGGGCCGCGGCCTCTGCCTCAGGCGTTGCCTCACGGGCCTTGATGAGGGATGCGGCACCGCCAGCGCCCAGAAAATGGGCCGCATAGAGCTCCCCATCGCTGGGGGCCCGCCCGGTCGCCTGCTCCAGCCGCTGAGCGCTTTCCAGGGCATATTCCCCGGCCATCGCGGCGGAGAGGGCGGGGTCGGTACGCAGGGCAAGAATTTCCGCCCGCGTGCCCTCATCGGCAATCTCGTAGCGCCCATCCTTGCCGCGCGTGATAGCGGCGGCCGCCTCCCCCGCCCCATATTTGTCGCCATGGCGGGCCACCATACCGAGCCATGTCTGGTCGATGAACTGGTAGAGCCCCGTGGCCGAAGAGGTCTTCGCCTGCACCGCCGGGTCGAGGCCGCTCTCACGCTGGGCCGTTGCCATTAAATAAGAGAAGGAAATACCGGTTTTTCCAGCCGCCGCGCGGATCGCTTGCTCCACGCCGCCCCTGCCCAGCGATACGCCGGCCCCCGAATCGTGCACATGAATATGAGCCATAATCGCCTCCCCACGATGTGCACAACGCAAGGGCCATGCCGGTTTCTAGGAACACTCTTGGGGCGGCGTGTATCGCGTCATTTGCGGTGATCGGTTTTACGGGGATCGATTTTACGGGGATCGACAGGGGACCAATGCATATCGCCCGGATTGTACAGACACGCCATCGTCTGTCGCTTGAGACCGCACTTCAGACCGCCTGGGACGCCGAGCCGCGCCAGCATCTCGATATCGATCTTGTCTGGGTCGAGACCGATGACGGGCGGGCCGGTGTGGGGGCCGGTCCTGCCCTGCCGCCGACACCGGTGTTCGAGGACCTGTTCCTGGGGCGCGATCCCATGGATCTCCAGCGCCACAATCGGGTGATCGAGAGCTTGTCTTTTTATCATGGGCCGTGTTGGGCCCTTGATGTGGCGCTCTGGGATCTCGCCGGCAAGATCAATGGCGTGCCCGTGTGGCAGCTTCTGGGAGGCGCTGGCGGGCAGATTGCCGCTGCGGCCGCTTTCGGGGATACCCGTCCGGGTGCGGAGCTTGGTGAGCTTGCCCGGGACGCGCGCGCGGAAGGCTTCCGTGCGGTGATGATCCGCCTCTATGACGAAAACTGGCGCTCGGACGTTGCTCGGGTAAAGGCGATCCGCGATGTGGTGGGGCGTGACATCCAGATCCTGGCTGATTGGGGCCAAGGCGCACCCATGCCCTGGCTCGCGGATCAGCGCCGGGCCCGGGAGGACGCGCTCAATCTCACCGAAGCCCTTGAGGACTACGAAGTCTACTGGATCGACAATCCGCTGCATCGGGGCGACTACAAGGGCATGCAGGGCCTGCGCCAACGCAAGACGGTGAAGATTGCGGCCGGCTCCACGGCACGGGATCTCCATGATCTGCGCAATCTGATTGTCCGGGATGCGGTGGATGTGATCCGGGCGGATGCGACCCTGGTCGGTGGCCTCACGGGCTTGTTCCCGGTGCTGAAGAAGGCGCGGGAGCGCGGGGCCATGGTTTCACCGTCCAGCTGGTACCACGGCATCGCCATGGTGGCCAATGCCCATCTCGCCGCGGCGGTTGGTGGCTGCCCATATTTTGAGTATCCGGTGGACCCTCCGTCCCTTTTGCCCGAACAGCGCGACTTTCTGATGAAAGAACCGCTTTTGACGGATAGGGAAGGGTTCCTGGATCTCGGCGAGCGGGCCGGCCTCGGCCTCATCCTCGATAATGACGTTCTCGTTGACACCCAGATCGCCCGTCCGTGACTGGAACGTCATTGCCAGCAGCCGCGCAGCAATGGCGCAAGAATTGTCCTTGGATCCCGTCAAGGCTCCCCGACCAGTGAGTGGATGCGCACCTCGTCGCCGCATACGGCGCGGGCAATGGTGCACAGATGGTCATGGTGGGTGAAGTAGATCGCCTGACCAAGGCCGGCCATGCCCTTCAGGAGGCGGAAGGCCTGGGCGGCGCGGGCATCATCGAAGGTTTCCATGATATCGTCGGCAACAAAGGGCAAGGGGCCGGCGGTTTCGCAGAACCGTTTGTAGCCAGCCAGACGCAGGGCAAGATAGAGCTGAAACCGCGTGCCCTTGGACATGTTATCCACCTCGACTGAGGCGCCGCCTCCCGCCCGCTGGGCGATAAGGGTTTCCTTGTTGCGCTCGGCCGGATGGGTAGAGAGGTCCTCGAAGGCCCCATCCGTCATGGTCCGGAAGGCCTCGGCGGTGTGGGCCAACATGGCGCTTCGATGGCGCTCACGGTAGCGCTGGAGGGCCCGGTCGGCGAGCATGAGCCCCAGACGCAAGCGTAAGGCCCGTTCCGCCTTGTCCTCAATCTCCAACAGTACCGTGCGCCGCTCCGCCTCAAGCCGCGCGGCCCGATCATCCCCGCCGACCTCCTCAACGGCGCGCACTGCGTCGCGCTGTGCATCACGCCTCTGGTCCCGATCCTCCCGCGCGTCCTCAACCGCAAGCCGGGCCTCCTGGAGCCGTGCTGAGAGATCGGTCCGATCCGTCTCTGCAAGGATGGCTTCAGCCTCTTCTACGGATCCGGTCTCAAGAGCTGTCTGGAGGCGGCGGCCGACTTCCCGCACATCCTCTTGCAGACGCCGATGCTCCAAGGACCGATCAATCGCCTGCTGAAGATCGTCCAATGTCCGAACGCCAGCCTCGGCTGGATAATGCCTGGTCATTTCGGCCACCCTGTCGCGGGCATCGGCGGCGCGCCGTTTTGCGTCCTCGATCAGCCCCATCAGCCGGGCATGTTCCTCCCGGTTTTTGGTAACGTGCCCTTCCGTCTCCCGGGCAGCAGCAAAGCGGTCTGTCACGGCCTTGAAGGCCTGATGGGGATCGCCCTCCCCTTGCAGTTTAAGATCAGTCGTCAGAGCATGCACCTGTGCGGCAAAACGCTCTTCCTCCGCCTTGCGTGCAGCCATTTGCCGTGCAAGGGAGTCCGCCCCATCCACCACATGGCGCAGCTCCCGGACGCTCGGCAACAGCTCCGCGACCACGTCCGGGTCCAGCCCCCCAAGCCATACACCGCCGGCAGCGTCCGACCAGGCCACCGCCCACTGCGAAAGGGCCGCCTTAGCTTCCTTGACGGCGCGCGCCCGTGCCTCAAGATCGAGACGCGCCTTTCGCACGGCCTCAGCCGCGGCCCGCGCCCGTTCCATCTTGGTAACCTGGGCACGGTGCACTGTCTCCGCCCGATCCCGCAGCACGGCAAAGGGAAGATCCGTCTTCGGAGCGGCAGCGGCATCCTGTTGATCCTCTCCAGCGAAGGTCAAAGCCAGTGCCCTGCGCAATTGCGCATCTTGCTCCGCCATCAGGGCTTTCGCCCGCGACAGGGCGGCTTGCCCCGCTGTTACTTCACTGGCCAAATCAATGGCTGTGCGGTGTTTCTCAAGCCAGGCGGGCAAATCCTCCGCATCAAAATCATTGGGCAGGCCAGCGGCCGACAGGGCCGGACGCCAGGTGGAAGCGGCCTCTTCGATCCGCGCCTCCAGAGCGGCACGCAGGCCTTGCAGGCGCGCAAGCTCGGTCTTCACTTCGGCTTGTTTGATCCCCTGTTCGCGCAAACGGGCAAGATACTGACTGTCGGCGAGTCGTCGCTCTGTAAGCTGATCATATCGCGCCATGACCTGCTCAAACCGGGCCGCGGATTCTGCCGTGAGCGCTGTCTTGTGGTCAGCCCAGGCCGTGTCCCGCTCGTCCCGTACAGCAGACGCGCTTTCATCGCTCAAATCGGGCATGGCGCCTGTCACGGCATCGATTGCCGCCTCAAGGCGGGCCTGCTCGCCCGCACAGCGGGCGATCTCATCGTCCAGGGCCTTACGGTCTGCACGGAATGTCATCACCACATCGCGCCAACGCATGGCCTGGGGCGGCGTTGGAACATGCAGCTTTACAAGATCATCGGCGCTTCCCTGCCAGGGCGCGAGGCTCGCCAGGGCTGGCGCCAGGCGGGCCTGGGCCTTTTCCAGAGCATCCGCCGCATGGCGAACGGCACTTTCCGGGTCCTGAGCGCGCAATCGCTCCAGCAGGGCACCAAGGCCACCATCCTCTGGATCCGGAGATCCGGCATCTTCCGCATCGGCTTGCGCGGCCCGCAGCGTTTCGAGGGATCCCGCTTCCTCCTTGCACGCCCCGTCCAGGGTGGCCTTGAGCGATCCATGACGGGCTGCAAGCCGTGTCAGCGTTTCGACTGCGGCGTCAGGGAGCAGGAAACGGCGTGGGTCCTCGCCCGGGTGGCTGCCAAGCCGGCTTGCCAGGTGAGCGATGCTGGCCTGTGCCCGCTCCAAGCCCTCCAACAGGTCCGGCAAGGCGCTCCGTGCGGCCCTGGCACGCACCTCGACATCCGTTACTTCGGCGATGCGATGCTCAAGGGCCAGAACATCCGGGTCCCGCTCGAATGTGCTGAATTCGGCATTGCGCCGATCCACGTCCTCTCGGGCATGGATTTCAGCCGTTTCCGCCTCCTTCAATATCGGAACAAGCGCTCGCACTTCGTCCTTCCAGGCGTCGGGGACGAGTGGGAAGGGCTCCAGTGGCCGCAAGCGGTCGCGAAAATCCCCAAGGCGATCCGCATCATCGAAGGCCGCGCCAAGACGCTCGAGATCACTCAGAGCCTTCATCCGCTCACGGAGGGCCTGGTCAGCCTCCTTGAAGCGAGCTTCCGCCTCCTCACGGGCCTTGCGGCGCTTCTCGAACTCGGAGGCCTCCACATCGAAGGCCCTTTGTTCTTTTTTCAATGTATCCAGGCGGTTTTTGAGGTCCCGCAGCACGCCGGAGCGGGCCCTGGGCTTATGAAAGGCGTCTGCATCGGCCTGAAGCCGGTCCACCAGGGCGGCAAGGTCACCAAGGCCGGCCGCGGCGGAGAACAAGAGGCGCCCCACATCCCCTTTGCTGTTCAAGATTGCCTCTCCACCCTCCTCCAACGTGTCATCATCGAGCGACAACATGGTCTTGAAGGTGTCGCGGTCGAGCCCGTGGAGAAGCGTGGCGAGGGATTGGGGGTCTGCGGGCTGATCATTTCCATCGAGAAGGTCTGCACCCCGTTTTTTCACCCGGGTCCATCGGTGCTCCGTCCCCCCCGCTTCGAGAAGGGCCGAGACCCTCAACGCCGAGCCATGGAGAAAGCCATAGGGTGTGCGCTCCGGAATGCCATAAAGCAGATCGAGAAACCCGTTGAAAGCGGTGGATTTGCCTGCCTCATTAGGACCGTACACCACATGAAAGTCCGCTCGGCCCGGCTCGGCCGGCCCGAGATCCAGGGAAAAGTCCGTAAACTTGCCATAGCGGACAAGGTCAAGCCGGCGCAGGCGCACGTCTCAAGCCCCCCTCAGAGCCGCCGAGACATCGGCCATGCCGTCCCGGAGCAAACGATCGAGGGTTTCGGCGCGGCTGTCCTCGTCCTGGCCGAACCGGTCCCGAACCTCCGCCGGCAGATCTTTGACCAGGTGCTCGACAAGCTCCAAAGCCGCCCTGATACTGGCGGGATCCTCAGACAGGTCGGCCATCAAACTACTGAGTTCCGCCACGGGGCCTGCGTCTTCGGCCTCCCCTGGTGCCTGCCCAGCCCTGGCCCGGTCCTCGAGTTTGTCGATCCATACGGTCTTCAGATCCCGGGCCGCAAGGGCGGCGTCTTCGCTCAGCCGGTCCCGGTCACGCCGGATCTGCCAGGCCAGGGGCCCCGCACCGGTCATCCGCAGGCGCACCACCGCATGGTCGGAGCGGACCCTGTCCCGCGCGTCCTGCAACACACCGGACACGGCGCCCGACAGGTCATGCCAGTCTTCAATGCCCGAAATGTCCAGATCGGCGAGGGTGAATTCGGCGAGGCTGACGATCCGCTCTTCAATCGAAACACGGTCCTGCGCCATGGTCACCAGGGTAACGGATTTGGGGCCCGCCTCCCCGATGTCCCGCCCCTGGGGCATGCCAGGCATCACCACAAAGGGCGCCTCTTGGTGGATCTGGCGTTTATGGACATGGCCCAGCGCCCAATAATCATAGCCGAATTCCGTCAGCTCCCGGAGCTGGCAGGGGGCGTAAACGTCATGGCCTTCCGCGCCCGCGAGGCTCGTGTGGAGAAGGCCGATATTCCGCCAGCCCTCAATGGCCCGCGGATATTTTGGCAGCAGACTCTCAGGGGCCTGTTTTTCTTTGAAGCTGACCCCATGGACGGCGACACGGCACCCTTCAAGACGCTCCGTCCCGCCGCGTACGCCAAAAAGATGGACATTGGGCGGAAGATCGAGATGGCGGGTCACCCGGGCGTCGGCGTCATGGTTGCCCTTGATGATGAACACGCCGATGCCCGCCCCATGCAGGCGCGCCATAGCGTTGGCGAAGAAGGCCGTGGTTTTGACGCTGCGCTGGTCCCCGTCCCACAGGTCGCCGGCGATGATGAGAGCATCGACGGCCTCTTCCAGGCACAGATCGACAATCCGCTCCAGGACAATGCGGGAAGCGCCGCCGATCAGGTCCGCCAGCTCAGCATCCCGCAGGGCAAGGCTGCGCAAGGGCGAGTCAAGATGGAGATCGGCGGTATGGACGAAGCGGAACGCCATGCAGCCTCCCGGCCGGGCGGACGGCAGCCGCCCATCACCAGATGGAGATGGGCGAGCGAGCCATTTCTTCGTGGCGATGGATATGAACGCTCATCAGCAGGCCGAAACCGAACATCAGCGTCATCATGGAGGTGCCACCATAGGAGACGAGGGGCAGCGGCACGCCGACCACAGGTACAAGCCCCATGACCATGGCCACATTGATGAAAATGTAGAGCAAGAAGGCCACGATGATGCCCATGGCCACCAGCCGCCCGAAATGATTCCGGGAGCGGATGGCCACCATGAGCCCATAGGCCGCAACAAGGATATAGAGAAGCAGCAAACTGCCCGCGCCAATCAGGCCCAGCTCCTCCGCCAGCATGGTAAAGATAAAGTCCGTCTGCTTCTCGGGCAGGAAGTTTAGGTGGGCCTGGGTGCCCTGAAGAAACCCCTTGCCGAACAATCCGCCCGATCCCAAAGCAATCTTCGACTGCAGAATATGGTAGCCGGCGCCCAAAGGATCCTGCTCCGGGTCCAGAAAAGTAAAGACCCGGGCCTTCTGATATTCGTGCAGGAACTGCCAGCCGATGGGCACCGCGGCCACAACCAGCGCCAGACCGCCCACGAGATAGCCCCAGTGGATGCCGGCCAGAAAGATGATCGCACCGCCCCCAGCCGCCAACAAAATAGCGGTGCCCAGATCCGGCTGCATCAACACCAAAGCCACGGGCAGCGCGATCATGATCATTGGAGGCAGGATCACGGCAGGGTGAGACACGGAATCGAGTTCCAGGCCATGGAAATACCGGGCCAAGGCGAGGACAAGGGAGATCTTCATCAGCTCAGATGGCTGAAGCTGAACAACGCCAAGATCAATCCAGCGCTGGGCCCCCATGCCCACCGTTCCGAACAATTCCACACCAACAAGCAGGGCAAGGGCCACGGCATAGGCAGGATAGGCAAGGCGCATCCAGATCCGGATGTCGATCAACGCAACGCCGATCATGATCACGGTGCCGACCCCGAACCGGACCATTTGGGGCAGCGCCCACGGCCTCCATCCCTCGGCCACGGAATAGAGCATCAGGAAACCAAAACCCGCGATCACGCACAGGAGAAACAAGAAGCCCCAGTTGAACTCCATCAGCTTGTATTGGAGCTCAGACCGGCGGTCGGAAACCTGATTGAAGGTGTCCAGCATCATCCGGTGGTGTCCTCCTGCAGACTGGCGGTCTGTTCCACCTGCATGCTCGGTCCAAAGGCCGGATGGCGGGACGGATCCCGCAGAAGCGTGGCGCGCATGATTTCCCGGGCCCTGGGCGCGGCGGCCTTAGAGCCGCTGCCGCCATGTTCGACGATCACGGCGACCGCGTAACGGGGTGCATCAACCGGGCCATAGCCCACAAACAGGGCGTGATCCCGCAAATGCCAAGGCAGTTCTTCGTTCTTGCGCACCCGCAGCTCTCGTTCTGCTTTCGTGATCCGGCGCACCTGGGCCGTGCCCGTCTTGCCGGCCATGGAGAGCCCCTCCCCGTCAAGCCGCGAGGCGTAGCCCGTGCCGCGCACTTCATTGGTCACCGCATCCATGGCGCGGCGCACGATGGCCAGATTCCGGGGTGAAATACTCATTTCCTGGGTCATCCCAGGATTGATGTTAAGAGATTCGCCTTGGGCTCGGATGATCCGGGGCTCAACGGCCCGCCCGCCATTGGCGAGGCGCGCGGTCATCAAGGCAAGCTGCAGGGGCGTTGAGAGCATATAGCCCTGGCCGATACCCGTATTGAAGCTTTCGCCCTGAACCCAGCGCTGGCCCGTGACCGCCAGTTTCCAGCCCTTGGTCGGCACGAGGCCAGGCTTTTCATTCGGGATCTCAATATCGGACACATTACCCAGGCCGAATTTCTGGAAAATCTCGGCCATGCGATCGACCCCGAGCCGCCGGGCTGCCTCATAGAAATAGCTATCGCAAGAGTGCTTGATGCCCTCATGCATGTCCATAACGCCATGGCCTTGGCGCTTCCAGCAGTGGAAGTCGTGATTGCCGAGGGTGGTGCGGCCAGTGCAGGTCACGGTTTCATCGGGTCGCATCAGGCCATATTCGAGGGCCGCCAGAGCGACCAGGGGCTTGACGGTCGAGCCCGGCGGATATTGTCCCTGCACGGCCTTGTTGATCAGGGGCTTGAATTTGTTGGACAGCAGAGCGTTCCATTCGGTCTGGCTCACGCCGCTTGTCATGGCATTGGGATCGAATCCAGGCTGGGAGGCGAGCGCGATCACCTCCCCGGTATGCACGTCCAGCACAACCGCCGCACCGCTTTCCCCCTCAAGGGCCTTGTTCGCCGCCGCCTGGACGCCGACATCGAGAGTGAGGACCGTTTCGGCCCCGGGTTGGCCTTCCTTGCGCTCCAGCTCACGGATGATCCGTCCACCAGCATTGACCTCAACGGTCTTTGAGCCGGCACTGCCGCGCAGATCCGGGTCGACCACCTTTTCAACGCCGCTGCGCCCGACACGGAAGCCAGGCAGTTTGAGCAGCGGATCCTCGTCCATGTCCGGGTCGGACACGGCGCCCACATAGCCCACCACATGCACAAGACCATCCGCAAAAGGATAATAGCGGGTGTCGCCCACTTCCGGCTGAACACCGGGCAAATCCGGGCTCAGCAGATTGATCTGCGCAAATTCCTGCCAGGTCAGGTTGGAAGACACGGTGACCGGAACAAAGCGCGCGTTGCGGCGGATTTCCCGCAACACCTTGGCGCGGCGATAGTCCGACAGCTCAATGACCCGGGACAGCTCATCCAGAATGTCCTCGACGGAACGGCCTTCGGTATCCTCGGCGACGAGATCGACCTGGAGATTTTGACGATTGCCGGCGAGTTCCACCCCGAACCGGTCGACAATTCGACCGCGCAAGGGGGAAAGAAGGCGCACCTTGACGCGGTTTTCTTCCGCCTTCATGCGGTATTGGGCAGCATCAAGGACCTGGAGCTGGTAAAGCCGGGCGAAAAGCGTGCCGAATACGCCCGCGGCGCCCGCAGACAGGAACAAAGCCCGCCGGGTGAAGCGCTGCTGGCGCGCCTGATCGCGTCCATCCATCATGGACCAAACCCCACCATCTTTGTGCGCATCCGGTGCCCATTGCCCGGAGCGCATCCCATCCCCCCTCCCCGTCAGCCGTCCCGCTCAGGCCGCATGTCGCTCGACCCGCCAACCATCCGTATCATGATGGACCAGCGCGGTGAGCCTGGTGCGCCCACCCGGCAATCCCGTCATAGGGTCGGATCGACAACGCCGAAGAACCGGCCCAACCGTAGCATCACCTTTGCAAAAATCGGGTAGCACAGAACCGTGACCATCATTTGGCCCAGGATCGGTGTGGGCGACAAGGGCTGGCCGAAATAGAGACTGCCAACCGCCCAGGCCAGAGCGGTGGTCAAAATTGCGGCCATGGCAAAACCGGCCCATCCGGAATAGGCCGCGCGGCCAATAAACAACAGGCGGTTCTGCAAAACGGCTCGGTAGACGATCACATAGACGAGGGCCCAAAGGCCGAGCGGGCCGCCGGACACCACGTCCTGGAACAGGCCCGTGAGAAAGGCGACCCAGGTGGGGCACACCTCCGGCACGTAAACCGCCCAGTAAAAGAGCGCGATCAACGCCACCACGGGGGCAAGGGGGATGTCGTTAAAGGTCCCGAACGGCAAGGCCTGGAACAGAACAGCAAGCGCGGCCCCCAACAGCGTCAGCAGAATGAAAAGCGGACGGGCCGTGCTCGTCGATGCGGTCGTTGCCATCGCCATTACTGGTCCTCCGCGACCGCTTCAGCGGATGGATCCGTCTGGATCGATGCGGGATCCGGCCCCACGGGCAGGGCCTCATCGATCACGGTGACATCGCGGGGGAAGGTGTAATTCAGCACCCGCACCGAATCGATCGGACCGTCATGGGGCGACCAGGCGACGCGGTAGGCGCCAAGCTGATCCACACCGGCGACCACGCCGATGGGCAGGCCCGGCGGCAGAACGCCGCCATCGCCGGAGGTCATCACCACGTCTCCGGCTTCCACCTTGCCGGTGGCCATCAGGAACTCCAGACGCGGCTGGGCTGTGTTGTCACCGGCCAGGATCGCGCGTTGGCCCTCGGCCCCAATCATCACCGGAATGCGGCTGTTGAGATCCGTGACCAGCAGGATCCGGGACACGGTCTCACCGGCGCCCACGACCCAGCCCACAAGGCCCTTGTGGTTGATGACGGCCTGGCCCTTCGTGACCCCGTCTTCACGGCCCGCATTGACCACGAGGGTGCGCACAAAGGGGCTGCCACTGTCGGCAACGGCGCGGGCGGTTACAAAATCGATGCTGGGGTCCACGCGGACATTCAGCAGGGCGTTGTACCGCTCAATGCGAGCCTGGAGGCGCTCCGCATGGGCCTTCCATTCCAGGAGCCGCTGATTTTCAAGGCGCAAGCGCTCATTCTGGCGATAGACGAGGACCACGTCCTGGAGCCCGTCGAACCAGGAGATCGTGGCCGCGACGGGGCGTGAGAACACATTAAAGAAGCTGCCGAAGGTCTCAGCCGTCTGAGTACGGAGATTGGCCAGGGTGGCACTGTCGGTGCGTCCCAGAAACAGGATCAGAACGGCCAAAAAGACCAGAAACAAGAAGGACCGTACCGGCACCGCGCGGGCCGCCGACCCGTTTTTTTCCGATGACGGAGTTTGAAACACCTGCCCTCAATCCCTGTTCGCTCGTCCAACGCCGACCAACCGCGCGCTTGCACTGTCCTGTCATCCAAGACCAGTCTGTCCCAAACCTGTTTGGGAAAACCACCCGGGCAGGCCCAGCTCAGCGCAAATGCCATCGCAACGATTGCATCACCCCCATATCCCAGTGCTTAAGCATACAGCAGGATCCGCGCATTCATGCAAGAGAATGGCCATTCATCTGTGCATGACCCGTCACATTTAAGATTTTGGATCCCATGGCGCAGCTGTCCCGCCTCACCCGGCAAGCGAATGGTCCCCGGCCAGCGAATGGTCC
>CAYUYV010000072.1:0-1365 GCA_964449455.1 uncultured Alphaproteobacteria bacterium | reverse complement strand
AGCGAATGGTCCCCGGCCAGCGAATGGTCCAATGGACGCACCGGCGGGCACAGGCGCCCGCGGGGGCGCCAGGCTGCGCGCTGTGAACAGCGTGGAAAAGCAGTGCGTCAATACACGGTCGAGAGGACGTGGCGCATCTTTTTGTGCTGTTCGAGAGCCTTGCCAGTGCCCAGGGCAACACAGGACAAGGGCTCATCGGCCAGGCTGACCGGCAGGCCGGTCTCATCCCGAAGCACCTGATCAAGATGCTGCAGCAGAGCGCCGCCACCAGTGAGGACAATGCCCTTGTCGACAATGTCGGCCGCCAGTTCCGGCGGCGTGGCCTCAAGGGCAACCTTAACCGCTTCGACAATAGCGCCGACCGGTTCCGCCAGGGCTTCGGCCACCTGCTTTTGGGTGATGGTGATCTCTTTAGGCACCCCATTCATCAAGTCACGGCCCTTGATGTCGATGGAGTCGCCCTGGCCATCGGGCGGGATCATGGCGGAGCCCACCTGCTTCTTAATTCGCTCGGCGGTGCTTTCACCGATGAGCAGGTTGTGGTGACGACGGATGAACGCGACCACCGCATCATCCATCTTGTCGCCGCCGACCCGCACGGACCGGGAATAAACGATGCCGCCCAGGGACAGAACGGCCACTTCCGTCGTACCGCCACCGATATCAACCACCATGGAGCCGGTGGGCTCGGTCACGGGCAGGCCGGCGCCGATTGCGGCAGCCATGGGCTCCTCGATCAGATAGACCCGGCGGGCGCCGGCTGAGAGGGCAGATTCCTGGATCGCCCGGCGCTCCACCGCTGTCGAACCCGACGGCACACAGACAACAATGAGCGGATTGGCAAAATTGGACCGGTTATGCACTTTCCGGATGAAGTGCTTGATCATCTCTTCGGCCACTTCGAAATCCGCAATGACCCCATCGCGCATGGGTCGGATGGCTTCGATGTTTCCGGGCGTACGGCCCAGCATCATCTTGGCGTCATTGCCAACCGCGAGCACCTGCTTCTTGCCGCCCTTGGCGATGATCGCCACGACCGACGGCTCGTTGAGAACGATGCCTCGCCCTTTGACGTAAACAAGGGTATTCGCCGTTCCAAGATCGATCGCCATATCGGCGGAGAACATGCCAAGAAGACCGGAGAGCATCGTTATCGTCCCGAATATGCGTTCAAATTCGACGGCATGGGCGTATCCATCCGTCTGTCCCCTGCGCACCGGCGGGTGTGCAACCGCCGGCCTGTCGGCCCATCGGGCCCTGATCCCTTGCGGGCTCAGACTTGCCGGATCACAGACCGCTGGCCCGAAGACCCGCTGGCCCGAAGACCCGCTGGCCCGAAGACCTGTTGACCCGAAGACCCTTTAG
>CAYUYV010000071.1:17854-22869 GCA_964449455.1 uncultured Alphaproteobacteria bacterium | reverse complement strand
TCAGATCTCCCAGTACAAGAACCCGATCGTGGGGGAAGGCGTGGTTGAAGTGGATCTGGCCGACGGCCGGACCATCGAGATCGGCATCGAGCGGCTGCACCTGGAACAGGATGCAGGCAAGAGCATTCACGATCTGGCGCCGGACCGTTCCTTTGTGGACCTTAACCGATCCGGTATTGCCCTTATGGAGATCGTGACCAAGCCGGACCTGCGCTCGGCGGAAGAGGCCGGGGCCTTCGTGACTAAGCTGCGTGCCATCATGCGCTATCTTGGCACCTGCGACGGCAATATGGAGCAGGGCTCCATGCGGGCCGACGTCAATGTCTCCGTGCGCCGGCCGGGAGAGGGTTTCGGCACACGCTGCGAGATCAAGAACGTCAACTCGATCCGCTATATCCGCCAGGCCATCGAGTATGAGGCGCGGCGCCAGATCGACATCCTTGAGGATGGCGGGTCAATCGACCAGGAAACCCGGCTCTTCGATGTCAGCGCCGGCACAACCCGCAGCATGCGCTCCAAGGAAGAGGCCCACGACTACCGGTATTTTCCGGACCCGGACCTGTTGCCCCTGGAGCTTGATCTCGATTGGATTGAGGAGATCAAAAAAGGTCTCCCGGAACTGCCCGATGACAAAAAGGCACGGTTCATGTCCGACTACGGCCTGTCGGCCTATGACGCCGGCGTTCTGGTGGCGGAGAAGGAAAAGTCCGAATTCTTCGAGACCGTGGCCAAAGGCCGTGACGCCAAAATGGCGGCGAACTGGGTGACGGGCGATTTCTTTGGAGCCCTGAACAAGCTCGGCAAGGACGTGACCGAGAGTCCGGTATCTGCCGGCCAGCTCGGCGCCTTGCTCGATCTCATTTCAGACCAGACGATCTCTGGACGGATCGCCAAGGACGTCTTCGAGATCATGCTGGAGACGAGCCAGGATCCGGGTTTGATTGTCGAGGAAAAAGGCCTGAAACAGGTCACCGACACGGGCGCCATTGAGGCGGAGATCGACAAGATCATCGCGGCGAACCCGGACAAGGTCGAAGAGGTGAAGGAAAAGCCCAAGCTCATGGGCTGGTTCGTTGGTCAGGTCATGAAGGCGACCGGCGGCAAGGCCAATCCCCAGGCCGTGAATGAGATCCTGAACCAAAAACTGGGCTTGTGATCGCCCATATCCCGCCCCTGTTCCGTCTATGTGACCCCTCGTGATGTTTGGCACATCGCGAGGGGTTTGCGTATGGCCTGATGTCTCTATCGGACGCCGGCAGGCGACCCAGCCTTCGGGTTTAACCCAATGCTAAACCGCCCGGGGGCACCGTCGAAATGTCGGCGGACGGGGAGCCCTGCCGACAGGCGCCGGTCCATCCGGCCGGTCCCGGCAGGGCCGAGATTTAGGGGAGTTGGGTACGATGTTGGATATGGACGCAAATAGTGCCGTTCTGGACGAAACCGAAACGGCAGCACCGCAGACGGAAAGCGGCGATACGCTGCTGCGTGAGGCCCGGGAGAATCGCTCCTCGGATGCCATGTATCGCCTGGGTATGATGTTCTCGACCGGCCAGGGCGTGGCCTATGACATTGTCGAGGCACACAAGTGGTTCAATCTCGCCGCCACCATGGGCAGCGAAGATGCCAAGCGCTGGCGCAAGGAACTGGCATCGGAAATGTCCGCTGCGCAGGTTGCCGAAGCCCAGCGCCAGGCCCGCGAGTGGCTTCGCGCTGCCTGAGGACCGGATGAGGTCCCAGTGATCTGCATGGCGCCGTTTTGGGCATCCAGGTCGCAGCGAGACGGGGCGGTTTGGTGGCTGGTTTCGCCGAGGCTGGTTTCGGCGAACCCTGCTTGGGATGCCGTGCTCGCGCTTTGATCCGCTGGCCAATGGTCCCGGGCGCGTCGTCCGTGTGCGGTGCTGGTGCGCAGCTGAGCACACCCGATCAGCCGGCAAAGGGCTTGAGCGCATCCACAAGATCGTATGGCGAACGCGGCTCAAAATGTGTCGCGGCCGGATAACGGCTTCGGCAAAGATGAGGTCCTCGATCTCATTATTGGATGCGGTCATCATCATTGGATGCGGTCATTATCGACATATCCGCGATCAGATGCCGGATATCATATTTTCGGACAGCAAAGAGCCCGCGTTCGAAGCTCTCCATCCGCTCGTCCAGGGTTAACACACCAAAACTGTGCAGCATAATCCGGGATGACGTCGAAGGTGAAAGGCATGCAAGGCCCTAAATACGGCCTCTTTTCAACGGCGCCGGGGGTGTGTGCTACCATGGCCATGGGTCACGGCCGCGGCGCCGAACCGGTGCGTGAGATCATAGGCAGATTGGGGGAACCATGGTGACGGCAGCGCTGGGCGCGATACAGGATGAGGAACCCAGTCATAGATATGGCGTCCTTGATGGGCATATCACGGATTATCACCTCTACAAGTGCCCAAGAACCAATCTGACCTTTCGGGGGCCCAGGCCAGCGAGCATGGCGCAAGGGCGCTATTTCACCTGTCTCGGCGCGGCCCAGACCTTTGGCCGCTTTTGCGATCATCCTTACCCGACTCTTCTTGAGCAGCGGCTGGGTCTTGCGGCCCTCAATCTCAGCCACCCTGGAGCCGGCGCCTCCTTTTTCCTCAGACACCAGTCACTGCTTGAGGACATTAACAGGTCGCGCTTCGTCATTGTTCAGATCATGTCGGCCCGTAGTGAGGGCAATTCGGAATATGAAAGCCGTGGCAGTGAGCGGCTGCTGAGGAAGCGTGACGGGGCCATTGTGCGGGGGGATGATGCCTTTGCCAATCTCCTGGGGGAAGAGGCCCTGATCCAGTTGCCCCGCGGTGGGACAAGATATTTCTTTCTCCCCATCGTGACAGACCGGATTCGCCGGATCGTCCGTGAAACCCGACAGAACTGCATCGACAGCCATTTGGCGTTGCTGGACCGGATTACGGTGCCGAAAATCTTGTTTTGGATGTCCGCGCGCACGCCCGACTATCGCGACCGGTATTACACCGTGCATCATCTGCTCAACGGCTATCCGCAGCTTGTGAATAGGCAGATGGTCACGGCCATTCGTTCCGGTGCTGATGGATATGTGGAAAGTGTTTCCAACCGCGGTCTTCCCCAGCAGCTTTATGACCGCGAGACGGGCGCTCCCACGACCATGCCTTTGAGCGCCGATCGCCCCCATGGTGCGCAGAAGAAGACTCTGAACACCTATTACCCATCGCCGGACATGCATCGCGACGCCGCAGACCGCCTGGAACCCCTCTGCCGACAGATTGTCAGCGCCTCCGGCCGCTAACACCTACAGCTGTTTTTAGCCGAGTCCCTATACGCACCCGGGTATGACCTCGTTTCTCACTGGCCGATCCAGCCCACCCACCGGGGACAAATCAGCCTGCCCCGATATGCCGAGGCAGGCTGGCGAGATCGTCCTATCATGCACGAGCAGCTGTAGCGCAGCTCTGTGTTATTTGCTTTTGCGCAGGAAAATCGTCTGGGCCTGGACGAACTCCATCAGGCCATCCATGCCGCCTTCAACACCCACACCGGACTGCTTGTGACCGCCAAAGGCAGCATGGGGTGAAAGGTGCTGGGATTCGTTGATCCAGATCGTGCCGGCCTGGAGTTGAGTCGCGATCTGTTGGGCCCGTTCGATATCCGCGGTCCAGATCGAGGCACCAAGACCATATTCGCTGTCGTTGGCCCGGGCGATCACATCATCCAGGTTGTCATATTTCATCAAGGGCAGAACCGGACCGAACTGTTCTTCCTGGACGATGCGCGCGTCTTCCGGCGGATTGTCGAGGATGGTCACGGGGACAAAAAATCCGGGCTCGGCGCTTTCCTCACCGCCCATCAGGAATTTGTAACCCTGCTCCTTGGCATCCTCGATCAGCTCCAGCACCCGCCGATATTGGGCTTCGTTCTGCACAGGACCAATTTGTGTGCCCTGCTGGGAGCCATCGCCCACCACGACATTGCGGGCATAGGCGACAATCGCGTCGGTGAGTTCGTCATAGATGTCGGCATGGATGTACATGCGCTTGGTGGCAATGCAGATCTGGCCAGCATTGCGAAACGCGGCCCAAAACAAATCCTCCGCCACAGCCTTCACATCCACATCGGGCATGATGATCGCGGCGTCATTGCCACCCAGCTCCAGGGTGACCTTTTTGAGGGTCGGGGCCGCGCTTGCCATGACACGGCGACCGGTTTGCGTGGAGCCGGTGAAGCTGACTTTGTCGATGCCTGCGTGGGACGTCATCCATGGGCCAAGACGGTCGGAGCCGGAGATGACATTCAAAACACCAGCTGGCAGCAGGTCGCGGACCAATTCACCAATCCGCAATGTGGTGAGCGGCGTGGTGGGCGCCGGCTTGAGCACCACCGTGTTGCCGGCGAGCAAAGCCGGCGCGAGCTTGAACATGGCCAGCACGATGGGAAAATTCCACGGCACAATGGCTGCAACCACGCCCACAGGCACATAACGGGTGACCGCGAGTCGCTGTTCGGAATCCTCAGAGACATGCTCGGGCAGATCGAGCTTTGCAATTTCCGAAAGCCAGAATGCGCCGCCCATGACATCGGCCTGGGCATCCGGATGGGGCTTGCCCTGCTCGGTCGTCAGCAGGCGGGAGAGTTCATCCGCATGCTGCATGATGGTGCCAGCGATGGCCAGGAGGGCCTGGCGGCGAGTCTCAAGGGGCGTTGCCTGCCATGCCGGCAGGGCGGCCCGTGCCGAGGCAATGGCCAGTTCCAGTTCCGCCTTGGTGCAATCCGGGGCCTTGGCAAAGGATGTCCCTTGAGCCGGATTGACAACGGAAAACTGTTCCGTCCCCGAAACAGCGCGCCCGTCAATGGTCATTGTGTAGACGTGCTGTGAAAAGTCGTCATGGCCGGTCATTGCGGTCCTCCCCAAAAAGGCACCAGTAGAGGTGCGGGTTCGCGGTTGCGCGGTGGCTGTTTTATCCAAGGATGTCACATTGGCTCATGGATCAGTTGCGCCGGTGATCAGTTGCGCCGGT